>WBTZ01000032.1 GCA_009026175.1 Zoogloea sp. | reverse complement strand
GGGTGGCGACGCCGCTGAGCGCCGAGGTGGCGGCGGCGAGGCCGAGGGCGCCCGCCCCCTGCAGGAAGCCGCGCCGGCCCGTGTCCATGTCTCCTTCGTCCATGCTCAGGTCCCCCAGACTTTCTGCGCTGGCACCGCCTGGGCCAGCAGGGTGGCCAGCACGTCCTCCACCTCGGCCACGCTGAGGCGCGCGCCCTTGTCCTTCTGGGGGCCGGTACGCCAGCCGTCGCACACGGAGATGCGCCCGCCCTGGCTCTCGAAGACCTGGCCGGTGACATGGGCGGAGCGGCTGCTGCCCAGCCACACCACCAGGGGCGCCACGTTCTCGGCGGCCCAGGCGTCGAAGCCGGATTCGGGCGCCTTCACCACATCGGGCATGGCGCTCTCGGTCATGGACGTGCGGGCGGCGGGGGCCAGGGCGTTGGCCGTGACGCCGTAACGGGCCAGCTCGGCGGCCTGCACCAGGGTCAGGGCGGCGATGCCGCCCTTGGCCGCGGCATAATTGGACTGCCCCACCGAGCCCTGCAGGCCGGCGCCGGAGCTGGTGTTGATGATGCGCGCGTCCACCCTGTTGCCGGCCTTGGCCTGGTCGCGCCAGCGCTTGCCCAGGATGTTGGCGAGGCAGAAGTGGCCCTTGAGGTGCACCCGCATCACTTCGTCCCAGTCCTCCTCGGACAAGCTGATGAACATGCGGTCGCGCAGGATGCCGGCGTTGTTCACCACCACATGCACCTCGCCGAAGGCGGCGACGGCGGCGTCGACGATGCGCTGGGCGCTGTCGCTGCGGGTGATGTCGTCGCTGCTGGCGATGGCCTGGCCGCCGGTGGCGGCAATCTCGGCCACCACCGCCTCGGCGGCGGCCTGGCGGATGTCGTTCACCACCACGTTGGCGCCCTCGGCGGCGAAGGCCAGCGCATACGCCCGCCCAAGCCCCCCGCCGGCGCCGGTGATGATGATGCTACGTCCTTCACAAATACCCATTTGCTGTCTCCAATAAACGTAGATTGAAGCGGTGCAGGCGGCGTAGCGAGCGGCCCGAGGTCGCGAGGAGAAGCGCAGCCGTACATGAGTACGGCGAGCATCGCAGTCGCGAGATCGGGCCGCGCAGTAGCCGCATGCGCCGCCTCAAAGGCGTTCGATGATCGTCACGTTGGCCTGGCCGCCGCCCTCGCACATGGTCTGCAGGCCGAAGCGGCCGCCGGTGCGCTCGAGCTCGTGGAGCAGGCTGGTCATCAGGCGCGCGCCGGTGGCCCCCAGGGGGTGGCCGAGGGCGATGGCGCCGCCCTTGGGGTTGGTGCGGGCCGGGTCGTAGCCGGTCTCCTTGAGCCAGGCCATGACCACCGAAGCGAAGGCCTCGTTGATCTCCACGCAGTCGATGTCCGACAGGCTCATGCCGGCCTTCCTGAGGGCCGCCCGGGTGGCCGGGATGGGTGCGGTGAGGTGCCAGATCGGGTCGTCACCGAGCACGCTCAGGTGGTGGATGCGCGCCCGCGGAGTCAGCCCGTAGCGCTTCAGCGCCGCCTCCGACACCACCAGCAGGGCGGCCGAGGCGTCGCAGGTCTGGCTCGACACGGCAGCGGTGATGGACGGGTAGTCGCCCCCCACCGGCTCCAGGGCGGCCATCTTGTCGAGGGTGGTGGCGCGGGGGGTCTCGTCCCGCTCGACGCCTTCGAGGGGCACGATCTCCCGCGCGAAGTGGCCGGCCTCGCTGGCGGCCAGGGCGCGGCGGTGGCTCTCCAGGGCAAAGGCCTCCATGTCGGCGCGGCTGATGCCCCAATGGTCGGCGATGCGCTGGGCGGCGTAGAACTGGTTGACCGGCTGCTCGCCGAAGCGCGCCTGCCAGCCCTTGCTGCCCGAGAAGGGGTCGGGGAAGCCCAGGGGCTGGCCGGCCAGCATGGCCGAGGAGATGGGGATCTGGGTCATGGTCTGCACGCCGCCCACCGCCACCACGTCCTGGGTGCCGCTCATCACCGCCTGGGCGGCGAAGTGCAGGGCCTGCTGGCTCGACCCGCACTGGCGGTCCACGGTGGTGCCCGGCACGTTCAGCGGCAGGCCGGCGGCCAGCCAGGCGGTGCGGGCGATGTCGCCGGCCTGGGAGCCGATGGTATCCACGCAGCCGAAGATCACGTCGTCGTAGTCTTCGGCGGGGATGGCGTTGCGCTCCACCAGGGCCTTGAGCACGTGGGCGCCCAGGTCGATGGCATGGACGTGGGCGAGGCCGCCCTTGCGCCGGCCGGTAGGGCTGCGCAGGGCGTCGACGATGTAGGCCTGGTTGGTGGGGGCTTGGATCATGCTTGCACCTCGAAAGTGTGGCCGGGGCCGATGGCGGCGCCCTCGGCGAGGATGGACTCGGCCACCCGTGACTTGTGGAAACCGCGGTCGCCCCAGGATGCATCGAGGGCCCAGGTCCGCTTCATGAACATCTGCAGATCCACCTCCCAGGTGTAGCCCATGGCGCCATGCACCTGGATGCCGTGGCGGGCGGCCAGCCAGGCGGCTTCGCCGCACACCAGTTTGGCGTGGGAGGCATGCACCGGCGCGTCGGCCCCGCCGTGGGCCAGGGCGTGGGCGGCCCGGTAGAGCACCGGCTTGGCGAACTCGATGCGGGTGGCCACGTCGGCCAAGTGGTGCTTGACCGCCTGGAAGCTGCCGATGGGCTTGCCGAACTGCTTGCGCTGGGCGGCGTAGTCCACCGTCAGGTCCAGCATGCGCTGGGCCAGGCCGAGGAGCTGGCCGGCCACCGACAGGGTGCCACGGTCCAGGGCCTGGGCCCACAGGCGACGCCCGGCCTCGTCCGCGGCGATGCGGGTGGCCGAGCTGGGCTCCCAGGCCAGGCTGGCCAGGCGGCGCGACAGGTCGATGCTGGGGTTGGGCGTCACGTCCACCAGGGCCCGCGGCACCAGGTGCACCTCGTCGCCGTGGGGCAACAGCAACAGGTCGGCGGTGGCGGCGTCGGCCACCAGGGGGTTGACCGGGTGGCCGATGGCGATGCGTACGCTGCCGGCGGCGATGCGGCCGAGGACTTCCTCGCGCCCGGCGCGGCCGGCGGGCAGCGCGGCGACCAGGCCGGCGGACACGTAGGCGGTGTCGGCCAGGGAGTCGGGGATGGCGTAGTAGCCGAGTTCCTGGGTCATCAGGGACCAGGCCACGTCGTCCATGCCGAGACCACCGCAATCCTCCGGCACCGACAGGGCGGTGAGGCCCTGCGCGGCCAGTTTGCCGCGCAGTTCGGGGGAGCGGCCGGGGTCGGTTTCCCAGATCTCCCGCAGCATCTCGGGAGGGGCTTCGGTCATCAGGAAGCGGCTCATCGCCTCCCGGAAGCTGAGCTGATCGTCGTTGAAGGTGAAGTCCATGGCCGGCCTCAGGATTTGGGCAAGCCGAGCATCCGCTCGGCGATGATGTTGCGCTGGATTTCGTTGGTGCCGGCGTAGATCGGGCCGGCCTGGGCGAACAGGAAGCCGTCCAGCCAGCCCGCGGCGTCGGTCCCCGCGTCGGGGGCCTCGGCCAGCAGCTCGCCGCGGGCGCCGAGGATGCGCATGGCGGTCTCGTGCATTTTCAGGTCCAGCTCGGACCACACGATCTTGTTGGTGCTGGCCTCGGCGCCGATGCGGGCCCCCTTGGCCAGGCGGCCGACCGTGTGATAGGCGGACAAGGCGTAGGCCTCGGCGCCCATCCAGGCTTCGCAGACGGCGTCGCGGATCGACGGATCGCGGTCGGCGCTGGCCCGGTTGGCCTGGTACAGCGCCACCAGCTTGCGGGCGGTGGCCTGGAAGCGGGCCGGCGAGCGCAGCAGCAGGCCGCGCTCGAAGCCGGCGGTGGCCATCGCCACGTGCCAGCCCTGCCCTTCCTCGCCGATGCGGTTGTCCACCGGCACCTTGACGTCGTCGAAGAAGATCTCGGCGAAGGCCTGCTTGCCGTTGAGGGCGATGATCGGGCGGATGGTCACGCCCGGCGCATCAAGGGGCGCCAGCAGGTAGGACAGGCCATGGTGGCGGGTCGAGCCCGCCTCGCTGCGGAACAGGCCGAACACCCAGTCGGCGAAGATGGCCCGGGTGGACCAGGTCTTCTGCCCGTTGAGGATGTAGTGGCTGCCGTCCTCGGAGAGGGTCGCCTTGCTGGTGATGGCGGCCATGTCGGAGCCGGCATTGGGTTCGGACCAGCCCTGCGCCCACATGTCGTCGCTGGCCGCCATGCGCGGCAGGAAGCGCTGCTTCTGGGCCTCGGTGCCGAACTCCATGAGGGTCGGGCCGAGCAGCAGCTGGCCGTTCTGGTTGACCCGCATCGGGGCCCCGGCGGCGTAGTACTCCTCCTCGAAGATCAGCCATTCGATCAGGTCGCAGCCGCGCCCGCCCAGGTGTTCCGGCCACATCACCATGGACAGGCGGCTCTCGAAGAGACGGCGCTCCCATTCCCGGTGCTGCTCGAAGCCTTCCCGGGTGTCATAGCTGGCCAGCGGCGCCTTTGGCACATTGCGCGCAAGCCAGCTCCGCACCTCGGCGCGGAAGGCCTTCTGTTTGTCGGTGTAGGCAAGATGCATGACAGTTCCTCAGAAGGCGGCGTCGCGCTTCTCGACGAAGGCGCGGCGGGTTTCAGCGGAATCCGGGCTGGTGTAGGCCTGCAGGGTGAAGCCCTGCTCCCAGCGGTACTTGTCTTCCAGGTTGCCGTCCTCGATGCCGTTGAGGGCCTCCTTGGCGATGCGGATCATGGCCGGGCTCTTGGCGGCGATCTTGCGGGCGATCTCCAGCGCGGCGTCGCGCAGTCCGGCGCGGGGCACCACGCGCTCGATGAAGCCGTAGCGCTCGGCCTCGCGGGCGCCGATCTTGTCGCCGGTGAAGAACAGGTAGCGCACCTTCTGCACCGGAAAGAGGCGCTGCAGGTGGGCGCCGCCGCCCATCGCGCCGCGGTCGACTTCGGGCAGGGCGAAGGTGGCGCAGTCGGAGGCGACCACGATGTCGGCCGCCCCGGTGATGCCGATGCCGCCACCCAGCACGAAGCCATGCACGGCCACGATGACCGGCACCGGGCTGCGGTGCACCGCCTTGAAGGTGGCGTAGTTGCCGCCATTCACGGCCACGATGCGCTCCGGGTGGGCGTCCAGTTCCTTGATGTCCACGCCTGCGCAGAAGCCCCGCCCTTCGGCGCGGATCACGATGACGCGGACTTCCGGGTTGGCGCCGAGGGCGTCGAGGTGGCCGGCCAGGGCGAACCACTCCACGCTGTCGAGGGCATTGACCGGCGGTTTGTCGATGACGAGCTCGGCGATGCCGGCGTCGATGGAAATACGGAAAGCCTGCGTCACGTTGCGGTCTCCAGGGAGGATCGGGTTTGTCGGGGGATGCTGTCGCGGTCTCTGTCGCCGCCGTCCAGGCGCCCGTACAGGGCCGCCAGGCAGGCCTCGGCCTCGGTGGCGACCTCCTCGATCACCTGCCGGGCGCTCTTCAGCTCGCCGATGGCCGCGGCCACCTGGCCGCTGGGCAGGATGCCCTCGTCGGGGAAGCCCTCGACCATCGAGCGCTGCAGCAGCACCGGCTGGTTGGCGGACATCACCGCTTGGGACACGGCACCTGCATCCTCGCGGATGGCCCGGCGCAGCACATCGACCATATGGCCTAGGCTCATGCCGGTCTGCTGCTTCCACAGCCAGGCACTGCGCAGGGCGATCCACAGCCGGCCGACGGGGCTGGCCGCTTCCAGGCGGCGGATGAAGGGGTTGTCGATCATGCGGTGGCGCATGCCGTCCACCGCCAGGGTGACGCGGATCTGCTGCGGGTCATCCACCTTCACGTAGCGTGCCAGGGTGGTCGGCGGGGTGGGCGAATCGGTGGTCATCATGAAGCGGGTGCCCATCGCGATGCCCGCCGCGCCGGCCGCCAGGGCGCCGGCCAGACCGCGCCCTGTGGAATAGCCGCCGGCGGCGATCACCGGCACCTTCACCGCGTCGAGCACCTGGGGCAGCAGGATGCTGGAGGGCACGCCGCCGGTGTGGCCGCCCCCCTCCCCGCCCTGGATGGTGATCATGTCGGCGCCCAGCTCGACAGCCTTCAGCGCGTGCTTGACCGCCCCCACGGTGGGGATGCACAGCACACCGGCCGCCTTGAAGCGGGCGATGGTCTTCTTGTCCGGCCCGCGGCCGTAGCTGACGGCCTTGAGGCGGTACTGGATGGCCAGGTCCACACACTGGGCGGCGTTGTCCTGGAACATGTGGAAGTTGAGGCCGAAGTTGCTGCCGCCGGTGGCATCGATCACCTTGCGGATCTCGGCCTCCAGCTGGTCGGCGGCGATGGTCGCACCGGCGAGGAAGCCGAAACCGCCGGCCCGGGTGGTGGCGATCACCAGCCTGGCGTCGGCCACCCAGCCCATCGCCGTCTGCACGATGGGGTAGCGGCAGCCCAGCCTGTCGGTCAAGGCGGTGCGCAGCAGGGCAGTCATGTCCATACTCATCGGGCTACTCCTTGTTTGAGTGCCGGCCTTGCACAGCCGGTCCGTTCCGCAGGCGCGGGGCCGTGCTCCGCGACACCCCTGCTTCACCCTCCCCCGCCGCCTGCTTGTTGGCGGCGGCCATGGCCTTGCCGTCGAAGCCGCCGAGGCGGTCGCCGGAGATCAGTTCGTTATGGGTGTGGGCGAAGTGGTGCCAGGCAAAGGTGGCGTCCATGGCGCTGCGCTTGCCCTGCAGGTCTTCCACGTGGTTGATGGCCTGCTTGGTGAGGGCCAGGCCCATGCGCGGCTGGCTGGCGATGCGGGCGGCCAGGGCGTAGGTGGCCTCCTCCAGGCCGGCCCGCGGCACGACCCGGTTCACCATGCCCATCTGGTAGGCCCGTTCGGCGCCCATGCGGTCGCCGGTCATCAGGAACTCCTTGGCGATGCGGGGATTGAGCTCGTAGGGGTGGGCGAAGTACTCCACCCCCGGGATGCCCATGCGCACCACCGGGTCCTGGAAGAAGGCGTCGTCGCTGGCGACGATCAGGTCGCACACCCAGGCCAGCATCAGCCCGCCGGCCACGCAGGCGCCCTGCACCATGGCGATGGTGGGCTTGGGCAGCTCACGCCAGCGCCGGCACATGTTGAGGTAGACCTCCTGCTCGCGGGCGTAGAGGTACTCGCCGCCGGGCTTGTTGGTGTGGTCCCACCACAGGTGCACGCGCTCGAAGGGCTTGTTGATGTCGCGGCCCGGGGTGCCGATGTCGTGTCCGGCGGAGAAGTGCCGGCCCTCCCCGCGCAGCACGATGACCTTCACCGTGTCGTCGTCCACCGCCCGGCGAAAGGCGGCGTCCAGGGCGTAGGTCATCTGGGAGTTCTGCACGTTGTTGAAGTCCGGCCGGCTCATCGTGAGGCTGGCGATGCCGTCGGCGACGGCGTACTTCACCGGTTCGCCGGTCTCGTAGTGGGCCGTGTCCTGGCGGGACACGAAGCCGTCGGCGCTGCTGGGGGCGTTCATGGATGTCTCCTGGTCGTGCCGGCCTCAGGCGGCCGGGCGGATGCCCGGCGGGTTGCCCTTGAGCTGGGCGGCACGCAGGTCGTGGGGGTCGAGGCGGCGGATGATCTCCAGCTGGGCCGCGCCGGGATGGGGCGTCTCGCCCAGGTCCCCGGCCTTGAGCAGCGGGAAGCCGGTCTTCTCCTGCACCTCCTCGAAGCTCACTCCGGGGTGCAGGCTGCGCACCCGGGCGCTGTTGCCGGGGCCTTGCCAGTCCATCACGCACAGGTCGGTGACGGCGACGCGGATGTCCATCAGGTCGCGGCGCACGCCGTCGTCCCAGCGCTCCGGCTTGAAGCCGACGCCGGACACCATATCCACCTCGCCGGCCACGAAGACCCGCGGGCTGTGGTTGGGCACGAAGAAGGAGTTGATGTGGTTGATGCTGTTGCCGGGCAGGCCGCGCACCCCCAGCATGGCTGCCTTGGGCTGGCGGTAGTCGCCGACGCAGGACAGGTTGGTCTGGGCCCAGCGGTCGATCTGCGTGGGGCCGACCATGGCGTGGCGGCGGCCGCCCCACACACACTCGAAGACCCGCTCGAAGGACATGTAGCCGCTGTACTTCGGCACGTAGTCGCCGCGCGGGCCGACGGGGATGGGCTCTTCGACCAGGAAGGCCTCGCTGTCGGTCATCAGCAGCTCGGGGCTGTGGGTCAACTTGGCCAGGCCGGCGCCCAGGCGGGGAATGATGCCGAGGCCGGAGGCCAGCACCTCGCCGTTGTCGCGCCAGGCTTCCGAGGCGGCGACGATCATCAGTTCGGCCAGGGTGAAGGGCGTGTCTTGGTTCATGTCTCGTCTCCTCAGAACACCGGCAGGGGCAGCCCCGCCATGCGTTCGATGCCGCCGTTGCGGTCCTGGTAGGCGGCTTCGCCGGGCTGCACGAATTCCTCCATGTAGGCCTGCCATCCGCCGGGTTCGGCGGCGCTGGCCACGTAGCGCTTGAAGTGGCTCATGTCCCAGCCGTAGTCGGAGGGGCAGGAGGTCGGGTGGGCACCACAGGGGGCCTCCACCACGCCGCTCACCAGGTAACGCTCGAAGGTGTTGAAGCGGGCCTGGGCGGCATCCAGCTGCAGGCGCTCCTCCACCCGCTCGGCGGACACGTAGCAGGCGTCGGCGGCGCGGGCGAAGAGGTGGTCGAAATAGGGATCGGGGCCGGTCACCAGGGTGTTGCCGAGGCGGTCGGCCACATTGACGTGGAGGATCGCCGCATCCAGCTTGAGGGCCGGCATGGCAAGCAGGGTCTCGCCATCTTCATAGGGAGACCGGATGGTCCGGATCTCCGGGTTGAGGCGGGTCACGTCGGTGGCCAGGCCGCAGCGGGTGGGCAGGAAAGGCAGGCGCATGCCGGCGGCGCGCAGGCCCCACTGGAACATGCCCTCGTCCAGCTCCATCAGCTCCAGGCTGCCGCTCTCGCGGATCTTGCGGTACCAGGGTTCGAGGGGGATCGCGTCGAGGGTGGCGAAGCCGCAGATCAGCTTCTTCACCTTGCCGGCGGCGCACAGCATGCCGACCTCGGGGCCGCCGTAGGCCACCACGGTGAGGTCCTTGAGGCTGGAGCGCAGGATCTCGCGGACGATGGCCATGGGCTTGCGCCGGGGGCCCCAGCCCCCGAAGCCGACGGTCATGCCGTCGCGCAGGCGGGCGACGGCATCCGCCGCCGTCATCTGTTTGTTCATGTCGGGTCCTTGCTTGGGTGGGGAGGCCAGGTCAGGCCTGTTGCCGCTGGCCGGCGCTGAAGTCGTGGCCCCAGATGCTGACGCGGGTGAATTCGAAGGGGCTGTGCCCGGCCCAATCCACCTGCAGGCCGCCGCAGCCGAACTCCAGGTCGAAGCCGGAAGGAGTCTTCATGTAGAAGGAGGTCATGCGGTCGTTGAGGTGTTCGCCGAGGGTGGCCGAGATGGGCACCTGGCGGGCCGTCATGCGGTCGTGGGCGCGGCCCACCTCGGTCATCGAATCCACCTCCACCATCACATGCACGCAGCCGCTGGGCACCGGGTATTCGGCGATCGCCAGGCTGTGGTGGCGGGCGTTGTTGCAGTGGAGGAAGTGGATGCGGATGGCCGGGCCGTCCGGGTCCGGACGGAAGTTGAAGATGTCGGAGAGGCCGAAGCCGAGCACGTCCCGGAAGAACGCCACCGAGGCATCGAAGTTGGGAGACGGCAGCACGGTGTGGCCCATGCCCATCCCGCCGGTCAGGAAGCGCGGCACGCCTTGGGGCGAGACGAAGGGCTGGCAGTCGGAGAGATGCCCCCAGCCCAGCTCGTGGCGGTTGCCCGACGGGTCGGTGAGCAGGGCAATGGCCTGCATGCCACGCTGCCGGCACAGCTCGGGGCCGGCCAGCTCATAGCCGATGCCGGCGTTGCCAAGGGTGGCCAGGGCGTCCTTGAAGGCGGCCTCGCCGGCCACCTCCCAGCCGGATGCGACGTAGCGGCGCTGGGCGCCCTCCACCACCAGGATGCGGAAGGGGCGCTCGTCCATCTTGACGTAGAGCCCGCCCCCCGGCGCCGGCGCGGTCATCATGCCCAGCACGTCTTCGGCATAGCGCCGCCATTCGTCCAGCTGGTCGATCTCGGTCACGAAATAGGCCAGGCCGCGGATATCGATCATGTCTGCTCCCCTAGGGTTCTCGGATGTGTGGGGAGCATTGTGCGAACTGGACGCGCGGGCCTCATCGTCCGTTGAGACTAGCGGCGCCACTCCCCTGCCCGGCCGACGTGGGGCCAAGACCTGCAGGGGCGGCTTCAGCCGCCCGCGGACTCCGATCAGGCACCTGCGGGCGGCTGAAGCCGCCCCTCCGGAGGCCCCGGAGAAAGCCCAAAAAAACGCCAGCCTCAAAGGGCTGGCGCAAAGTTGGAGGACAACTGAACAACAAGGGGGAACGAAACAGGCCGCAGGGCCTACATGTAGAGGATCACCAGATCGTTGATCACGCTGGGGCGCTCGGCGCCGACCACGTGGGTATGCACCTCGAGGGTGAGCTGGGTGCCGCTCTTCAGCCGCTCCACGCGCTTGACCCGGGCGCGGGCCTGGATGCGGGCGCCGGCGGGGACGGGGGACGGGAAGCGCAGGCGGTCGGAGCCGTAATTGACCATGTTGGTGAAGCCGATGACCTCGAAGCCCAGCGGGATCTTGAGGCGTGACTGCAGCACCTGGACCAGCGCGCCGTGGGCGATGGTGCCGCCGAAGGGGCCCTGCTTGCGGGCCTTGTCCGGGTCGGTGTGGATCCAGTAGTCGTCGCCGGAGAGGCGGGCGAACTCGTCGATCAGGGCCTGATCGACCACCACCTCGTTGCTCCACGCGGTGAAGCTCTCGCTGACCAGGGCCTGCATGGCCGCCTCGTCGCTGACCGGCACCTTGACCAGGGTGACGGCGGGCGCCGCGGAGGCTGGCTGCTCGGCGGCGGGCGCCTGGCGCTTAGGGGCGATGGTCTTGTCGATACCCGTGAAGCGCAGCAGCGTGCCGCCGTCCTCGCGCACCCGGTCAAACACGGGCTTGAGGCGCATGCCGACGCGGATCTCGTCCTCGGCCAGGCCGACCAGGGTGGTGTTGATGCGCACCCCTTCGTCCAGTTCCACCACGGCCAGGGCCTGGGGCATCTCGTCGGCGAAGTCCGGCAGGGTGGGAATGCGGGTCAGGGTGTAGGTGTAGAGGCTGCCCTCACCGCTCACCTCGTGCCAGGCCAAGTCGTGGGACCAGCATTTGTCGCAGTGCCGGCGGGGGTAGAAGATCCAGTGGCCGCAGCTGTTGCAGCGGGGAATGGTGAGGCTGCCGCGGGTGAGGCCGTCCCAGAAGGGGGCCGAGATGTCGGTCGGCGCGGGCATGGGTTTGTTGGTGGACATGCTTCAAGCTCCCTGGAGAATCAGTGCGCCCTGCTCGCTCATCACGCCGCCGGTGCCGGATACGAAAACGGTGTCGCAGGCCTTGAGCTGGCGCTCACCGGCGCGGCCGGAAATCTGGGTGAAGGCCTCGATGACCTGGGACATGCCGCCGGCGCTGCCGGCCTGGCCGAAGCTCAGCTGGCCACCGTGGGTGTTCATGGGGAAGTCGCCCCGCCAGGTCAGGTCGTGCTCGCGCACCCAGCGCATGCCTTCGCCCTTGGGCGCAAAGCCGGCGTCCTCAAGGGTCAGCAACACGGTGATGGTGTAGCAATCGTAGATCTGCGCGGCATCCACGTCGGCGGGCTTGAGGCCGGCCATCGCGAAGGCGCGGGCAGCGGCGGGGCCGATGGGGGTGCGGGTCATGTCGGCGGCGTAGGTGGGCGACTTGAAGCTCAGGTGCTCGCCGAAGCCCTTGATCACCGCGCCCCGGTGGCGAGCCTTGGCGGCCAGCTTCCTGGAGGCCACGATCACCGCCGCACCGCCGGCCACCGGCATGACGATCTCGAGCACGTGCAGCGGGTCGGCCACCATCTTGCTGGCCAGCACCTCCTCGGCGCTGAGGGGCTTGCCGAAGAACATGGCGTCCGGGTTGGCCAGGGCGTTGCTGCGCTGATCCACCGCGATCTTGGCCATGGCCAGCGGGTCGTAGCCGTACTGGGCGGCGTAGCGCTGGGCGATCATGGCGTAGCCGGTGTTCTGGCCCATGTGGCCGTAGGGCAGGTCGAACTCCGCCTCGGGGGCGCCGAAGGCGGTGCTGTGGCCACCGTAGCGCATGGCCCGGGCCATCCAGGCCGGGTCCTCGTCGGGCCCCAGCGGCGCCATGCGGGCCGGCAGCACGCACAGGACCGCCTGGCACAGGCCCATCTCGATGGCCATCGCGGCACGCCACACCATCGCCACGGAGGTGCAGCCGCCCAGGTCCACTACCTCGGCGAAGTTCAGGTTGAGGCCCAGGTATTCGGCGGCCATCGCTGGCACGAAGACCGAGGCCTCGTGAAACTGGGGGCCATTGATGACCAGCCCGTCGATGTCATCGGCCTTCAGGCCGGCATCGGCCAGGGCCCGCGAAGCCAGGTCGGCGACCTGCTCCAGGTGGAACATGCGCGGCGCGGTCTGATACTTCTCCGGCCTGTACTGCGCCGCGCCGACGATTGCAGCGTTTCCCTTGAGTGCCATGTGTGCATCACCTCTGTTGTTCAACCGGCATCGGCCGGTCCATGGCTGCACGATGCCACAGGGTGATGCGGGGGAAATCGTTCAAATCGACTAGGCCGGAGAGATACGGGGAGGGGGCCCGGACTTCGATCCGGCCCCCGCAGGATGCAAAGCCCTGTAGGGGCGGCTTCAGCCGCCCGCAGGTGCCGAAGCGCAGTCCGCGGGCGGCTGAAGCCGCCCCTACAGCCAACCCCTGCAGAGGGTCGTAGCGGTCTCAGCGGGCCATCAGCGCCGCGTACATGTGGTTGCTGCCGGTGGCCACCGCATGGACGGGGGGGCACTGGGGGTCGCTCCCCTTGCAGTCGCTCCCGGCCTCGGGTTTCCTGTCGAAGACGCTGATCCCGAGGCAGCTCAGGGCAACGCTGATGGCGCAGGCTTTGATGAACATGATGTGATCTCCTCCGGCCCCTTGAGGGCACTCTGGTGTTTTGGCGCTGGGTTTGCGTTCTGGCAGATTGCGGCGGGGCACCGGGCCCGGCATCGTCCAAACGGACTAGCCCCCCCAGCCCCGGCCTCATCCCTCCCGCGGGGCCCGGAACGGGGCGTAGCCCACCCGGGCGAGCACGGCCTCGGACCAGGGGACGTAGCAGCCCTGCGCCTCGTCGCGCACATACAGCGGGTCGTCGAAGGCGGTCGGATCGTAGCCCTGGCGTTGCAGGTCCACCTTGCGCAGCTTGAAGGAGGCCGTCATGTCCGCCTCCCGCGAGACGCGCACGAACTGGGGTGCCGCATAGCGCGGCAGGCGGGCCTCGGTGAGGGCGTAGAAGGCTGCGGGGTCGAAGGTCCGGCCCGGCTGCATGACGATGGCGGCCATGCCGGCGCGGCCTTCGTGCGCCGGCACCTGCACGCCGTAGATGTTGATGAGCTCGACCCCCGGGCAGTCGGACAGGGCGTCGGCCACCTCCTGGGTGGACACGTTCTCGCTCTTCCAGCGGAAGGTGTCGCCGATCCGGTCCACGAAGTAGAAGTAGCCGTCCTCGTCGTAGCGCAGCAGGTCGCCGGAGCTCCAGAAGGCGTCACCTTCCTGGAAGACATTGCGCAGGATCTTCTTCTCGGTGGCCTCGGCGGAGGTGTAGCCCTCGAAGCGGCCGCCGCCGATCTGCGGGTGATTGACGATGTAGCCCAGCCCCTCCCCCACCTCACCCGGCTTGCACAGCAGGTAGAAGCCCCGGTCGTCCCGCGGGTGGGTATCGCTCTCGATGTCGTAGCGCACCAGGCGGAAGTTGGTCTTCTCCCAGTAGGGCACCCGGCCGCAGGAGCCGATGCGGTTATCCACGTTGATCAGGGCGGTGTTGGCCTCGGTGGAGCCCCAGCCCTCGAAGATCTGCACGCTGCCGAAGCGCTCGATCCAGCGCTGCCAGATCTCCGGCGTCAGCCCGGCGCCCATCATGCAGCGCAGGCCGTGCCGGCGGTCGTCGGGGCTGGCCGGCTGATTCATCAGGTAGCGGCAGATCTCCCCGATGTACTGGCACACGGTGATGCCCTTGTCGCGTACATCCTTCCAGAACTCCCGGGTGCTGAACTTGCGCCGCAGGGCGATGGCCGCACCGGCGCGCAGGGCGGTGGAGGTGACGGAGGTGGCGGCGGCACCGTGGTAGAGCGGCAGACAGCAGTAGAACACGTCGTCCGGCGTGGCCCCGATGGTCACCTCCATCACGTCGCCGGAGCTGAGCCAGCGCATGTGGCTGTAGCGGGCCGCCTTGGGCAGGCCGGTGGTGCCGGAGGTGAAGATCAGCAGGGTCGGAGTCTCGGCGGTGATGGCTGCACGGTGGCTGCACGGGACAGCGCTGCGCGGTGCGGCCGCCACATCGGCGTCGAAGGTCTTGTCGGCGATGCCGCTGCCGTGGCCCGGGTATGGCTTCTCGGCATCGGCCAGGCACCACAGGTGGAGCTCGGGCAGGCCTTCGGTAGCGACGAAGTTGGCCAGGCACTCCTCACCCACCACGACCGCCCGGGCGTGGGTGGTCTCCAGCGCATGGACCAGCGGGCGGCCGCTGACCTGGGTGTTGATGAAGGCCACCACCACCCCCAGCTTGACCAGCCCGAACCAGGTGAAGAAGAACTCCGGCCGGTTCTCCATGGCCAGGGCACACACATCTCCCGGGCGCAGGCCACGGGCGAAGGCGGCGTGGGCCACCTGGTTGGCGCGCGCATCCACCTCGGCATAGCTGTAGCGCTGCGTGCCATACAGCAGGAAGGGGCGCCCGCCCTGGCGAGCGGCCATGTCCTCGACCCGGTCGGCCAGGGTGTACAGGTCGCCCGGCTTGATCAGGGCGCTGGCGGCGGCTCGGCGGTCCAGGCGCGCCTGGGTGACTTCCCGGGGCACACAGCCCTGGTTCGGATCGGTCAAATTCGGTGGTGCATCGTTTGCGCTCATGCACATGTCTCCCCGGTCTGTGGTGCAGGTTGCGGTGGGCGGGGCTGTGGGCGCCCCTTGCGTCTTTCGCTGCCCATCATTCGCCTGCCCGCGCCGCGCAACATCGTCCGGAAAGACTAAGCAGGCCCTGCCTCCCGGCGGCGGATCCGGCTGGTCTGAACGGACGATGCCGCGGCCCGCAGGTCCGGAGGAGCATCGATGCCGGAGCCCGTCCCTCGGGCGATTGACTACCAGGAGACATGAGCGATGACCCTGCAGGACCTTCCCCTCCCCCTCGACCGCTACGCCGAACTGCCGGACGGCATGCGCCTGCACTACCTGGACTCGGGCCAGGGGCCGGTGGTGGTGTGGCTGCATGGCAGCGGGCCGGGCGCCAGCGGCTACAGCAACTTCAAGGGCAACTACCCGGCCTTTGCCGCTGCGGGCTTTCGCAACATCGTGCTGGACCTGCCCGGCTTCGGCCGCTCCGACAAGCCCGCCGACGCCCAGTACAACCTGGACTTCTTCGTGTCCCGCCTGTCGGCCTTCCTGGAGGTGATCGGCGTGAGCCGCTGCACCCTGCTGGGCAACTCGCTCGGCGGCGCGATCGCCCTGGGCCAGGCCCTGGCCCGGCCCGGCCTCGTCGAACGCCTGATCCTGATGGCCCCGGGAGGCGTGGAGGAGCGGGAGACCTACTTCCGCATGAAGGGCATCCGGCGCATGGTTGACACCTATGCCGCCGGGCCGATGGGGGTGGAGCAGATGCGCCACGTGATGGCGCTCCAGCTTTACGATGCGTCCCTGCTCGACGACGCCCTGCTGGCCGAGCGCGCCGCGGTGGCGGCGACCCAGCCGGCCAACCTGTTCTCGACCATGATGGTGCCCGACATGACGGCGCGACTGCACGAGCTGACCTGCCCTATCCTGGGCTTCTGGGGCACCAACGACAATTTCAACCCGGCCAGCGGCGCCATGAAGATCCTTGACCACGCCCCCCAGGCCCGCTTCATCATGCTCAACCGCTGCGGCCACTGGGTGCAGGTGGAGCACGCCGACCTGTTCAACCGTAGCTGCATCGACTTCCTGAGCCGGGGCTGAGCACCATGGGCACTTTCGACAATCTCCTGCGCCCCGGCCGCATCGGCCGGATGGAACTGCGCAACCGCATCGTGATGGCCCCGATGGGCTCCAACTTTGCCGAATCCGACGGGACCTGCGGTGAGCGGATCAAGGCCTATTACGAGGCCCGTGCCGCCGGTGGCGCCGGGCTGCTGATCATGGGCGTGTGCGCCATCGCCTATCCGGCCGGCACGGCCGAGCCTTTCCAGGTGGGCGTCTCCGAGGAGCGCTTCGTCCCCGGCCTGGCGGCCCTGGCCGAGCGGGTGCATCGCCACGGCGCCAAGCTGGCCATGCAGTTGCAACACGCCGGCAAGACGGCCGTGCGCGACATGGCCGAGGGGCGCGAGCTGTGGGTGCCGTCGCTGCCGCCCCCCCTCAAGACCGACATGATGCAGGCCCTGACCCGCGAGGAGCTGGGCGCCTTCATCAGCTCCAGCAAGCGCCGCGAGAGCGGCGGCGTGGCCATCCGGGTGATGGACAAGGCCGACATCGCGCAGATGGCCGAGTGGTTCGCCGCTGCCGCCGAGCGGGCCCGCCGGGCCGGCTTCGACGGGGTGGAGATCCACGCCGCCCACAGCTACATCATCGCCGGCTTCCTGTCCCCCTACTACAACAAACGCGACGACGAATACGGCGGCTCCCTGGAGAACCGGGCGCGCATGCTGCTGGACGTGATCGCCGCCGTGCGTGCGCGGGTCGGCGCCGACTTCCCGGTGTGGCTGCGCCTGGATGCGGAGGAGATCCGCACCCCCGGCGGCATCACCCTGGAGGACGCCAAGGCCGTGGCGCGGATGGCCGAGGCGGCCGGCGTGGACGCGGTGAGCGTGTCGGCCTACGCCAACACCAGCACCGGGGTGGCCTTCACCGAGGCCCCCCTGGTCCAGCAGAAGGCAGGCTTCCTGCCCTGGGCTGCGGAGATCAAGACCGGGCTGCGGATCCCGGTGATCGCCGTCGGGCGCCTGGAGCCGGAGGTGGCCGATACCGCCATCGGCGCCGGCCAGTGCGACTTCGTGGCCATGGCCCGCAAGCTGCTGGCCGACCCGGAGCTGCCCCGCAAGCTCGCCGAGAACCGCCCGGAAGACATCCGCCCCTGCATTTACTGCTATGCCTGCGTCAGCCAGATCTTCATCAACCAGCGGGTCAAGTGCGCGGTGAATCCCCTCACCGGGCACGAGTTCGAGACCCGCCTGAACCCCGTCGCCACGCCTGCCCACATCGTGGTGGTGGGCGGCGGCCCGGCCGGCCTGGAGGCGGCC
Organism: Zoogloea sp.; assembly: GCA_009026175.1. Classification (GTDB taxonomy): domain Bacteria; phylum Pseudomonadota; class Gammaproteobacteria; order Burkholderiales; family Rhodocyclaceae; genus Zoogloea. Next base: position 22,364 of record WBTZ01000032.1, on the reverse strand, counting down.
CGGGTCGCCGCGCTGCGGGGCCACCGGGTGACCCTGCTCGAGCGCAGCGGACGGCTGGGCGGCACCCTCTTCTTCGCCGGCCTGGCCTATGCCGAGAACGGCGCCCTGCTTGACCACCTGGTCCGCCAGGTGAAGCAGTTGCCGATCCAGCTGTTGCTCAATACGGCTGCCACCCCGGCGCTGCTCCGCGAGCTCAAGGCCGATGCGGTGATCGTCGCCACCGGCGCCGAACGCAGCGCCCCGGCCATCCCCGGCGCGGAGCAGGACCACGTGTGGTCCGGCGACGAGTTGCGCCGCCTGATGACCGACGACCGGGCCGAGGAGATCGCCAAGCGCAAGCTGTCCTTCGGTCAGCGCGCCCTGATGAAGGCCGGCAGCCTGGCCGGCGTCACCGACAGCAGCGACGCCATCCAGAACCTGTCGCGCCTGTGGATGCCCCTGGGCAAGCGCGTCGCCATCATCGGCGGCGGGCTGGTCGGCCTGGAGCTGGCGGAGTTCCTGGTGGACCGCGGCCGCCAGGTGACCGTGCTGGAGGAAGGCCCCAGCCTCGGCCGGGAGCTGTCGATCGTACGGCGCTGGCGGGTGCTGGACAGCCTGCGCCAGCACAAGGCCGAATTGCTGACCCAGGCCACGGTGACCGACATCGGCAGCAAGGCCGTGAGCTACACCACCCAGGACGGCGAAACCCGCAGCCTGCCCGCCGATTCCGTGGTACTGGCCATCGGCGCCCGCCCGGATGACCGGCTGGCGAGGGAACTGGAAAGCGTCAGGGTACCCGTCCTCACCGCCGGCGACGGCGCCGCCATCGGCTACATCGAAGGCGCCCTGGCCTCCGGCTTCGCGGCGGGCAACCGGGTGTGAGGGCTGGCCCCGTGCAAGGCATGTAACCCGTCAGATGGCGGGTCGGGCGGATCCTGGTTCGGGATGCCGCCGGGCCCACCCGACCCTTCATCCCGTGGTCGTCTGGATCGGGAAGACCGGCTTGCCAAATTTTGGCAGGCCCTCTAGCCTGCAGGCATGAGCACGATGAGCATTTCCCTTCCCGACGCCCTGAAATCCTTTGTCGACCAGCAGCTCCGCCAGCGCGGCTATGGCACCAGCAGCGAGTATGTGCGCGAGTTGATCCGCAAGGACCAGGATCGGGTGCATCTGCGCGGCCTGCTCCTGGCAGGCGCCTCTTCCGCGCCTGCAACGCCAGCCGCCGCGGGGTTCATCGATGCGCTGGAGGCAGGCCTACACCCACATTGGCCAACATCCGGGCTCGGGCTCCCCACGTTACGCCCATGAACTTGATCTACCAGGCCTGCGTGTCTGGCCCTTGAGCCGATATCCGCATCTGGTGTTCTACATGGAACGGCCCAACCATGTTGACGTCTGGCGCGTGCTTCATGGCCAACGGGACATCCCGGCGTGGATGCGGCCAGACAAGGGTGGCTGAACCCGGACTGGCGTGCCTCCGCCTACCCCTACCTACCCCGTTGCGCCCTATCAGCTCAACACCAAACCGCGCCCCGAGCATGCCCGTACGAATCCTCGCCATCAAAGCCGATATCACCACGCTGGCGGTGGACGCCATCGTCAACGCGGCCAACTCCTCCCTGCTCGGAGGCGGTGGCGTGGACGGCGCCATTCATCGTGCTGCGGGCCCCGAGCTCGTCCACGAGTGTCGGCTCCTCGGTGGCTGCAAGACCGGCGATGCAAAGATCACCAGGGGCTATCGACTGCCTACCCGGTTCGTCATTCACACCGTGGGGCCGGTGTGGCGCGGTGGCGGGAACGAGGAGGCTGCGCTCCTCGCATCGTGTTACCGGCGCGCCATTGAAGTCGCGGCGGCGGCGGGATTGGAGACGATCGCCTTCCCCAGCATCAGCACGGGGATCTACGGCTACCCGATCGAATCGGCCGCAGGCGTCGCGGTCGCGGCTGTGCGCTCGGCCACCCGCGCCTTCCCTGTGATTCAGGAGGTCATCTTCGCGTGCTTTTCGGCCGCCGACCTGGCTGTCTATGAATCGGTTCTGCGCCAACCCGCGAACTGAGCATGGCACTCCGTCCTGCCCTGCCCGCCCCCGCCTCACTCCCGCGGTTTCATCCTCAGCGCCGCCACCGTGGCGAGCAGGAAGGTGGCGGTGAGCAAGAGGAAGGCTTCCGAGTAAGCGGCGTCGATACCGCGAGGGGTCACGCCATGCACAGTGATCCGCCACTCCACGAACACCGCCACGATGGCGATGCCCAGCACGCCGCCGAGCTGGCGCACGTAGTTATTGACCATTGAGGCCTCGCCCATCAGGCGGGGCTGCAGGTGGCGCAGGGTGGCGAGGGTCAGGGCGGGGATGATCAGGCCCAGGCCGACGCGCCCGATCATCGTGTCCCACAGGATTTCGGCATAGCTCACCGCGCTGCCGCGCAGGCCGAAGTAAAGGAAGGACAGGCCGAAGAGCAGCAATCCGGCCACCGTGATCCAGCGCGGCGAGTGGCGGTCGGCCACCATGCCGGCCAGCGGGATGGTGGCCGCCAGCACGAAGCCGGAGGGCATCAGGGCCAGGCCGGCGGGGGTGGCGCCGAAGCCCAGGGCATTCTGCAGGAAGACCGGAATCAGGTAGCTGGAGGCGTACACCCCGACCCCGTAGGCGAAGGACACCAGAATGCCCATCGCGAAGGCCCGCTCGCGGAACAGCTCGAGGGAGAAGATCGGTGCCACCGCCCGCCCGGCGTGACGGATGAACAACGCGCCCGACAGCAGCGCGATGCCCGACTGGGCCAGGCTCCAGGTGGCCAGCGGGCCCGCCTCGCGCAGGCTGGCCACCCACTCGATCAGGGCCAGGGTCATGACGCTCAGCAGGGCCACTCCGTACCAATCGAAGGGGCGCTGCCGGACATCCTCCGCGCGGGGCAGCAGGTGGGCCGCCAGCAGGCCGGCGAGCAGGCAGAAGGGGACGCTGAGCAGGAAGATGGACTGCCAGCCGAAGTGCTCCAACAGCACGCCGGCCAGGGTCGGCGCCACCGCCGGCGCCAGCACGATGCCGAAGCTGAGCAGCCCGGTCGCCCTGCCCTGCCGACCCGGCGGGAAGAGGCGCATCACCACCACCATCGACAGGGGTTGCTGCACCCCGGCCGCGGCCCCCTGCAGCAGGCGGATCGCCACGGTGCCGGCAAAGTCGCTGACCAGGGCGCCGGCCAGGCTGGTCAGCCCGAGGAACAGCACCGTCCCCAGGAAGACCCGCCGGAAGCCATAGCGCTCGAGCAGCCAGGGGGTGGGCAGCATGGCGACGGTCATCGCTGCCATGTAGCCGGTGATGACCCACTGGACCCGGTCCTGCCCCATGCCCCAGTAAGCGCCCATCGCCGGCACCGCCACGCTGAAGCTGGTGGTGGCGAGCACCGCGGCGATCACACCGATGGCCACGGTGAGCAGGGCCAGCCAGCGGTAGCGCTCGCCGTGGCGGGCGAACAGCTCTTCGCGGCTGGGGGCGGCGGGCAGCAGCAGGCTCAGCATGGCCGCATCCGGCGGGGGCCGGCCTTCACCGGCGGCTGACCGACGACCCGCGCCATGTCAGCGCTCCTGCCCGGCGTCGGCGTAGCGCTGGCAATGGAAATCCCCATCGCCGAGGCAGGCCTGGGCCACCCGGATGCGCTTCAGGAACAGGCCCACGTCCAGCTCGTCGGTGACCCCCATGCCACCATGCATCTGCACCGCCTCGCGGCTGACCAGGTGGGCGGTCTGGCCGGCCTTCCATTTGGCCAGGCTGGCCAGGCGCGCGCGCCCGGCCGCGTCCGGGGAGGCGTCGTCGAGGGCGGCGAGCCCGGCCATGACCGTGCTGCGCGCCAGCTGCAGGTGGGTGTAGCACCAGGCGGCCCGGTGCTGCAGGGCCTGGAAGGAGCCGATCGGCACCTCGAACTGGACCCGCGTCTTCAGGTATTCGACGGTGGTGTCGAACAGGGCCTGGGACGCGCCCAGCAGCTCGGCGGCCAGGCACACGCGGCCCCGGTCGAGGGCGGCGTCCAGGGCGGCCCAGGCTTCACCCTCCGCGCCCAGCAGGCTGGCGGCCTCCACCTGCACCGCGTCCAGGCTCAGCCGGGCGTGATTGCGGGAATCCACCAGCTTCATCGGCGAGACCCGCAGGCCGGCCGCATCGGCGGGAACGAGGAAGAGGCTCAGCCCGGCCGTGTCGCCGGGCTGTCCGGCGGTGCGGGCCACCACCACGAAGGCGTCGGCGCCGATGCCGTCCACCACGAAGACCTTGTCCCCCGTCAGCACCCAGCCCGGCCCCTCGCGGCGGGCGGCCAGGGCGGTGTCGGCCGGGGCGTGACGGGGCTGTTCGTCCACCGCCAGGGCGATGCGGGTTTCGCCGGCGATCAGGGCCGGCAGCCACGCGGCCTGCTGCGCGGGGGAACCGGCCAGCTCCACCACCGAGCCACCCAGCACGATGCTGGAGAGCAGCGGCGCGGCACTGAGCTTGCCGCCCATCTGCTCGAAGACGGCGCCCAGACCCTTGCAGCCGAAGTCGAGGCCGCCCTGGGCCTCCGGGAAGGGGATGGCGCTCCAGCCGAGGTGCACCATCTCCCGCCACAGGGCCGGGTCGAAGCCTTCGGCCGCGCCTTCGTCACGCAGCCGGCGCTGGGCGCTGACCGGGCTCCTGGCGGCCAGGAACTCGCTGGCGGTGTCGGCCAGCAGGCGCTGCTCTTCGGAATAAACCAGACTCATGATCACCGCCTCCTTACTTGCTCTGTTTGCCTTCGGGCAGCTCGAGCACCCGCTTGGCGATGACGTTCAGCTGCACCTCGGACGAGCCGCCGGCGATGGTCTGGGCAAAGCTGCCCAACCAGGCCTTGGTCAGGGCCAGCTCCTGATCGGTGAATTCATCCCCCTCCCAGCCCAGGGCGCGGTGGCCCATCAGGTCGAGGAGGATCTCGAACTTGTCCTTCTCCTGCTCGGAGTGCACCAGCTTCATGATGGACATCAGCCCCGACACGTTGTGGCGGGCGCGCATCTCCTCGCCCATGCGCTGCACGGTGAGGGTGTAGCTGTGCTCCTCCATGGACATCGCCACGGCGCGGGCGCGCAGGGCCATATCGACCGGAGCGGCGGTGCCGGCCGGCGGCAGGTAGCGCTCGGCCAGGCTCATCAGGTCGAAGTGGGTCGGCAGGCTGAACTCGCCGAACTTGGACATGGCCCGCCGCTCGTGCTGGAGCAGGGCCTTGGCCAGCGTCCAGCCGCCGTGGAGGGGGCCGATCAGCTGGCTCTTGGGCACCTTGACGTTGTCGAAGAAGACCTGGCAGAAGGACGACTTGCCGCTGATCAGGTCGATGGGCGTGACGGTGATGCCGGGCGACTGCATGTCCAGCACGATCAGGCTGATGCCCTGGTGCTTGGGCGCCGCCGGATCGGTGCGCACCAGGGCGTACATCCAGTCGGACTTGTCGCCGTAGGAGGTCCAGATCTTGGTGCCGTTCACCAGGAAGTGGTCACCCTGGTCCACCGCCGAGGTCTTCAGGCTGGCCAGGTCGGAACCCGCGTTGGGCTCGGAGAAGCCCTGGCACCAGCGAATCCCGCCGCGGGTCATGGGCCTGAGCAGGGCCTGCTTCTGTTCTTCCGTGCCGAACTCCAGGATCACCGGGCCGAGCATCCAGATGCCCAGGTTGATCTGCGCCGGGCGGCAGTGGAGGCGGCGCATCTCGGCCTCCAGCACCGCGGTCTGCTCGGCGCTCAGGCCGCCACCGCCGTACTCGGCGGGCCAGTCCGGGGCGAACCAGCCCTTGTCGCGCATGCGCTCGAACCACAGGCGCTGGTCATCGGACTGGAAGCTGAGCTTCCGGCCGCCGAAGATCAGCGCCCCCTCCGGCGTCGGGGTGCGCATGGCGGGGGGGCAGTTGGCCTCCAGCCAGGCGCGGACTTCCTTGCGGAACTCGTCAATCGTGCTCATTGCTTCATCCTCGTCTGCCCGGGCCTACATGGCCCGGGGCATGCCCAGGCCGAACTGGGCGATCAGTCCGCGCTGGATCTCGTTGGTGCCGCCGCCGAAGGTGAGGGTCACCGAGGCGCGCAGTTCGTATTCCAGCTCGCCCAGCAGCTGGGCCGCCGCCGAGCCGGCGCGCACCAGGCCGGCGGCGCCGACGATCTCCGACAGCTTGCGCAGGATCTCGATGGCCGACTCGGAACCATACACCTTGGTGCTGGAGGCCAGGGCCACGTCCATCCGGCCCTGCTCGAGGTCGGCGGCGATGCGGAAGTTGATCAGCCGCATCGCCTCCAGGCGGGCATAGCACTCGGCCAGCAGGCTGCGTACCCAGGGGGTGTCCACCGCGCGACGGCCGCTCTCGTCCTGCGCCCGGGCCCACAGGAAGACGCGGCGGAACAGACCCACCACCTTGTCGGACCAGGCCCCCAGGCCGAGGCGCTCGTGGTTGAGCTGGGAGGTGACCAGCTGCCAGCCGCCGTTGAGCTTGCCCACCAGCATGTCGGCGGGGACGCGCACGTTGTCGTAGTAAGTGGCGGCCGTCGGGTTGCTGCAGGTGGGGATCACCGTATGGGAGAAGCCCGCCTCCCGGGTGTCCAGGATCAGGATCGAGATGCCCTTGTGGCGCGGCAGGGCCGGGTCGGTACGGGCGGCCAGCCAGATGTAGTCGGCGGCCTCGGCACCCGAGGTCCATAGCTTGTTGCCATTGACCAGGAAGTGGTCGCCTTCCAGCCGGGCGGTGGTCTTGAGGGCCGCCAGGTCGGAGCCGGCGCCGGGTTCCGAATAGCCGATGGAGAACAGGATCTCGCCGGCGGCGATGCCTTGCAGGAACTGCGCCTTCTGCTTGCCGGTGCCGAACTCCATCAGGGCCGGGCCGACGGTGCTGATGGTCACGAAGGGCAGCGGCGCCCCGGCGATGTTGGCTTCCTCGAAGAAGATCAACTGCTCGGTGGCGGTGTAGCCCTGGCCGCCGTGCTCCTTCGGCCAGCCGAGGGCCAGCCAGCCGTCACGGCCCATGCGGCGGATGGTGTCGCGGTACAGCTCGCCGCCCTCCATGCCGCGCAGGGCAGCACGCAGCGCCGGGGTCATCAGGTTCTGGAAGTAGTCCCGCACCTTGAGGCGCAGGGCGTGCTGTTCGGGGGTCAGATCGACGAACATGGCATCCTCCTCAGGCGCGGCCCAGGATCAGGCCGCTGGTGGGCACGCCGGTACCGGCGGTGACCAGCACGTTCTCCACGCCGGCCACCTGGTTGGCGGCGCTGCCGCGCACCTGGCGCACCGCCTCGGCGACGCCGTTCATGCCGTGGATGTAAGCCTCGCCGAGCTGGCCGCCGTGGGTGTTGATGGGCAGCGTGCCGCCCCGCGCATGGTGGCCGGCGCGGACGAAGTCCTTGGCCTCGCCGCGCTTGCAGAAGCCGAACGCCTCCAGCTGGGGCAGCACGAAGGGGGTGAAGTGGTCGTAGATCACCGCAGTCTGGAAGGCGTCGGGGCCGAGGCCGGACTGGGCGTACAACTCCTTCGCCACCACGCCCATCTCCGGCAGGCCGGTGATGTCGTCCCGGTAGTAGGAGGTCATGCTCTGCTGGCCCTCGGTGATGCCCTGGGAGCCGGCCTTGATGACCACCGGCTTCTGCTTCAGGTCGCGGGCCCGTTCGACGGAGGTGATGACCATCGCCACGGCACCATCGGATTCCTGGCAGCAGTCGAGCAGGCGCAGAGGTTCGGCGATCCACTTGGAGGCCTGGTGCTCCTCCAGGGTGATGGGCTTGCCGTGGAAGAAGGCCGCCGGGTTGGTGGCGGCGAAGTCGCGTACCGCCACCGAGACACGGCCGAAATCCTCGGAGGTGGCGCCATAGGTGTGCATGTAGCGCTGGGCGAACATGCCCACCCAGGCCGCCGGGGTGTGGAAGCCGTAGGGCATGTACCAGCCGTAGTTCACGTTCTCGAAGATCGGCGTGGCGCCGAAGCCGTAGTCGCCGGTGCCGAAGCGGTACCAGGAGCGCTCGTTCATGGCCCGGAAGACCACCACCGTCTTGGCCAGGCCGGTGGCCACGGCCATGGCGGCGTGCACCACCGGCGCGCAGGCGGCGCCGCCCCCGTGGGGGATCTGGGAGAAGAACTTGACGTTCCTGCAGCCCAGCAGGCGGGCGATCTCGTACTCCGGCACCTTGTCCATGGTGTAGGAGCTGAAGCCCTCCACCTCGGCGGGGTCGATGCCCGCATCGGCCAGGGCGGCCAGTACGGCCTCCATGGCCAGGCGCAGCTCGGTGCGACCGGAGTTCTTGGAGAATTCGGTGGCGCCCAGGCCGGCAATGGCGGCGCGACCGGCGATGTTCATGTCGTTCATCTGCATCTGCTCCCGCTCAGGGCAGCACCAGCGTGGCCGTGCCGGTCACGTGGTTGCCCATGGAATTCTTGCCCTTGAGGCTCACCACCACCGTGCGGCTGGCCGCATCGGCCTGGGTGACCTCGCCCGTGAAGGTCATCGTGTCACCCGGGTAGTTGGGCGCACCGAGCTTGATCTTCAGGTCCTTGAAGACGGCGGCGGGGCCGGCCCACTCTTCGACATAGCGCTGGGCCAGGCCGCTGGTGGTGAGGATGTTCATGAAGACGTGGGGCGAACCCAGCGCCCGGGCAGCATCCTTGTCGTGGTGGCCGGGGAAATAGTCCCGGGTGGCAATGGCACCGCTGGCGATCAGGGCCACGGTGATGGGGATCGGCAGCGCCGGCAGGGTCTCGCCGGGGCGCACTGCGTCAAAGCATCGGGTGTTCTGCGAGGTCATATTTCCATCCCAGCGTATCGTTGTTGGCGAGCCAGTCGCCCAGGCGTTCCAGGGTGGCGGCACTGCCGCCGAGGGCCAGGCCGAGGGCCCGGCTCCAGTAGAGGTAGCGGTGGATCGGGTAGGTGAGATCGACGCCGATGCCCCCATGCACGTGCTGGGCACGGTGGCCCACCAGGTGGCCCGTCTCGCAGGCCAGGTAGCGGGTGGCCAGGGCTTCGGGGCCCGCCGGCAGGCCGGCGTCGAGCCGGTAGACCAGTTGCCACAGGGCGGAGCGCAGGGCCTCGATGGCCATGTGGGCGTCGGCGAGGCTCATCTGCACGGCCTGGAAGCTGCCGATCGGGCGCTCGAACTGGACCCGCTCGCCCACATAGGCCACGGTGCGGCGCACCTGTTCGGCGCTGACCCCGAGCTGCAGGGCCGCCAGGGCGGCGATGGCCCGCGGCTCCAGCCAGGCCAGGGCGGCGGCCGGCAGCAGGTCGGCGCGGCTCAGCAGGACGCCGTGGCACTGGAGTCCGGCCACGCCCTCGCCGTGGGTAAGCACGCCGGCAACCCTGTCGACACCCGGCGCGTCCAGCCGCAACAGCACCAGGCGCAGGCCCTCGGGAGTGCGGGCAGGCAGCAGCGCTGCCGCCGACTCCATGCCCAGGGGCACGGCCGGCACCTGGCCATGGAGGGCGAAGCCGTCGCCCTCGGCGCGGGCCTCGAGGGCCACGCCGGTTGCGCTGGCCAGCCCATCCAGGGCCACGCTGAACAGACACTGACCTGCCATGGCCTGCGCGAGCAGGACCTGGTGGGTCGGGCCGCCGAAGCGGGCCAGGGTGGCGGCGGCGATCTGGTGCCGCCACAGGGGTACCAGGCCCAGGCTGCGTCCCTGGGCCTCGAGCACCAGCATCAGCTCGGTCATCCCCAGGCCGCTGCCACCGGCCTCTTCCGGCACGGCCAGGGCGTGCAGCCCGGTCTCGACGCACTTGGCCCACAGGTCGGCCATCCAGGTCTCACCGGAGCGGGTCGAGGCGCGCAGGCGGTCATCGCTGCACAGGTCGCCGAACAGGCTGCCCGCCATGTCGGCAATGGCGCGCTGGTCGTCGCTCAGTTGGAAATCCATGGCTGTCTCCTCAAGGCTCGAGCGGCCGGAACATGGGGAGGGTCAGTCCATCGTCGAAGGTCTGGAACTCCACCTTGACGCGCTGGCCGATCCGGATCTCGTCCCGCTTGACCCCCACCAGCCCGGCGATCAGGCGCACGCCTTCGTCCAGCTCGATCAGGCCGACCGGGTTGGGGTAGTCGAAGGGCGGCACCTCGGGGTAGTGCATCACCACGAAGGAGTAGAGCTGGCCGGTGCCGGCGGCCTCCACGTAGTCCCACTCGAAGGAGTGGCAGCTGGAACACACCGGCCCCGGCGGATGGCGCAGGCTGCCGCAGCCCTTGCAGCGCTGGATGCGCAGCTGGCCGGCCTCGGCACCTTCCCAGAAGAAGCGGGTGTCGTCGCTGACGCCGGGTCGGGGGCGCTTGTACTTGGGCACTGCGGACGCGGCGCTGCCCTCCTCCACCGCCTTGACCGGGTTGGCCGGGCGGAACTTGAAGACGCGGAACAGCAGCGAGCCGACCTTCTCGTCCCCCGTCGGCTTTTCGGAGAAGAAGCTCATCACCAGGGTCACGAAGAAGCCGGTGCCCAGGGCGGTGGTCTTCTGCTCGCCCACCGCGTCCAGCCGGGTGGTGTAGTAGAGGCGCTCGCCCGGCTTCACGTAACGCTCGAAGGCCAGGTCGGAATTGACCGCCACCACCGAGGCGTAGCCCTGGCCTTCCATCAGCTTGAGGACCTCGTAGGGATTCTCGGTGGTCGAGCCCGGCGGGTAGTTGTTCATGTGCAGGCCCTCCAGGCACCAGGCCTGAAGCATGGCCGGCGGGGCCACGATGCCGCCATGCGCCGTACCGGCCGCGTAGGCCGCATCGGTGTAGAGGGGGTTGCTCACGCCCATGACCTCGCACCACTGGCGGATCATGGGTTCATTCACCTGGTCCCAGGCGTAGACCCGGCCGTATTCGCGGCCGACCATTCCACGCACCTCGGACATCCAATCCTGTTCAGCCAAGTTATGTCTCCTGCACGTTAAGGGTTGCCGGAAACGTGGCGCCCGGACGGGGCCCCCGTTTCCTGTTGTCGATGCTTCAGTCGGTGTTGCTGGCCGCCAGAAAGGCCGGACGCTCGCCGCCCCCGTTCATCAGCAGGTTGGCGCCCGCCGCGTAGCCCGCCAGCGGCGAGGCGAGAAACAGGCAGGCATTGCCGATGTCTTCCGGAGTGGCCAGGCGGCCGGCGGGAATCGTCGATGCGACGGCGGCGATGCCGGCCTCGTCGCCGAAATGGAGGTGGGACTGCTCGGTGCGGACCAGGCCGGGGCTCACCGTGAGCACCCGCACCTTAGGCGCCCACTCCACCGCCAGCGAGGTGGCCAGGGACACCACCCCGGCCTTGGCCGCCCCGTAGGCCGCGGTGCCCGGCGAGGGGCGCAGGGCGCTGATGCTGCCGATGAAGAGGATCGTGCCGCCCTCCTCCTGGCCCTGCATGAAGGCATTGGCCTGCTGGGCCACATGGAGGGGAGCGATCAGGTTGAGGCGGATGATGCCCTCGTGGAAACGCGGCGATGCCGTGTCGGCCAGGGCATGGGGCGCCCCGCCGGCGTTATTCACCACCACGTCGAGGCGGCCGTGGCGCGCCCGGATCTCCCCGAACAGGGCCTGCAAGGACTCCACCTCGCGCACGTCGGCGGGGATGAACTCGGCCTCGGCCGCGCCCGCCGTGGGCAGGCTGTCCGGGGTCTTGCGTCCGCACACCACCACCCGCGCCCCCGCCGCCAGGAAACAGCGGGCGATGCCCGCGCCGATGCCCTTGGTGCCCCCGGTGACCAGGACGACCTTGCCGGTGTAATCGAGGACGGGTGCCCCGACTCGCTCGTCTGCCATGTCTGTGCTCCTTCCTTGTATGGAATGGAGTCTAGGGACAGGCCGGCAGGGTCTCGTCGTCTGAACGGACGATGGATGATCGGCGAGGTGGCGACAGTCGACCAAAGGCTGGTCCGAATTGACGATGCCCGCCGCCGCCACCGCCCTACACTCGACGCTCCCAGGAAACAGGCAGGAGAGACGACATGAACAAGGTGGCATTCATCACCGGCGCCAGCCGGGGCATCGGCAAGGCCACGGCGCTGGCCTTCGCCCGGGCGGGTTACGACCTGGTCATCAGCGCGCGCACGCTGGATGACGGCGAGCGGCACAGCCATGCCCTGCGCCTGTCCGACGGCAGCGCCCTGCCCGGCAGCCTGGCGGCCACCGCCGCCGAGATCCGTGCGCGGGGCCAGCGGGTGCGCGAGATCCGCCTCGACCTGCTGGACGACACCTCGGTGCTGTCCGCCGCCGAGGTGGCCCTGCGCGCCTTCGGCCGGGTCGACGTGCTGGTCAACAACGCGATCTACCAGGGCAGCGACCTCAACCTGCCCTTCCTCGAACTGGAGCCGGCCACCCTCAAGCGGGTCTTCCAGGGTTATGTGATGGCCCCCTTCCTGCTCACCCGGGCGATCATCGCCGGCATGCTGGAGAACGGCGGCGGCACCATCATCAACGTGACCTCCGGGGCGGGCGAGAACGACCCACCGGTGCCCGGCGCCCGCGGCGGCTGGGGCTATGCCTACGGTGCCGGCAAGGCCGCCGTGTCGCGCCTGTCGGGAGTGCTGGTCACCGAACTCGGCGAGCGCGGCATCCGCGCCTTCACGCTCAACCCGGGCGTGGTCGACACCGAGGCCCTGCAGGCCACCATCGGCGCGAAGGGCGTACAGGCCCTCGGCGGTTGGGTCGCCCCGCCCCAGGTCCCCGCCGACGTGATGGTGTGGCTGGCCGGCTCACCGGACGCCGATGCCCTGCAGAAACGCACCCTCAACGCCCAGAGCCTGGCCCGGGAGCGTGGGCTGTGGGTGCGCGAGGAGGCGTAGCCAGAACGGGTACGTTTGCTGCTAAGGGACGGAGACCTGCCTGCGGCAGCGGCCAGCCCGTCCTTCCCTGTGCGGAAAGGCGGTGCAATCCCCGCCGTCGTCTCCGGCAATCCATGCCGGGGCGGCAGAAAATGCCAGACGGCTGCCCCCTCCACTCAGACCGTACGATGGATGCATCGCGCGGTCATCCGACACAGGAGCGCACAGATGAGCATCATCAGCTTGAGCAGCACCGCCCTCGATGCATTGTCCTGGCTGAACGCGCAGGGCCGACGCCCGGGGCTGCCGCAGGGCACGGAACCAGGGCGCGCGGCCGCCGCTGAGACGACGGCCACCCTCTCCCCCGAAGCCGTGGCGGCGAGCCGGAACACGGCACGCCCCGAAGACCTGCAGAAGCTCGTGGATGAAGCCCGGGCCGACCCTGCGTTCGGCCGGCAGTACCTCGGCCAGTTGGCCGGCGTCACCACCGATGGGCCACTGCTGGACATCTCCCATCCGCCCGAGATCCGGCTGTCGTCCACCGGCGAGATCTGGACGGATGAAAAGCAGGCGCAGTACTCGGCCCTCAGCGCCCACGTCATGCAGCAGCGGCGGGACCTCATCAACGCCGGCCTGGCCGACGGCTCGGCGCCGGATGAAGTCCTGCAGCGGGTCTATGCCTTCAACGACGCGCTGCCCCGCTGGTACAAGGACGGCATGAACTGGGCCTAGGCCCCGTCGATCCGGCTCAGGCCGCTTCCGGATAGTCGGTGTAGCCCGCCGCGCCGGCGGTGTACAGGCTGCGCCGGTCGAAGCCGGCCAGGGGCAGGCCATGCAGCAGGCGGCGCACCAGGTCCGGGTTGGCGATGAAGTGGCGGGCGAAGGACACCGCGTCACCCTGCCCGGCCTGGATGGCCGCCTCGGCGCCCGGGCCGTCGAAGCCATCGTTGAGGATCAGCCGGCCGGCAAAGTACTCGCGCCCCAGGCTGAAGGCGTCGATCCCGGCCACGGGGGCGCGCATCACGTGCAGATAGGCCAGGCCCAGGCCGGCGGCCTGGCGGGCCAGTTCCAGGTGGGTCTCCGCCGGGTTGTCGTCCGCGATGTCGTTGTAGCTGTTGCCCGGGTTCATGCGCAGCCCGACCCGGCCCGGCCCGATGGCGTCGGCCATCGCCGCCAGGCACTCCAGCGGGAAGCGCAGGCGCCCGGCCAGGCTGCCGCCGTATGCATCGCTGCGCTGGTTGCTGCCGGAGGCCATGAACTGCATGGGCAGGTAGCCGCTGGTGCAGTGCAGCTCCACCCCGTCGAAGCCCGCCGCGATGGCATTGCGGGCGGCCTGGGCGAACTCCTCCACCACGCCGCGCACCTCCTCGGTGCTCAGGGCGCGGGGCATGTCGCAGGCCTGCATGCCGGCACTGTCGGTGAAGATGTCCACCCGGGCCTGGATGGCCGACGGTGCGACGGTCTCGACGCCATCGGGCTTGACGTGGCGGCTGCCGATGCGGCCGGCGTGCATCAGCTGCAGCACGATGCGGCCGCCGCGGGCATGCACGGCCTCGGTCACCCTGCGCCAGCCGGCGATGTGGGCCGGGGTGACGATGCCGGGCTGGCGGCAGTAGGCCTGGCCGGCGGCGCTGGGCCAGGCGCCCTCGGCGACGATCAGGCCGGCCGACGCGCGGGCGGCGTAATGCTCGGCCATCAGGGGGCCGGGCGTACCGTCGGGCTCCGCCCGGTTGCGGGTCATCGGGGCCATCACGATGCGGTTGGCGAGGGAGATGTCCCCCAGCTGGAGGGGATCGAAAAGACGGGCCATGGGCATCCTCCCCTTACAGGGCGGTGACCAGCACGGCGGCACGCCCACCGTCCACCGGCAGGGCGGCGCCGGTGACGTAGGAAGCCTCGTCGCTGGCCAGGAAGAGGATGGCGTTGGCGAGCTCCCGCGGCTTGCCGACGCGCCCCATGGGGATGAGCTTCTCGGTGCTGGCCTTCGAGGCCGGGTCGGCCAGCATGCCGGCGGTGGCCGGGGTCTCGACGACGGCGGGGATCACCACGTTCACCCGGATGCCGTGGGCCGCGCCCTCCGCCGCCGCCGCGCGGGAGAAGTTGATCACCGCCGCCTTGGCGGCCGAGTAGCCGGCCATCCAGGGGGTTCCGAGGGTGCCGCAGATCGACGACAGGTTGATGATGGAACCGCCGTGGGCCTTCATGAGCTGCATGGCGCTGCGGGTACCCCAGAAGGTGCCGTCCACCGAAGTACTGAAGTTGGCCTGCCAGTCGGCGCTGCTCATGGCCTCGATGGGCCCCCAGGTGTAGGCCATGGCGTTGTTCACCAGGATGTCGAGGCGGCCGTGGCGGCGGGCGCAGTCTGCCAGCGCGGCGGTGAAGGCGGCCTCGTCGCTCACGTCGGCGACCACCGCTTCGGCCTGGCCGCCGGTGGCGCGGATCCGGCCGACCACCTCGTCGAGGGGCGCCTGGCGGCGGCCGCAAATCACCACCCGGGCGCCCTCCTCGGCAAAGCGTTCGGCGGTGGCGGCGCCGATGCCGGAGCCTCCACCGGTGATGAAGGCGATCTTGTCTTGCAGGCGTGCAGTCATGGCGTGTGTCCCTTGGGAAATGTGTCGGATGAGGGGTGTCGCGGCGTTCAGGGGCGACGATGGGTGACCCGGGTGAGCAGAGTCACCGAGCGGGCGGGGTCGATGCAGGCGGCCACCACGCGGGGCAGGCGCGCGGGCAGCTCGACCCCGTCGAAGGCGCGGATCGCGGCTGCGGGGTCGGGGTACCAGGCTTCAAGGATCAGGCTGTAGTCGTAACCCGGTGGCGGCGTGCCATCCACCCGGTTGATGACCAGCCGGCGGGTCGCGCCGAGGGCCGGGTCGGCCAGCCAGCGCTCAGGGCCCGCAGCGGCCAGGGCGCGGTCCAGGTCAGCCTGGTTGAGCCCTGGGGCAAGGCCCAGGAAGGCCGTCACCACACAGTCGGTGGGCTCGCCGTCGCGCAGCACGCCCTCCTCGGCGATCAGGGTGAAGTCGCGGACCCAGGTCGAGAACACCCTGGGCTCGTCGGGCCGCATGATGCGCAGGGTCTCCTCGTCGTTCCAGATGTCGTCGGCGGCCTGGCGGTCGCGCAGCTCCAGCAGGTTCACCCCGTCGTAGCCCGCCGAGGCGCCGGCCAGCCGCGCGCTGTTGTCGAGGTCGCGGGCGCACTGGCGGACGCTCCTGATCTTGTCGCGGACATTGCTGCACCCGGCCCCGAGGGCCGAGTGCTCCCGCCAGGCCTGGGGAAAGTCCTCGGGCCTCAGGGCCGGGTTGCGCCGGGCCAGGTAGATCATCTTCCAGCTCATCAGCGCACCCGGATCTTCGGGTCCGGCGCGCCCTGGCGGAGGGTGGCCAGGAAGGCCTCCGCGGGGGCCGGTGCGGCCACCTCGGGCAGCGCGTCCTTGTCCGGGCGGTGGGCCCAGAAGGCCTGCCAGGACGGGAACAGCTCATGGAAGGTGCCGGCATAGGGCTCGCGGCCCGGCCAGCGCATCTTGCGCTCGCCGATGGGTGGCTTGTTCAGGTCGGTGGCGTACCAGTAGCACGGCAGCCGGCGGCGGAAGTACCACCGGCCGTCGATGCGCGCGTAGTCGTCCCAGTAGAGCATCTGCATGATCACCCACTCGGGGCCGGTCTCATGCTCGTTCTTGGAATACACGACCCCCACCGCGTGGTCGGGGTCGACGAACTCGATGATGTGCTGGCCCACATGGTGGGAGGTGCCGGTGAACTGCTCCCGCAGGGTCTCGTCCACCCAGGCCTTGAGGGCTGCCCGCCCGGTCCCCCGGCGACCGACCCGGATGTCGGGGGCGAAGAGGTTCACGTGGGCGTCCAGGTCGCGCATGTCGAGGGACAGGGAGTACTTGCCCGCCAGCTGGCGGATCGCCTCGATGGACTCCAGGCGGTCCAGTCGGGCAGCGAGGCTTGCGTCGCTCATGGCCGGGCTGCTCACAGGAAGCTCATGCCGCCATTCACGGCCAGGTTCTGGCCGGTGATGAAGCCGGCCTCCTCGCTGGCCAGGAAGACCGCCGCCGCCGCGATCTCCTCCGGCTCGCCCATCCGGCCCAGGGGGATGGCGCGGATCATGGCCTGGGTCCATTCGTCCGGGATGCCGGCCATCATCGGGGTGTTGGTGGGGCCGGGCACGATGGTGTTGACGCGGATCCCGGTGGGCGCCAGCTCCCGGGCGGCGCTGCGGGTGAGGCCCATCACGGCGGCCTTGGAGGCGCAGTAGTGGGCCGGCCCCTCGCCGGAGAAGGCGGCGGTGCTGGACACATTGACGATGGCCCCGCGGGCGCCGCACTTCTGCATCAGGCGCGCACCTTCGCGGCAGCACAGGAAGGTGCCGGTCAGATTGACGCCGATGACCCGCGCCCAGGCCTCGTCCGGGGTGTCCACGAAGGCATCCATCGAGCCGATGCCGGCGCTGTTGATCACCACATCCACCCGGCCGAAGCGGGCCTCCACGGCCTGGAAGGCCTCGACCACCGAGGCGCTGTCAGCCACGTTGCAGCTCAGCGCCAGGCCGCGCGAGCCCAGCCCGGCCACCGCCCGGGCGGCCGCTTCGCCGTTGATGTCGGCCGCCACCACGCAGGCGCCCTCGGCAGCGAAGCGCTGCACGATGGCCAGCCCCATGCCCTGGGCTGCGCCCGTAACGAATACCACCTTGTCGGAAAACTTCATGCCGGCCTCCATGATCGTGTTGAGTGATTGGGACGGGGACAGCAGGCCCCCGGTTGGTGCCCATGATTGGGCCTGGACACCTTCGCGGCATCGTCCAGGCTGACTAGATGAGCAGGGTGTGGATCAGGGAAAAAGGGCGGCCCGCCCGGAGGCCGCCGCCCTCTGAAGGGACTGCCGGGGACGGGTCAGAGGCCCATGCGGCGCGCGGCCTCGGGGCCGAAATCCCGTTCGGTGAACTTGCCCTGGTTGAGCTTGTAGGCACCGGGCTGCTCGTTGATCAGGTTGAAGGCGAGATAGGTGCCGGCATTGAGGTCGTGGTAGAGGCCAACCCCCGCCTGCCAGGTGTTCATCTCGTAGGCGTAGAAGTAGTTGACCACCGAAGTCCGCCACAGCTCGCCGCGGCTGTCGTAGTTGTCGGCCATCAGCATGAACCAGGTGTCCTCGTCGATGTAGAGGGTGCGCTTGCTGTAGAGGTGGCGATAGCCTTCCTTCAGGGTGGCTTCCACCACCCACACCCGGTGCAGTTCATAGCGCATGGCATCCGGGTTGATATGGCCCGGGCGGATCAGGTCGGCGTACTTGAGCTTGTCGGAGTGCACCCGGTAGGCGTTGTAGGGCACGTAGAGCTCCTTCTTGCCGACGATCTTCCAGTTGAAGCGCTCCGGCGAACCGTTGAAGAGGCGCACCTCGTCCACCGCGATGGAGCCGCCGGTCCCCGGGAAGGGCATGTCGAAGCCGTAGCCGGGCGACTGCCGCACCCGCCGGGTGCCCGGGTCGTAGCGCCAGCTCTGGCGGGGCTCCTTGGCAAAGTTCCAGAACTCGGTGCCGGTGTTCACCTCGCCCTTGTCCCGTTCGGGCAGCAGGGTTTCGTTGAGGTAGAACGAAGAGTTGCCCGCCGTCCGGCCCTTGCGCCCGGGCTCGACCCCCGGCGCCAGATTGCGGGAGCGCACCCGGCCCCAGTTGATCTTGCCATCGGCGAGCACGTAGGCATTGTCGGAAACCAGCTCCTCCGTCCACGCCCGGTAGGGCATGGTGGCGTTCCACAGCAGCTCCAGGCCCGACTTGGGGATGGGGAACAAGGTGCCGCCGCTGGCGCCCATCACCCCCTCGCCGTTGTCCACCAGCTCGGCGCTGGCTGCGTTTTCCAGGGTGCTCTTGCACACCGCATCCGGAAAGCGGAAGTCCCGGTGGGTGGGATACACCGGGATCCTGTAGGTCCCGGGGTAGCGCTTGAACATGGCCTTCTGCCCCGCCGACAGGCGCTGCGCATACTGGGCCATGTTGGCGGCGGTGATGACGTAGAGGGGCTTGTCGGCGGGATAGGGATCGACGGGGTGAAAGCCCGTGCCCTTGAAGTCCACGCCAGGCGGCACGCCCAGCCATTTGCCGCTCCAGGGCGGAATGCTGCCGTCGGCGTTGCCGGCCTTTTCGGCGCCGACACAGGTGAGGTCCTTGCCCAGGCGGGCGATTTCTTCGGGGGTGGCCTTGGCGTGGGCGCCCTGGGCCGCCAGCAGCGCGGCGCCCAGGATCAGTGCGGAGATCGGCTTGCTCATATGGGTTTCCATGCTTCCCTGCAGGTCAGAAGGTGTATTTGGCGTTGAGGGACAGGTAGTCCCGGTCGGCCAGGCTGCGGCCATCGGCGATGCTGGCCGAGCCGATGTAGGTGACGTAGGTGAGGCCCACCTGGAAGTTGCCGAGGTACTTGAAGTCGGCTCCCAGGGTCAGGCGGCGCTCGTCGCGCCCCATCCCGGAGAAGCTGCTGCCCGCCACGTTCTGGGTCCACACGGCGCGGGTGCTCAGGTCCCAGCCGCTGAAGACGGACGGGTAGTCGAGCATCACGCCGGCCCCGGCCAGGGTCGAGCCACGGGTCTGACCGTCATACACATAGCGGGAAAAGTTGCCGTTCTGGCCCGGCATGGCGCCGCTCACGGTCAGGGTGTCGACGCCGGTGATGCGCTGGTGGACCACCTCGCCCATCAGGGTCGTCTGGTGGGCCAGGGCGCTGGGGCCGAGCATGTAAACGAAGTTGCCATTGCCCTGGAGGTAGCTGCCCCGGGTGGGGGAGCCATTGTCCAGGTACACCGGGGCGCCATCCCGGTAGCTCAGGTCACCGCCCACCTGCACCGCGTCGCCAAACTTGGTGCTGACGCTGAGGCCGGTGAGCTTGATGTCCTCGAAATAGGCCAGCTTGAAATAGGGTGCGCTGCCGGGCGAGGCCATCGCCCCGAAACGCGGCAGGGACGAGTAGCGGGTACTGCCGGTGAAGTCGTAGAACATGGCCCCCACCCGGTCGTGATAACGGTAGTGGAAGAGGCCCAGCTCGGTGTTGTCGCTGAGCTGGTAACGGGCCCCCAGCCCCCACTGGCCGGAGTTCCGGGCAGTGATCTCACCGGCATAGTTGGCCACGGCAAAGCTGTGGTCCGGCAGACTGGAGATCGGCCCCCCCGCCAGCCGGTAGAACTGGGCGCCCGGCCCGAAGTAGTCGCTGCCGAAGTAATCGCCCACCGGGTTGAGGCGGGACTTCTCCCACTTGTACTGGTAGTAGCCGGTCACCGTGAGGCTGTCGGTCAGACCCAGGCTGCCGGAGATCTGGCCCACCGGCAGGTAACTCTCCTTGGCCTCGGTGCCGGGCACGTTGAACTTGGTGGCATCCACCGGCACCTGGCCCTGGCTGATGTTGGGCCAGAACAGGCTTTCCCCCCACACCACCGCGTGGCGCCCCAGCTTGACGTTGAGGGGCATGCTGCCGACCAGCCAGTTGCCATACACGAAGGCCTCCAGCAGGCGGGTGTTCTGCCCGCTCAGGCGCCGGGTCTCATCCACGAACTCGTTGGCCGGACCGGTCTTGTTGACGGTCCCCGGGGAATCATTGCCGTTGGCGCCCTGGTAGACCGTATCGTGGAAGGCACTGCCGCGCAGCATGCCGCCGAGGTTGTCATGCTTGAACTTGATCTCGCCGAGCACGTTGAGGCGGTTGTTGATCAGGCTGTGGCGCTTGAAGTTGCGGGTCCCGTCATCGTTGTTGAGGTCGGCCAGATAGGCCGCCGACGCATTGTCCAGACGCATCGAGCTGGTGTAGCCGACGGTCAGGGACGTGTCGACCGAAGTGGTCTCCCCCCACTGGAAGCTGGGGCCGGCCACGGCCGGCAGGCCGATGCCGGCCAGGGCCAGCGCGACCAGCCGGCGTGTCTGCAATGGTGTGAAGCGGTGCTGATGGAGCATCAATCCCTCCCTGCGTGCTGCTGTTCATGGGCCGGAAAGCAAGGACAGCCGGGCTTTCCGGGCCGTTCGAGGTGACGGCGGGAGGATGCTGCCGATGGTGCACTGCGAGCCGCATCCCTCATTCGAGTGAAATGCGGTGCCAGCCCTGCAGGTGGCTCAGCCCAGGGGCACCACGCTGCGCAACACCAGGCGCAGCAGCTCGGTCTGGCGGGTGACGCCGGTCTTGGCAAAGATGCTGCGCAACTGGCTGCGGGCCGTGTGGCGGCTGACGCCCTGGCGGACCGAGGCCTCGTCCAGGGTCAGGCCCTCGACCAGCAGCAAGGCCAGCCCGCTTTCGGCCGAGGTCAGGCCGAACAGGCTGCGCAACAGGGCCGGCGATGCGCCGACCGAGCGCTCCACGTCGCTGATGTGCAGCACCGCTTCCGGACAGGGACCGTACTCCGCGATGCCCGCGGGCGGCACTGGCCGGATCAGCACGCCCAGGCGGGAGCGCCCCGACGGGCGGGTCAGGGTCATGCCCTCCACCAGCCCCGGCCCCTTGCGCCGCTCGCCACCGACCCGGGCGATCATTTCGTGCAGCAGCAGCCTCTCGGTGCGCAGGCTGGGGCGCAATGTCCGGCCGACCAGGCGCAGGCCGTCGTCCGCCGCCAGGATCTCGTCCGCCACCCGGTTGCTGCCCAACACCTTGCCGTGGCGATCCACCCACAGGGTCCCCACCTCCAGGCGCTCCAGGGCGCCCGCATACAGGCGGCGCTCCCGGTCCGAGCCGTCCAGCACGGCGCGGGCCCGCAAGGCGCGCTTGAGATGGGGCAGCAGCAAGGCACACAGCGCCCGCTCCGCCTCGCCGAAGGGCCCGCCTTCCGCGCTGCGGCAGACCCGGAAGCGGCACACCGCCTCGCTGCCCACGTCCAGGTCGGCCCCCGCCAGGTGACGGATCCCCAGCGGCGCCATGCAGCTGCGGTACACCACGCTGTCCAGCCACTCGGCCTCGGAGATCAGCTCCTCGACCGCCAGCATCCGGTCCCGCGGCAGATTGACGAAGGGGTCCAGGCCATGGAGCACGTCGGTGTAGGCCGCCAGCAGGTCCTGCCGGGCCGGGCCGGCGAAGAGGATGGGCAGGCCCGGCCCGGACAGATCGGGCAGCAGCACCAGGGAGACATAGTTGGCCCGCAACTGCGCCTGCAGCAGATGCAACAGGGCGTCCCAGGCCTGCAGGTCGAAAGCGCCGTCGTGGATCAGCCCGATCATCTGCTCGTAGGTCTGGAAATCCACCCCGGACCGCGCAAACAGGGTCTGGGAATCCACCGGGCCGGACTCGGGCACACGAATCATGATCTTGGCATAGATGGAGGAGAAGCTGGCAGGCTGACACGCCGCCCCCCCCGGCGCGTCGTCCGGACGGACGATGAGCCGGGGGGATCCGGAGGCCAGGGTCCATCACCGCGGCACGCTCACCCCGGTCCGGCCGGGCGGCTTCGTCATGCGCGAAGCCGGTGGGGCCACGCGGTACAGCCCCGGCCTGCCCTGGTGGCTGCTCGACATGCGCCCCCGGGGCTACCCCGGTCGAGCCTGCGCGGCCCGGCACGGGCGGGACCTGGGCCTTCCCGAACGCCTCAATCGGCCCGCGCTTCGCGCCATGCAGGCTGGCCCTGCTGCTGCACCTGGATGCAGCGGGGGCGCAGATCGGACGGCCGACGTAGCGGGAGACCCACCCCAGGCCGCCCCTGCCTGGCC
>WBTZ01000031.1 GCA_009026175.1 Zoogloea sp. | reverse complement strand
GTCCGGGCGTGGTCGGCAAGGGCGAGAGCGTCATCACCGGTGATTCGGTCGCTACCAGGATGGACATGACCATCACCGATGCCGGGGGCAAGCACACCATGCAGACCGAGTCGCGGATGAGCTTCCTGGGCACCGACTGCAAGGGCATCAAGCCGATGGACCAGATGGTCAAGGAAATGCAGGGCCGCGCGAAGAAGTAGGCCCGGCCGGGGGCATGGCATGAAGCGTGCTCGGGGGTGATGTCTTCATCATTCCCGGCGGGCTCCGGAAGCTGCCGGCAGCTCCGCCATGATCCGCTTCAAGCCTCGTTGTCCCCTGGTCGTATCGTTGCTCTCCACGCTGTGCGTGGTGGCCCCCCCGCGTGCCCTGGCTCAGGTGCCGGCCAGGCCGCCGGCGGAACTCGAGGCGGTGGTGGTCTCATCCACCGACGCCCAGGCCGAGCGGCGCAACTCGACCGCGTCGAAGATCGTGGTGGGCCAGGATGAGCTGGTCCGCTACGGCGACGCCAGCATTGCCGACGTGCTCAGGCGTGTGCCCGGTGTCACCATCGAGGGGGTGCCGGGCCGGGGCGGCGAGATCCGCATGCGCGGGCTCGGCAATGGCTATACCCAGATCCTCCTCAACGGTGAGCCGACGGCCCAGGGCTTTTCCCTGGACGGCATCGCCCCCGGTCTTATCGAGCGGGTCGAGATCTCCCGTACCGCCACCGCAGATCGCAGCAACCAGGCGGTGGCGGGCACCATCAACATCGTCCTCAAGCAGGCGGCACGCAAAGGCCAGCGGGATCTGAAGGCCGCGGTGGCGACCGACCGCGGGCAGCCCTCCACCAATCTCGATCTGCAGCTCTCCGAGCGGGATGGCACCCTCAGCTACAGCCTCGCCGGCAGCCTGCGCAGCCAGAAATCGGTGGTGCCCTCGGCGATCCTGCTGAAGGGCAGCGATGCCCAGGGGCAGGCCCGCTCGGGGCTGGGCACCCGCCGCGAGGACCTGTTCGAGGCCTATACCGCCAGCCTGACGCCGCGCCTCGGCTGGAACCTGGGGCCGCGGGACAACCTGGTGGCCGACGGCTTCGCCTCGTATCAGCGGGGCCGGGCGGCGATATCGGATGAGCGCACGCTGCTGTTCGGGCCACCGCCCCTGTACGGTAACAACGACTTCAGCCAGTCCATCGAGGGCGAAACCCTGAGGGGACGCCTGAGCTGGAACCACAGCTTCGAGTCGGAGGGCAGTTTCGAGCTCAAGCTGGGGCTCAACCGCGCCCATCGCCAGCTGCGCAACCGGCGCATGTCGCTGCTGCCGGGGGATGAATTCGGCATCGACGCACTGGCCCTGGACCGCCGCGTCAGCTCTGCCGCCTCCGACAGCGGCGCCACGCTGTCCGGCAAGCTGAGGGTGCCTTACCGGGAGGGCCACAACCTGGCCCTGGGGCTGGATGGTGAACACTCCCGGCGCAGCGAGGATCGCCTGCAGCGGGATGTGCTGTTCACCGTCGAGCCGCCGGAGGATCTGGACCAGGCCTATTCCGCCACGGTGCGCCGGCTGGCCTTGTTCATCCAGGACGAGTGGGACGTGACGCCGCGCTGGTCGGTGTACACCGGCCTGCGCCGGGAGACCATCGAGACGCGCAGCCGGGGTAACAGCATGGACGACGCTCGCAACAGCTCCGGCATTCTCAGCCCCATCCTGCAGACGGTGTGGAAGCTGCCCGACACTCAGGGCGACCAGATCCGCCTGGGCGTGTCGCGCACCTACCGGGCGCCGACCACCCGCGACCTGCTGGCCCGCCCGGTGCGCCAGTACGACAACAGCCCCACCTCGCCGGACACCCAGGGCAATCCGGACCTGCGGCCCGAGCGGGCCTGGGGCGTCGATCTGGCCTTCGAGCGGCATCTGGCCGGCGGCGGCCTGCTCAGCGCCAACCTGTTCGCCCGGCAGGTCGAGGACGTGATCCAGCAGGCGCTCTTCCACGCCGCCGACACCGGCCGCTGGACCTCGCGCCCGATCAACAACGGCGATGCCCGGATACGGGGGATAGAGCTGGAGGCCAAGGGCACGCTTGCCGGCCTGCTGGGCAGGAAGAGCCCCGCCGTGGATCTCCGCGCCAACCTGGTCCGCAGCTGGTCGGAGGTGGCGGCCGTCCCCGGCCCCGACAACCGCCTCGCCCAGCAGACCCCGTTCAGCGCCAACCTGGGCTTCGACTGGCGCCCCGAGGGCCAGGCCCTCACCCTGGGGGCCAGCCTGGGAGTGGTACGCAGCGGCTGGACGCGCCTGTCCGAAAACGAGTGCGCCCATGCCTCGCTCAAGCGCAACCTGGACATCTACGCCCTGTGGAAACTCGACGCGAAGACCCAGCTCCGACTGGCGGGCAGCAACCTGCTGCACCAGGACCAGCTGGCCTATCGGGGCTACCAGGATGCCGATGGTGGCCTGGAGCAATTCACCACCGTCCGCAGCGCGGCGATCTACCGGCTGAGCCTGGAGCTGAAGCTCTGATCAGGCTGTTATCTGGCCAGCATGTCTGTCCGGCGGCTGTTGATTGGCAAGCAGAACGCGGCGGCAGGTGGCGGCCGCTGAAGACGGTTACACCCGGTCTCATACCGGAAGGGTATCAAGTATGAAGTGATTAAGTATTGGACGGTATCAACCTCGGTTCATAGACTGGTCTCCATGCCGGGCCCCTGGGGTTTGGCGATTCCAGACTTCATACCGAGGTAAGCATGCGTCTCATCGAGAATTTCATCGGCGGCGAGTATGTCGCCGGGCAGGGCGGCAAGACCTTCGAGAAGCGCTCCCCCGTGGATAACCGGGTGATCGCCCGGATCACCGAGGCCGGCCAGGCCGACGTGGATGCGGCGGTGCGTGCCGCGCGGGCGGCGCTGGAGGGCGAGTGGGGCGGGCTGACGCTGGAGCAGCGGGTGGACCTGCTGTACGGCGTGGCCGACGAGATCACCCGCCGCTTCGAGGATTTCGTGGCGGCCGAGATGGCCGACACCGGCCAGCCATCCCATGTCATGCGGCATGTCTTCATCCCCCGCGGCGCGGCCAACTTCAAGGTCTTTGCCGACGTGGTCAAGAACGTGCCGGCGGAGTCCTTCCAGATGGCCACGCCGGACGGCCGCGGCGCCCTCAACTACGGGATCCGCGTGCCCAAGGGCGTGATCGGAGTGATCAGCCCGTGGAACGCCCCCTTCCTGCTGATGACCTGGAAGGTCGGCCCGGCCCTGGCCTGTGGCAACACCGTGGTGGTGAAGCCCTCCGAGGAGTCGCCCCACACGGCGGCGCTGCTCGGTGAGGTGATGAACAGCGTGGGCATTCCCAAGGGTGTGTACAACGTGGTGCAGGGCTTCGGGCCGGATTCGGCGGGCGAATTCCTGACCCGCCACCCGGGGGTGGACGCGATCACCTTCACCGGCGAGACGCGTACCGGCGCCGCGATCATGAAGGCTGCCTCCGACGGCATGCGCGACGTGTCCTTCGAACTGGGCGGCAAGAACGCCGGCATCGTCTTCGCCGATGCGGACTTCGATGCGGCGGTGGATGGCATCTTCCGTTCGGCCTTCCTCAACACCGGGCAGGTCTGCCTGGGCACCGAGCGGGTCTATGTGGAGCGGCCGATCTTCGAGCGCTTCGTGGCGGCCCTCAAGACCCGCGCCGAGGCCGTCAAGTACGGCCGCCCGGAGGATCATGCCGCCAATTACGGCCCGCTGATCAGCCAGGAGCACAAGCAGAAGGTCATGTCCTACTACCGCAAGGCGGTGGAGGAGGGCGCCACCCTGGTGACCGGCGGTGGCGAGCCGGCGATGCCGGCCGAGCTGGCCGAAGGCGCCTGGGTGCAGCCGACCATCTGGACCGGCCTGCCCGAGACGGCCGCCGTGGTGCGCGAGGAGATCTTCGGCCCGTGCTGCCACATCCGTCCCTTCGACGGCGAGGACGAGGTGGTGAAGCTCGCCAATGCCACCGACTACGGCCTGTCCACCACGATCTGGACCACCAACCTGGCCCGCGCCCACCGCGTCGCCGCCCGGGTCGAGGTGGGCATCACCTGGATCAACAGCTGGTTCCTGCGCGACCTGCGCACGGCCTTCGGCGGCTCCAAGCAGTCGGGCATCGGGCGCGAGGGTGGAGTCCATTCCCTGGAGTTCTACACCGAGACCCGCAACATCTGCGTGAAGCTGTGATGCAGGGGCTTGCAGGGGTCTGTAGGGGCGGCTTCAGCCGCCCACCGACTCCGCAGGCCCCCGTTTCCCAATCTCCGCGGGCGGCTGAAGCCGCCCCTACATATCGGGACATATCAATGAATGAAGACACGATCCAGCATTACGGCGATGCGTTGTATGACGCATGGCGGGAGTGCCGCACCATTGCGCCGCTCCTCGAACAGGCGCCGGACATCGCCCTGGCCGACGCCTACCGCATCCAGCTGCGCTACATCGAGCGCCGCGTGGCAGCCGGCGAGCGCATCGTCGGCAAGAAGATCGGCGTCACCAGCAAGCCGGTGCAGGACTTCCTGGGCGTGTTCCAGCCGGACTTCGGCCAGCTCACCTCGGGCATGGTCTTCCAGGAGGGCGACACCATCGACCTGGGCAGCCTGATCCAGCCCAAGGCCGAAGCCGAGCTGGCCTTCGTGCTCAAGGAGGATCTGCAGGGCCCGGGCGTCACCGCGATGGACGTGATCCGCGCCACGGACTACGTGCTGCCGTGCTTCGAGATCGTCGATTCACGCATCACCGACTGGAAGATCAAGATCCAGGACACCGTGGCGGACAACGCCTCCTGCGGTGTGTACGTGCTGGGCAAGACCAAGGGCGACCCGCGCAAGCTGGACATCACCCTGGCCGGCATGGTGCTGGAGAAGAACGGCGAGATCTTCTCCACCGGCGTCGGCGCAGCGGTGCAGGGCTCGCCCGCCAACGCGGTGGCCTGGCTGGCCAACACCCTGGGCGAGCTGGGTATTCCCTTCAAGGCCGGCGAGGTGATCCTGTCCGGTTCCCAATCGGCCCTGGTGCCGGTCGTCGATGGCGATGAGCTGGTGTGTACGGTGGGCGGCCTTGGCAGCTGCCGGGTGAAGTTCGCCGGAAGGAGCGCAGCATGAGCATGGACATTACGCTGTCCCGGGAAGACATCGTCCGCCTCTGCGAGCGCGTCGAAGGCGCCCAGACCCGGGCCTACGCCATCCCCAAGCTCACCGACGAATTCCCGGCGATGACCATCGCCGACGGCTACGCCGTGCAGCTGGAGCTGCGCCGCCGCTTCCTCGCCGCCGGTCACAAGCAGGTGGGTTGGAAGGCCGGGCTGACGTCGCGGGCCAAGATGAAGCAGATGGGCGTCGATGTGCCGTCCATCGGCTTCCTCACCGACCGCATGGCGCGGCCGGAGAACTCGGCCATCTCCACCCACGACCTGGTGCATCCGCGGGTCGAGTGCGAAGTGGCCTTCGTCACCAGGAAGGCCCTGCAGGGCCCCGGCTGCACCCGCCAGGACGTGCTCGACGCCACCGACTACGTGCTGCCGGCGGTCGAGATCATCGATTCGCGCTTCTCCGGCTTCAAGTTCGACCTGCCCAGCGTGGTGGCCGACAACGGCTCGTCGGCGCGCTTCGTCGGCGGCGGACGGCCCCGTTACGTGGAAGACCTGGACCTGCCGACGCTGGGGGTGGTGATGGAGAAGAACGGCGAGATCGTCGCCGGCGCCGCCGCCGCCGCCGTGCTGGGTCACCCGGCCGAGGCCATTGCGATGCTGGTGAACATCCTCGCCGAACTGGGCGAAGGCCTGCCCGCCGGCAGCTTCGTGATGAGCGGCGGCATCACCGAGGCCATACCGGTCAAGGCCGGCGACAGCGTGATCGCCCGCTTCCAGGAGCTGGGCAGCGTGTCCATGCGCTTTGTCGAATGATCCCAACCCCCGTGGAGAGACCCCATGCCGATTATTGAGATGCACATGATGGTGGGCCGCACCACCGAGCAGAAGCACAAGGTGGCGGCGGCGGTGACCGAAGCCGTGGCCCGCAGCCTGGAATGCAGCGCCGACACGGTGCGCATCCTCATCACCGAACACGCCACCGACGGCTTCTACGTCGCCGGCCAGACCATGGCCCAGCGCGCCGCCGCCCGGGCCCAGGAGAAGACAGCATGAAGAAGATCCGTTGCGCCCTGATCGGCTCGGGCAACATCGGCACCGACCTGATCTACAAGATCCAGCGCAGCCCGGTGCTCGAGCCGGTGTGGATGGTGGGCATCGACCCGGCCTCCGAAGGCCTCGCCCGGGCCCGCGAGATGGGCCTCAAGACCACCGCCGACGGGGTGGACGGCCTGCTCCCGCACGTACTCGAAGACAACATCCAGATCGCCTTCGACGCCACCAGCGCCTATGTGCATGCGGAGAACAGCCGCAAGCTCAATGAGCTGGGGGTGATGATGATCGACTTGACCCCGGCAGCCATCGGCCCCCTCTGCGTGCCGCCGGTGAACCTGCGCCAGCACGCCGATCAGCTGTCGCAGGGCCGCTCCCAAGACGGCTCAGCCCCCTCGGGGGGCAGCGAACGCAGCGAGCGTGGGGGTCTCCTCGCTCAGATGAACGTCAACATGATCTCCTGCGCCGGCCAGGCGACCATCCCCATCGTCAGCGCGGTGTCGAGCATCCAGAGCGTGGCCTACGCCGAGATCGTCGCGAGCCTGGCCTCAAAGTCGGTCGGTCCGGGCACCCGCGCCAACCTGGACGAATTCACCTACACCACCTCCGGTGCCATCGAGAAGGTGGGCGGTGCGCGCAAGGGCAAGGCCCTGGCCATCATCAACCCGGCGGAGCCGCCGATGATCATGCGCAACACGATCTCCTGCCTGACCGACGACGCGCCCGACCAGGCCCGCATCACCGCCTCCATCCTGCAGATGATCAAGGAGGTGCAGAAGTACGTGCCCGGCTACCGCCTGGTCAACGGCCCGGTCTACGACGCCAACAAGGTGCAGGTCTTCATGGAGGTGGCAGGGCTCGGCGACTACCTGCCCAAGTACGCCGGCAACCTGGACATCATGACCGCCGCCGCCACCCGCACCGCCGAGATGTTCGCCGAGGAGATCCTCGCCGGCCGCATCACGCTGCGCGCCGTCGAGCCGGCGTAAGCCTGGCAGGGACATGTAGGGGTGGCTTCAGCCGCCCTCAGGTGCCCGATCGGAAGTCCGCGGGCGGCTGAAGCCGCCCCTACACGAAAACACGGAGAAACCCATGGATCTCAAAGGCAAGAAAGTCATCCTGCACGACATGTGCCTGCGTGACGGCATGCACGCCAAGCGCGAGCAGATCAGCATCGACCAGATGGTCAAGGTGGCCACCGCCCTCGACGAGGCCGGCGTGCCCTATGTGCAGGTGACCCACGGCGCCGGCCTGGGCGGCAACTCCCTGCAGCACGGCTTCGCACCGCACAGCAACGAGGATTACATCTCCACGGTGGCCGCCAGGATGAAGCAGGCCAAGGTCTCGGTGCTGCTGATCCCCGGCCTGGGCACCATGCGCGAGCTGCAGTCGGCCTACGACTGCGGCGCCCGCAGCGTGCATGTGGCAACCCACTGCACCGAGGCCGACACCTCGCCCCAGCACATCGCCTTCGCCCGCAAGCTGGGCATGGACACCACCGGCTTCCTGATGATGGCCCACCTCAACGACCCCGCCGGGGTGGCCCAGCAGGGCAAGCTGATGGAGAGCTATGGCGCCCAGACCGTATACGTCACCGACTCGGCCGGCTACATGCTTCCCGCCGACGTGATCGCCCGCGTCCAGGCCCTGCGCGACGTGCTCAAACCCGAGACCGAGATCGGCTTCCACGGCCATCACAATCTGGGCATGGGCATCGCCAACTCGATTGCGGCCATCGAAGCCGGGGCCACCCGCATCGACGGATCGGTGGGCGGCCTCGGGGCCGGGGCCGGCAACACCCCGCTGGAAGTCTTTGCTGCAGTCTGCGAGCGCATGGGCATCGACACCGGGGTGGATCTCTTCAAGCTGATGGACATGGCCGAGGAGATCATCGTGCCGATGATGGAGCACGTGGTGCGGGTGGACCGGGAGTCCCTGACCCTCGGCTTCGCCGGTGTGTATTCCACCTTCCTCCTGCATTCAAAGCGGGCTGCCGAACGCTTTGGCGTGCCGGCCCGCGATATCCTCGTGGAGCTGGGCCGCAAGAAGATGATCGGCGGCCAGGAAGACATGATCATGGACACCGCCATGACCATGGCCCGGGAGCGCGGCCTGCTGCAGCACGTGGCAGCCTGAGCGCCAGGGGCAGGGCGGTACATATAACAAGGAGACAGCATGCAGGAACGTGAAGAACTGGCCGTGGTGGTGGGTGCCACCGGGGCCTTCGGCAATGCCATGGTCGACCGCCTGGCCGCGGCCGGCCTCGGCGTGGTGGCGGTGGCGCGCAGCACCGATGCGCTGGCCGCCCTGCGTGAGCGGGTCCCGGGCCTGATCGCCTGTGCCGCGGACATCTCCTCGGATTCGGCCATCCAGGCCATCTCCGGGGTGGTGGACCGGCCGGTGCGGATGGTGGTGCACGGGCCCGGCGTAGGCGTCGCGGGGGGCATCCTGACGGCGCCCACGGCGACCATGGTGGATGCGGTGAACATCAAGGTGGGCGGCCTGCTGCGCCTGTGCCGGGCGGTGGATGGCCTGCTCTCGGCAGGCTCGCGGATCGTCGCCATCGGTGGCCACTATGGTTTCGAGCCGACGGCCTACGCGGCGTCGGCGGGGGTCGCCAATGCCGCGCTGGTGAACGTGGTGCGCCAGCTCAGCCTGGCCTACGGTCCCCGCGGCGTGACCGCCCACCTGATCGCCCCGGGCCCCGCCGACACCGAGCGCCTGCACCGGGTGGCCGCCGACCGTGCCGCCCAGCGCGGCATCACGGTGGAGGACGTGCTGGGCGAGATGCTGGCCGAGTCCTCCATCGGCCGCTTCACGACGCCCGAGCAGGTGGCCTGGGCGGTGTCCGTGCTGCTGGCCCCCGAGGCGGATGCCATGACCGGCTCCAGCCTGATGCTCGATTCCGGCCGCCGTCGCGGCCTGCCCTGACAGGAGACAGCGCCATGCCCATCGTCAATTTCCACTTGGTTGAAGGCCTGAGCACGCCGGAGCAGGACGAAGCCCTGCTCGTCGGCGCCTGCAAGCTCTACGCGGAAGTGCTCAAGGCCCCCACGGACCGTATCCGGGCCTTCATCACACCCCACCGGCCCGGCCAGTTTGCCGTGGGGGGCGAGCTGGTGTCGCGCAACGGGCTGCATGCGCCCTGGTTCGACTGCATTGTGCTCGACGGGCGTTCCCTGGAGGACCGCCACCGCCTGCTGGCCGGTTTCACCGACCTGCTGGTGGATTGCCTGGGTGTGCAACGCGAGCTGGTCCGCGGCTGTTGCCGGCGCGTGCCGCCCGAGGACTGGGCGATTGCCGGCGTGCCCGCCAGCGTGGTGCGCAAGGACGAGGTCGAAGCCCGCGCCCGCGCCGCTGCCGCTGACTGAGGCCGGTACCGGCCGCTGCGGCCAGCCGCGGCATCCGACGCTTTACTCCCTCGACCGACAACCCTCCCTCTCCTCTCGGACAGTCGGTCGGATGTTGGCCCCTTCGCGACGGCGGCGTCGTGAAGGGGCATTTTTTCGAACAGCGAACGGGGCGTCCTGGCCCCTGTTCTCCCGGGGCCTTCACACATGAACGTATTGATCGTCTTTGCCCACAACGAGCCGCGCTCCTTCAATGCAGCCATGAAGGATCTGTCGGTGGACACCCTGGAAGCGGCGGGCCACGCGGTGCAGGTGTCCGATCTGTATGCGATGGGCTTCAACCCGGTGGCCAGCGCGGCAGACTTCAGCGAACGGACCAACCCCGACTACCTGGTGTATGCCCTGGAGCAGCGCCACGCCTACAACAAGGGGGCCCTGGCACCGGACATCGCCGCCGAGGTGGACAAGGTGAAATGGGCCGACCTGATCATCTTCAACTTCCCGATCTACTGGTACGGCATGCCCGCCATCATGAAGGGCTGGATCGACCGGGTCTTCATCTCGGGTCTGTGCTACGGCGGCCGGCGCATCTACGACCGGGGCGGGCTGAAGGGCAAGTCGGCGCTGCTGGCCATCTCCCTGGGGGGCCAGGCTCACATGTTCGGCCCGGGCGCGGTGCATGGCGAACTGGAGGTAATGCTGCAGCCCATCCTGCGCGGCATGCTGGCCTATGTCGGCCTGCGTGTGCTGCCGCCCTATGTGGCCTACCACGTGCCCTATCTGGAGGAGGCCGAACGGCGCAGCATCCTCGAGGGCTATGGCCTCCACCTGCAGGGCCTGGATCAGCTGGAGGCGCTGCGCTTTCCGTCACTGGACGATTTCGACGAAACCCTCAGGCCGCTGTAAGGATGGTGTAGGGGCGGCTTCAGCCGCCCGCGGACCTGAATCAACCACCTGCGGGCGGCTGAAGCCGCCCCTGCATCCCCCTACAGATTCTCCGGCCTCAATGCAGCATCCACAGGAGCGCGCTGATGGTGAAGAAAGACAGGGTGGTGGCGCCCACCAGGGCCGCGGCGCTGACCCCCTCCTGGCCGAACTTCTGGCTCAGCAGGGGATAGACGCTGAACATCGGCATCGCCGCATTGAGGATGGCGGCAGTGCCGACATGCTGGTCGGCCGCGGGCAGGGCCAACAACACCAGGAACATGCACAGGGGGTGAAGCAGCAGCTTGCCGGCCACGATGAAGCTGATATCGCCCAGCATGCCGCGCATGCTGAGCCCGGCGAGGGTGCCGCCGATGCAGAACAAGGCTACCGGTGCCGAGGCGGCGGCCAGCATGTCCAGCATCTTGCCGACGGGATGCGGCAGGGGGATGCCGAGCGCCGACCAGGCCGCCCCACCGGCGATGGCCAGCACGAAAGGATTGCGCGACAGGCGGCGCAGGGCATCCCCAAGCACCTGGGTCCAGTGCCCGCCCTTGCCACCGGCAGCTTCGGCGATGGTCAGGGTGAGCGGCATCATCACCATCGACTCGACCAGGGCGAACACCGCCAGGGCGCTGGCAGCCGACGGACCGAAGAGCTGCAGGGCGATGGGGTAGCCGATGAAGGCGCTGTTGGAGGTGGCCATGCCCAGCGCCTGGACGGCCCCGGTCTGCAGGCTGCGGCCGCGCAGCAGGCAACTGGCTGCCAGGCCCAGGCCGGCGGCGAGCAGAGAGCCGAGCACATACACCAGCATCAGGTGGCCGCCCACCACGTCCGCGAGGCTGCGCTCGCTCATGGACTTGAAGAACAGGGCGGGCAGGGCCACGTGGATCACGAAGACACCCAGGGGACGCATCTCCGTCCGGCTGAGCAGGCCGTAGCGCACGGCGGCAAACCCGATCGCAATGAGCATGAAGATCGGGCCGGTGATGCTCAGGATGGTCAGCAAGGGAGTCTCGGCTTGAGGGCAGGGGCAAGCATTCTAGCGATGCGCCCTGCAAGGATAAATGGCCGGAGGGCGCTTCACTGTCTCACGCAGCCGGATAGTCGTGGACGGGAGCGTGTCCGGCGCCCCGGGGATCCCGATGGGCAAAGGGTCTGGCAAGTCAGGCCTCTCCGCCCGGCGGGAGTGTTAGCATTGCGCCAGGATTGTTAAATCTCATGATCAATCCATCTTCACTTCACAGGGAGTCCATGAATGACAAGAAAGCCGGTCTTTTCAAGAGTCGTTGTTGCTGCGGGACTGACTCTGGGGTGGCAGGCCACCGCCTGGGCCCAGACGATCGGCTATGCCCCTGATCTGCAGACCCCGGTGCCGACCTTGTCGGAGTGGGGCATGATCGCGTTGTCCATCCTCATGGCGGCGGTGGCCATCCAGACCGCGCGCAAGGGAGGCAGCCGGATCCTGTCTGCATTCCTGGCCGTCGGAGCGATCTCAGCAGGCATGGGGGTCGAGCAGACGATGGTGAAGACGGCGCAGGCCACTCCGCTGGAGCAGATGTCCATTGGATCGGGCGGCACGGTGGATCTTTCCGGTTACCCGACTGGGATGGAAGTGCCGGTGCAGGGGCACCCGACCATCCCCATGCGCATCATCAGCGTGAGCCCGAGCAGTGACACGACGGTCCAGTCTCCCAGGTGTACGGTCGGTCTGGCCGTGCCGGCGGGCGGACTCTGCTACTACAGGGTCCCTGGCTTGGGTTGATCCCGTCTGATTGCGACGGGTTGGAAGCTTGCACGGGGGCTTCGGGTGACCGAAGCCCTTTTCCTTGCAGGATCCGGGAGATGCTCAATCGGCTCCCGGTGATTTCAGATTCGTACCTTGAGGAGTTCTCACCATGGAAATGCCGGTCAACCTGTTCAAGCAGCGCCTGCTCGCCGGCGAGCTGCAATATGGGCTGTGGCTGGGCCTGTCGGAAACCTTCAGTGCCGAGATCTGTGCCGGTGCGGGCTTCGACTGGCTGCTGATCGACGCCGAACACGGCCCCAACGACCTGCGCACGATCTTTGCCCAGTTGCAGGCCATCGCGCCCTATCCCTCCCAGCCGGTGGTGCGGCCGCCCCAGGGCGACCACGTGCTGATCAAACAGTTGCTGGAGACCGGGGTGCAGACCTTGCTGATCCCGATGGTCGAGTCCGCGGATCAGGCCGCCCACCTGGTGCAGGCCATGCGCTACCCGCCCGAGGGGATCCGCGGGGTGGGCAGCTCGATTGCCCGTGCCTCGCGCTGGGGCCGCATCGGCGACTATGCCGAGCAGGCCAACGACGCCATGTGCCTGTTGGTGCAGGTGGAAACCCGGGCCGGCATGGAGGCGCTGGACGCCATCCTGGCGGTGGATGGTGTGGACGGGGTGTTCTTCGGTGCCGCCGATCTGGCGGCATCCTTCGATCTGCTCGGCGAGCCCAATCATCCGGACATCGTGGCGATGATCGAGGACGGCCTGACCCGGGTCGCCCGTGCCGGAAAGGCCGGCGGCGTGCTGTGTGGCGATCCGGGGCTGGTGCGGCGCTACCGGGATGCGGGGGCCCGCTTCATCGCGGTGGGCGTCGACTCGATGCTGCTGGCCGCAGCCACCACCAGCCTGGCGACGGCCTACAAGACGGGAGGTGAGGTCAATGTGCCTGGGGGGAGTTATTGAGGCGGGATAGGGCGAGCACCCCTTCCCATGGGCCGATGATCAATGGATTCGCTCCGGAGCGCAGGGTGTTAGCATATAAATGCAGTTTCACATTTATTAATATATTTGCTCAGGGGGTTGTTCATGAGAATGAAGGTATCCATTCCCAGGCTGATGCTTGCCGGGGCCGCCATCCTTCCGGCCTCTGCGTTCGCGCAGATCGTATACGCTCCGGCGACCGCCACGGCGGTGCCGACCCTCTCCGAGTGGGGAATGATCGGCCTGTCTGCCCTGATGGCGTTCGTCGCCATCCAGACGGCGCGCAAGGGTGGCAGCAGGGTTCTGTCCGCGCTGCTGGCGGTCGGGGCGCTTGCGGTCGGCATGGGAGGCGAGCAGGCGGTCATCCGTACTGCCCAGGCCATCGTCTTTCAGGAGTCGATGGCGACCGAAGCGGGGGGGACGATCAGTCTGACAGGGTATGCAGCGGGAAACCTGGTGACGATCCAGGGGCATCCCACCATCCCGATGCGCATCGTCAGCGTTAACCCGGCCAGTGATACGACGACGCCAAGCAGCCCCACGTGCGCGGTGAATCTGATCGTCTCTGCGGCGGGGGCGTGCTACTACCGGGTGCCGGGCGGAGGGTGATCTCGCCTCGTTCGTGACACGACGCTCTTGCCTCAGGCCTCCGCCGTTCTCCGGCGGGGGCTCCGTTTTTTCTTCTCGGGCGCCGCTGCGGTGGGCGTTGCGGTGGCGGTCGGTGCTGCGCGCTCGGGCAGGACGATCCGTTCCACGGGAGGGTGGGGGCCGGTGATGACCTTGTCGAGCACGGTGTAGAGTTCGTCGATCAGCTCACGGCCGAGGGAGACTTCCAGGTTGCGGTACTGGGCCTCGATGAGCGGGGCGATCTCGGCTGCCAGAGCGGCACCCTTGGGGCTCAGGCGCACGATGACCCGGCGCTGGTCTTCCGGCACGCGGGCGCGGCTGATCACGCCCATGTCGTCCATGCGCGACAGCACGCCGGCCAGGCTCGGGCTGAGGATCTGGCAGAGGTCGCAGAGCTCCCAGGGCTCGAGCTGCTCCCGTTCGCTGAGCACGCGCAGGATGCGCCACTGCTGCTCGGTGAGGCCGAAGTGGGTGAGGATCGGGCGGAAATGGCAGATCAGCTCTTCCCGGGCTTTCAGGAAAAGCTGGGGCAGGTTGCGGTAGGAAATCCTGCTCTGCATGGACGGTCGAACTCCTGTGTTGGGGGAGGGGGCTCCCGAGTATATTTCCTTAATGATACCTGTTGACTCGCTAACATCGAAGTGATCTTCTTGCGGGATGCCCACTTCCGACCACCCGGGGCCCCTCGACCTGCCGGGTCCGCCCTCCGCCGAGGCCATTCCCGACATCTACATCACCCGCATCTACGAAGGTGATCCGGACTGCGACGTCCATTATGAGACCTTCGGCCGGCTGGCCGAGATCTTCGGCCGCAACACGCCGGCCCACCGGCATTCCCTGTTCTACCAGGTGCATGTGCTGACCCGGGGCAGCATCCGCCTGCAGCTCGATGACCAGGCCTATTTCGGCGAAGCGCCGCTGGTCTTCATCACCCCTCCGGCGATTCCCCATGCCTTCTATTCCGACGAGGACACGGACGGTCACGTGATCACCGTGCGCCAGGAGGTGGTGCGCGGCTGGTATGCATCCCTGCCGGGGCTGTGGCCCGAGGCCCAGCTGCGGGAGGCGGCCTTCCTGCCCCTGGACGGGGTGGGGCAGGACGAGGTGGCGCGCCTGGTGCAGCTGTCGGAGTTGCTGCGCCAGGAGTTCGGCGGCCGTGACAAGGGCCGCTCGGCGGCGGTGCGGGCGCTGGGGCTGTGCTTCTTCATCAGCCTGCACCGGCTGCTGGCCACCCACACCCCGGCGACCTCCCTGAAGCGGGAGCGGGGAGAGGATCTGCGCATCTTCCTGAGCTTCTGTGATCTGGTGGAGGCGCACTTCCGCGACCACCTCACGCTGCCCGATTACGCCCGCCAGCTCAGCGTCACCGAGGCGCGTCTCAATGACGTGTGCAGGCGCATGGCCAACCTGGCCTCCAAGGAGGTTGTGCACGACCGCCTGCTGCAGGAGGCGCGCCGCCTGCTGCGTTTTTCCACCACGCCGGTGGGCGAGCTGTCCTACGCGCTGGGTTTTGCCGACCCGGCCTACTTCTCCCGCTTCTTCACCCGCCGCACCGGGCTGACGCCCAGCCAGTTCCGCATCCAGCACCAGGATCAAATCCGCTGATCCATCCATCAGCCAGGCTTTGAAAAGTACAAGCCAAGACGCTGAACGTCCATTCACTAACATCTTAATGTTTGGTGCAATGACGTCTCACCGAACACGCCGGTGGGGGCCATCCGGGCCCTGATGCGTCCGACCGCCGCGCCTCGCTGCCGGCGGCGCAAAGACCAGGAGGAGCCATGGCAGAAAACCGTTTCGACGTGTCCCGCAAGTTCGTGCGCGTCACCGGCCGGCGCGACAACGGCATGGTCGAGTTCGAGTTCTCGGTGGGCGAGCCGGAAGTGGCCGTCGAGCTGATCATGCCCGAAGCCGCCTTCCAGTCCTTCTGCACCGAGCACCACGTGATCTTCCTGGAGACCCCGGATGCCTCCCGTCCGCAGGGGGATTTCGCCTGGAATCTCCACGATGCCACCCATCAGCGTTTTCGCTGAGCGGGCAGGGCACCCACACCTAGAATCAGAGGAGAAGGAGCACACAATGAGCATGGACCTTCGCACCATCACCATCCAGCCCCTGCGCCAGACTTTCGGCCACCTGGCCCGCCGCATGGGGGCGGACAAGCCGGCGTCCCGCTACATGGAGGCCACGATGGACCTGCAGCCGGTGGAGAACTACCACTACCGGCCCACGTGGGACCCGTCCCAC
This sequence comes from Zoogloea sp., assembly GCA_009026175.1. GTDB lineage: Bacteria > Pseudomonadota > Gammaproteobacteria > Burkholderiales > Rhodocyclaceae > Zoogloea. The sequence continues at coordinate 24,248 of WBTZ01000031.1, read as the reverse complement.
GACATCTTCGATCCGCAGCGCTCGCGCATCACCATGAAGGACTGGTACGCGCTGAAGGATCCCCGCCAGTTCTTCTACGGCGCCTGGACCCTGGCCCGCGGCCGCATGCAGGAGACCGCCAGCGCCGACTTCGACATGGCCGACGAACTGGGCCTCGCCACCGGCTACCCGGGTGAGGGCAAGAAGGTGGTCAACGAGGTGCTGCTGCCCCTGCGTCACGTGGCCTGGGGCTCCAACATCAACAACTCCTACATCGCCGCCTACAGCTACGGCATCGCCATCTCCCAGGCCACCGCCTACGCCTGCATGGATCAGCTCGGGATTGCCCAGTTCATCACCCGCCTGGGCATCTCCCTGGACGAGATCGATGCCCTCGCCGAGGCCAAGCAGGCCTGGCTGAAGGCGCCGGTGTGGCAGGGGCTGCGCCATTACATCGAAGACCAGATGGTCATGGACGACTGGTTCGAGCTCTTCGTGGCGCAGAACTTCGCCCTCGAGGGGCTGCTGTATCCGCTGATCTACGACAAGCTCAACGACCGCCTCAACGCCGCCCACGGCCCGGTGCTGACCATGCTCACCCGCTTCCAGCGCGAGTGGTTCGCCGAAAACGTGAAGTGGGTGGATGCGGTGCTGAAGGCTGCCGCCGCCGACAACCCGGCCAACAAGGCCCTGCTCGCCGAATGGATCGCCGCGGCCCGTCAGCGCTCCGTCGAGGTGCTCGCGCCGGTGGCTGAACTGGCCTTCGGCACCGAGGGTGCCGCCGTCCTGGACGAAGTCGTCCAGCAACTCAATGCCCGCGCCGCCAAGGCCGGCATCCCCGTCTGAAAGACGTCGCCATGACATCCAACGCCTTCATCGCCTTCCAGAAGAACGAAGAGACCCGCTGCATCGTCGAGGCCATCGTGGACGACAACCCCGACGCCGTGGTGGTGGATCAGCCCGCCATGGTCAAGGTGGATGTGCCCGGCCGGCTGGTCATCAGGCGCACCACCGTGGAAGAGAAGATGGGTCGCGACTTCGACCTGCAGGAGCTGCAGCTGCACCTGATCACCATCTCCGGCCACCTGGACGAGAGTGACGACGAGTTCGTCCTGTCCTGGCAGAGCTGACCCGACACGCAAGGAGAGACACCATGGACATGAAAGTTTCGAAGAAGCTCGGCCTCAAGGAGCGCTACACCATGATGACCCGGGACCTGGCCTGGGACACCACCTTCCAGCCGATGGACAAGGTCTTCCCCCAGGTCGGCTACGAGGGCATCAAGATCCACGATTGGGACCAGTGGGAGGACCCCTTCCGCCTGACCATGGACGCCTACTGGAAGTACCAGGCCGAGAAGGAACGCAAGCTCTACGCCATCCTCGACGCCTTCAACCAGAACAACGGCCACCTGTCGGTCACCGACGCGCGTTACATGAACGTGCTCAAGCTCTTCCTCGGCTCCACGCCGCCCCTCGAGCTGATGGCCGCCCGTGGCTTCAGCATGGTGGCCCGCCAGATGGTCGGCGCCGGCCCCCGCGTGGCCTGCATGATGCAGTCGGTGGATGAGTACCGCCACTTCCAGACCCAGATCCACTCGATCAGCAACTACAACCGTTTCTACAACGGGATGGACGAGTTCGCCCATCAGCAGTCGCGCATGTGGTACCTGGCGGATGGCAAGTCCTTCTTCGACGACGCCATCACCGCCGGCCCCTTCGAGTTCATGGTGGCCATCGGTTTCGCCTTCGAGTACGTGCTGACCAACATCCTGTTCGTGCCCTTCATCTCCGGTGCCGCCTACAACGGCGACATGGCGGCGATGACCGTCGGTTTCTCGGCCCAGTCCGACGAGGCCCGCCACATGACGCTGGGCCTGGAGTGCATCAAGTTCATGCTCGAGCAGGACCCGGACAACCTGCCCATCGTGCAGCGCTGGATCGACAAGTGGACCTGGCGCGGTACCCGCAAGCTGGCCTCGGTCGGCATGATGATGGACTACATGCTGCCCAAGCGGATCATGAGCTTCAAGGAAGCCTGGGAGATCTACTTCGAGCAGAACGGCTCGGCCCTCTTCAACGACCTGGCCCGCTACGGCGTCAAGGTGCCCAAGTGCTTCGCCCAGACCATCGAGGAGAAGGAGCACATCACCCACCAGTCGTGGATCGGCTTCTACATGAAGCCCGACGCCTGCCCCTTCCACACCTGGATCCCGGCGCCCGACGAGCTGGACTGGCTGTCCGAGAAGTATCCCAACACTTTCGACAAGTACTACCGCCCGGTGCTGGAGCATTTCGACAGGCAGGAGAAGGCCGGCAACCGCTTCAACAACAAGACCCAGCCCATGAACTGCCAGGTCTGCGTGTCCACCATCAAGTTCAATGAGCCGGGCGACCCGATGGAGATGTGCTTCCGCGAGACGGTGTACAAGGGCGAGAAATTCCACTTCTGCTCGGACCACTGCAAGGAGATCTTCGAGGACGAACCCGAGAAGTACGTGCAGACCTTCATCTCCTCCCACGCCGCCCTGCAGGGCAAGTGCGAGCCCGACGGCACCGACGTCAATGCCCACGACTACCGCCCCGGCGCGCGGATGCATGCCTACTGGCGCATGGACAAGCGGGCCGCTGGCGACTTCAACGGCTCGGAAGATCAGAAGAACTTTGCCCAGTGGCGCGACCAGGCCACCAAGAACTGAGGAGCGCCACCATGACGATGTTGAAAACCCTCGCCCCCTACGACTTCCCCTCCAGCGATGCGGTGGGGAACTACCAGGGCCGCCAGCTGCTGTACGTCAATTGGGAGCGCCACCGCATGTTCTCGCGCCCCTTCGTGCTGGCCCTGCCGCCGGAGACGCCCTTCGCCGAGATCATCGACAAGCACATGACCGACTGCTTCAGCTACCACCCGGACTGGGCGCAGATCGACTGGAGCGCGGTCAAGTGGCTCAACGGCTCGCGGCCCTTCATCCCGGACCGCGACAAGAGCCTTGCCGACAACGGCATCGGCCACAAGGACCTGATCCGCTTCATCACGCCCGGCCTCGACGGCATCGCCGGTTCCGGCTACTGACCTGCTGACAGAACAAGGAGGCCGCCCCGCTCCGGCGGAGCGGCCTGCCCAAGGAGAGACACGATGAGCCATGAGCTCACCATCGAGCCCCTCGGCCGCAGCATCGAGGTCGAGGACGGCCAGACCATCCTGGATGCGGCCCTGCGCGCCGGCATCTTCCTGCCCCACGCCTGCGGGCAGGGCTATTGCGCCACCTGCAAGGTCACCGTGACCGACGGCGAGGTGGACCAGGGCAACGCCTCCAACTTCGCCCTGATGGACTACGAACGGGACGAGGGTAAGGTGCTGGCCTGCTGCGCCAAGCTCGAATCCGACCTGGTCATCGAGGTCGAGATCGAGGTCGACGAGGACGCCCGCGACATCCCGGTGCGCGACTACCACGGCGTGGTCAGCCGCATCGAAGACCTCACCCCCACCATCAAGGGCATCTGGATCAAGCTGGACGAGGGTGAGACCCTGGATTTCCAGGCCGGCCAGTACATCAACCTCAACCTGCCCGGCGAGCTGGGTTTCCGCGCCTTCTCCCTGGCCAGCGCGCCGTCCTCGGGCAACGAGATCGAGCTGAACATCCGCATCGTGCCCGGTGGAGCCGGCACCACCTGGATCCACAAGGAGCTCAAGGTGGGTGACCGCTTGAGTCTCACCGGGCCTTACGGACGCTTCCTCGTGCACCGCTCGGCGGGCCTGCCATCATTGTTCATGGCCGGCGGCTCCGGCCTGTCCAGCCCGCGCTCGATGATCCTCGACCTGCTGGAGGAGGGCTCGACCCTGCCCATCACCCTGGTCTACGGCGCCCGCAGCCAGGCGGAGCTGTACTACCACCAGGAGTTCGTCGAGCTGGCCGCCCGGCACCCCCACTTCAGCTATGTGCCGGCCCTCTCCAACGAGCCGGCCGACAGCGACTGGCAGGGTTTCCGCGGCTATGTGCATGAGGCCGCCAAGGCCCACTTCGACAACGACTTCCGTGGCCGCAAGGCCTACCTGTGCGGCCCGCCGCTGATGATCGAGGCCTGCATCTCCACGCTCATGCAGGGCCGCCTGTTCGAGCGCGACATCTACACCGAGAAGTTCTTCTCCGCCGCCGACGCCCAGCAGGTGAGGAGCCCGTTGTTCAAGCGGGTCTGAGCCTCCCCTTGCACGGATAGGCTCCCGTCCTGGAGGTGGCCATCGTTCCTGGCCCGCTTGTCGGGCCAGGAACGATGGCCTGGCGTCAACTCCCCAATGCCAGGGATTCGCGAACCGAGGCGATCAGTGTTTCCTTGCGGTCCAGCCACCAGCTCAGGGCCGGGCCCGGCTCCTTGCCGCTCCAGGCAAGATGCAGCGTGCGGGCGGGTCGCTCCTCGCACAAGCGCTTCTGCACCAGCTGGCCGCCGGCGATGTGGCGCACTGCCATGCAGCGCGGGAGATAGCCGCAGGCGATGCCGGCCAGCAGCACGGCCTCCTTGGCCTGCAGGGTCGGTACATTGATCTGCTTCTGCCCTTCTACCAGGGCCGCCGACATGGCGGCCAACTCGTGCCTTGCCCCGATTTCGGCGAACTGATGCTGCCACAAGGTCGCGCACTCGATGGGCTCCGCCATCTCTGCCAGGGGATGCCCCGGCGCCACCACGAAGACGGACTCCAGGTCGCCGACAGGTACCGAGAACAGACCCTGGACCACCGGCGCATCGCCCACCGCACCGATCACCAGGTCGACATGGTTCGACACCAGCGCCTGCCAGGTGCCTCCCAGCATCTCCTGTGAGAACAGCAGGCGGGTGTAGGGATTCTCGGCATGGAAAGCCGTGATCATCGGTGTGAGGATATCGAATGGCAGGATGGCATCGACCGCGATCTTCAGCTCCGTCTCCCAGCCTGTCTCCACACGCCTGGCGCGCGCCTCGAGCTCATGTGCGATGCGCAGCAACTGCCGGCCTTCCTCGACGAGCAAGGCGCCTGTTCGTGTCAGGCGAACCCGGAGGCCGCTGCGGTCGAACACGGTGACGCCCAGGTCGCTCTCGAGTTTCTGCACCACATAGCTCAGTGACGACGGCGCCTTGTGCAACTCTTCCCCGGCCAGGCCGAAGGTTCCGCAGCGGGCGATGGCTTCAATGACCTGCAGCGCTTCCAGGGTGATCTTCATGATCGAATTATCTGAATAGGCTGTTCAAGTAAATCCGTTGTACTCGCCAATCCTGCGTCTATATATTCAGGCAGCAGGTCTTATTCAACTCGGTGAGTTGGATCTTGGCCTCGGCGTTGTTGATGGGCGGAAGGATACACCGGCTTTTTCATGCGAGTGATCGTCCGAATGAAGACACCGCCGGCCGCAGAAGCCTTGCCCTCCATACTCCTGAAGGAATCCGCCGTGAACAATCCGAAACTCGACATCCTGACCCCGCAGAATTCCCAACTCATCTTCATTGACCATCAGCCCCAGATGGCTTTTGGCGTGCAATCGATCGACCGGCAGGTATTGAAGAACAATGTCGTTGGACTGGCGAAAGGCGCCAGGGCATTCAAGATCCCGACCACGATCACCACGGTCGAAACCGAGGGCTTCTCCGGCCACACCTATCCCGAGCTGCTGTCCGTGTTTCCCGACAACGATATCCTCGAGCGTACATCGATGAATTCGTGGGATGACCAGAACGTGCGCGACGCGCTGGCTGCCAATGGCCGCAACAAGGTCATCGTCTCCGGGCTGTGGACGGAGGTGTGCAACAACAGCTTCGCGCTGTGTGCGATGGCCGAAGGCGGATACGAGATCTACATGGTGGCCGACGCCTCCGGCGGCACGTCCAGGGAAGCGCACGACTACGCCATGCAGCGCATGATCCAGGCTGGCGTGGTCCCGGTCACCTGGCAGCAGGTGGTGCTGGAGTGGCAGCGCGACTGGGCGCGCAAGGAGACATACGATGAGGTGATGGCGCTGGTCAGGGAGCACTCCGGTGCCTACGGCATGGGCGTGGACTACGCTTACACCATGGTTCACAAGACGGAGGAGCGGGTGCAGCACGGCAGGCGCATCGGCCCCAATCCGGCCCCCAGGTGAGCCCTTCCCGGCCCGCCACACCCGGCGGGCTTTCTTGTCGCGCGTGACGCTGCTGCCCGCCGGCCTGTGCATCACCCTGATCGAGGTCATCCATGAAGCTCTACATCCTTTCCTTGGGGGCAGGCCTGCTGGTCGGCATCGTCTATCACCTGCTTGGCGTGCGTTCACCGGCGCCGCCGGTGGTGGCCCTGGTCGGCCTGCTCGGCATGCTTGTCGGTGAGCAGATCATCCCGGTCGGCAAGCAACTCCTGGGTGGTTCCGGATTCAGCTCCGCGTGCACCGAGACGCACGCCATCGAGCACGTCTGCGGCCAACTGCCAGGCCACCCGGTCGTGCGGCAGGCGGCATCCAGCGAGGAGAGAGCCTCATGAAGGCGGATTCCGGTTTTCCCGATGTCATCCTTCACAACGCGCGCATCACCACCCTCGACCGGAGCAAGCCGCTCGCCGCTGCAGTGGCGGTCAAGGACGGCCGTTTTCTGGCGGTCGGCGACAACCAGGAGATCCTGGCCCTGGCCGGCCCGGACACCAGGATCATCGACCTCAAGGGGCGCAGCGCGCTGCCCGGCCTGTTCGACAATCACACCCACGTGGTGCGCGGTGGCCTGAGCTACAACCTGGAGCTCCGCTGGGACGGCGTGCGTTCGCTGGCGGACGCGATGGAGATGCTCCGGCGCCAGGTGGCTGTCACCCCGGCGCCGCAGTGGGTGCGCGTGGTCGGCGGTTTCACGGAACACCAGTTTGTCGAGAAGCGCCTGCCCACGATCGAGGAGATCAATGCGATCGCACCGGACACGCCGGTGTTCCTGCTGCACCTGTACGACCGCGCCCTGCTCAATGCCGCCGCGCTGCGTGCTGTCGGTTACACCCGGGAAACGCCGGAGCCGCCGGGCGGGGAGATCAGCCGCGACAGCAATGGCAATCCGACCGGCCTGTTGCTGGCAAGGCCGAATGCCACCATCCTCTACGCCACGCTGGCCAAGGGGCCGAAGCTGCCGTTCGAGTACCAGCTCAACTCCACCCGCCATTTCATGCGCGAGCTGAACCGGCTTGGCGTGACGGGCCTGATCGATGCAGGCGGCGGCTCGCAGAGCTACCCGGATGACTATGCGGTGATCCAGCAGTTGGCCACGGACGGACAGATGACCGTGCGCATCGCCTACAACCTGTTCACCCAGAAGCCCCGGCAGGAGAAGGAGGATTTCCTCGCCTGGACCTCCTCGGTCAAGTACCAGCAGGGCGACGATTATTTCCGCCACAACGGCGCCGGTGAGATGCTGGTGTACTCGGCCGCCGACTTCGAGGATTTCCGCGTCGAGCGTCCGGAGATGCCACCACAGATGGAAGGCGAGCTCGAGGCCGTCGTGCGCATCCTGGCGCAGAACAGATGGCCGTGGCGTCTGCACGCCACCTACGATGAGACCATCACGCGGGCGCTCGACGTGTTCGAGAAGGTTGGCCGCGATATTCCGCTGGATGGCATCAACTGGTTCTTCGACCACGCCGAGACGATCTCGGAGAAGTCCATCGACCGCATCGCCGCGCTGGGGGGCGGCATTGCGGTGCAGCACCGGATGGCCTACCAGGGTGAGTACTTTGTCGAGCGCTACGGTGCCGCCGCCGCCGAAGCAAGCCCGCCGGTGGCGCAGATGCTGGCCAAGGGGGTGAAGGTCTCGGCGGGCACCGACGCCACGCGGGTGGCCTCGTACAACCCGTGGGTCTCGCTGTCGTTGATGGTCACCGGCAAGACAGTGGGGGGGATGCAGATCTACCCGACCCGCAACTGCCTGGACCGTGACACCGCGCTGCGCATGTGGACCGAGAACGTGGCCTGGTTTTCCAACGAGGAGGGGCGGCGTGGGCGTATCGAGGCCGGCCAGTTCGCCGACCTGATCGTGCCGAGCAAGGACTACTTCGGCGTCGCCGAGGACGAGATCTCGTTCCTCACCTCAGACCTGACGATGGTGGGGGGCAGGGTGGTCTACGGCGCCGGCGCGTTTGCCCCGCTGGACGACAATCCGCTGCCGCCGGCGATGCCGGACTGGTCACCGACACGCACCTTCAAAGGCTATGGCGCCTGGGGAGAGCCCGAAGGAGCGGGACGCAACTCGCTGGCCCCGTTGCGTGCCCACGCCCTGGCGGCCTGCGGCTGCGCCAGTTCCTGCGGCCTGCATGGTCACGACCACGCTCGGGCCTGGGCCTCCAGGATGCCGGTGGCGGATCTCAAGAGCTTCTTCGGAGCACTGGGCTGCTCGTGCTGGGCCGCATGAAGAACCCGGCGGACGGGGCGATCGAGTCCACCGGCATCCCCGGGGGCAGCTTCACGCCCTTGCGGCAAACCTTGTTCGTGGTGCTGTGGGTAGCCGCGGTCATCGGCAACATCGGTGGTTTTGTCCGCGACATCGCCAGTTCGTGGTTGATGACCGACCTGTCGCCGTCGCCGGCTGCCGTGGCGCTGGTGCAGGCCGCCGTCACGCTGCCGGTGTTCTTGCTGGCGATCCCGGCCGGCGTCCTCGCCGACATCCTGGACCGACGCAGACTTCTGATAAGTATCCAGCTGCTGCTGGCTTGTGTCAGCCTTGGCCTGATGCTGCTCTCGGCGGCGGGCCTGCAATCGGTGAGCTCGCTGCTTGCACTGACCTTCCTGGGCGGCGTCGGCGCGGCGTTGATGGGACCAGCCTGGCAGGCCATCGTGCCCGAGCTGGTCGAGAAAAGAGATCTCAAGAGCGCGGTCGCACTCAACTCACTGGGCATCAACATCGCCCGCTCGATAGGGCCTGCGCTGGGCGGCCTGATCCTGGCCACGCTGGGGGCGGCCTTCGCCTATGCGGTGGACGTGATCAGCTACCTCTTCGTGATCGCCGCCCTGCTGTGGTGGAAGCGCCCGACGGTGCCGCAGGACGTGCTCAGCGAACGCTTCGTGGGGGCCTTCCGCGCCGGCCTGCGCTACGCCCGCGCCAGCCACGAGCTTCACGTGGTGCTGGTGCGTTCGTTCGTCTTCTTCGCGCTGGCCAGCTCGGTGTGGGCGCTGCTGCCGCTGGTCGCCCGCCAGATGCTCGGCGGCGGCGCCGGCTTCTACGGTTTGCTGCTTGGCGCGATCGGGCTGGGCGCGATCGGTGGTGCCCTGGTGATGCCAGGGCTGCGTGCGCGTCTTGACGCAGACGGCCTGCTGTTGCTGACCTCGCTGCTCACCGCTGCGGTCATGGCCCTTCTGTCCTTGGCGCCGCCGAAGTGGGCTGCGCTGGCGGTGTTGTTGGTGCTGGGGGCTGGCTGGATCACCGCGCTGACGACATTCAACGGTGCGGCCCAGGCGATCCTGCCGAACTGGGTGCGGGGACGTTCGCTGGCGGTGTATCTGACCGTCTTCAACGGCGCGATGACCGTCGGCAGCCTGGCCTGGGGCGCCATCGCCACGCAGATCGGCGTGTCGTCCACCCTGCTGGCCGGCGCGGCCGGACTGGTCATGGCAGGGCTGGCCGCGCACCGCTTCAAGTTGCCAAGGGGCGAGGCAGACCTCGCGCCGTCCAGGCACTGGCCCGAGCCGCTGACTGCGGCCCAGGTCGACCATGACCGCGGACCGGTGCTGATCCTGATCGAGTACCGGATCGACCCGGGCGACCGTGCCGACTTCCTCGCGCTGCTGGCGCGTCTGTCGGGGGAACGACGGCGCGACGGCGCGTACTCATGGGGTGTATCCGAGGATGCCGCCGACGGGCAAGTGATCCTGGAGTGGTTCATGGTCGAGTCCTGGGCCGAGCATCTGCGCCAGCATCATCGTGTGTCCAGGGCAGATGCCGACGTCCAGGACGAGGTGCTGCGGCTGCACCGGGGCGAAGGCCGGCCAGCGGTGCGCCACTTTCTGGCAGTGAATCACCCGGAGCAGTGAGGAGCCTGGAAGGCTGCCCGCGGTACGGGGCGGAAGGGGCGTGAAGAAGCAGGACGGAAAGAAAAGGGGCGGTCATCCTTGTTCATCGATGACGTGCAGGTTGCAGTGGAGTGGTTCAATTCCTGGAGATCCAAATGTCAAGAGTGCTGGTGCTCTATTACTCGACTTACGGTCATATTGAAACAATGGCCCAGGCTGTAGCCGAGGGCGCGCGCTCGACGGGTGCTTCCGTCGAGATCAAGCGTGTTCCCGAGACAGTCCCCGATGAAATTGCCAGATCCGCACATTTCAAGCTGGATCAGGCCGCATCCGTCGCCCAGGTTGCCGACCTGGAAGGCTACGACGCAATCATCATCGGCTGCCCGACCCGCTTTGGACGGCTGCCGTCCCAGTTGGCCAGCTTTCTTGACCAGGCGGGAGGCCTGTGGGCGCGCGGTGCCCTCAATGGCAAGGTGGGCGGAGCGTTCACCTCTACCGCGACGCAGCATGGCGGCCAGGAGATGACCTTGTTCTCGATCATCACGAATCTGCTGCATTTCGGGATGACCATCGTCGGCCTGCCATACAGCCATCAAGGCCAGATGACGCTTGACGAGATCGTCGGCGGGAGCCCCTACGGTGCGACCACCATCGCAGGGGGCCAGGGGCAGCGCCAGCCGAGCGCGATTGAGCTTGAAGGAGCCCGCTTTCAGGGCAAGTTGATTGCCGAGACCGCCAACAAGCTGTTTGGTTGATCGTCACCGGCCCCGGCGTTCCGAATGGAATGCCGGGGCCAATCCTCCATGTCGGTGTCTGCCTGGTGCCGGGCTGCAGCGACGGTGTCTTCACCATACCGGCACCCCGGTCGCGCCCCTGCCGGGCAGCGCCGCCTTGCTCCGCGAAGGGAGCATCTAAACCTTCGTCTAATATCGCCACACATCGTTTCCTTATAACTTTGGGCCATACGGATTGCCGCTGAATACCGGCGGGCCGTGTGACCCGGGCGACACAGATCGCCTGCCGCGTGACGGGGCCAGCGGGCTCCCGCATCCCGCCAATAAGGAGACATTGATGGCTGTACTCAATCGGATGGACTGGTATGACCTGGCCAGGTCAACCAACTGGACTCCCACCTACGTAACGGAAGACGAACTGTTTCCGCCCCAGCTCGCCGGTGCCTTCGGCCTGCCGCAGAATGCCTGGGAGAAATACGACGAGCCCTACAAGCAGACCTATCCGGAATACGTGAAGGTACAGCGCGACAAGGACGCGGGGGCCTATTCGGTCAAGGCGGCGCTGGAGCGGAGCCGCATTTTCGAGAATGCCGATCCGGGCTGGAAATCGGTGATGAAAGCCCATTACGGCGCGATTGCCCGCGGCGAATATGCGGCCGCCAGCGCCGAGGCCCGCATGATGCGTTTCTCCAAGGCGCCAGGCATGCGCAACATGTCCACCCTGGGCTGCCTGGACGAGATCCGGCACGGCCAGATGCAGCTCTATTTCCCCCACGAGCACGTGTCCAAGGACCGCCAGATGGACTGGGCCTTCAAGGCCTACGACACCAATGACTGGGCCATGATCGCCGCCCGGCATTTCTTCGACGACATCATGATGACCCGGGACGCCATCAGCGTCTCGATCATGCTCACCTTCAGTTTCGAGACCGGCTTCACCAACATGCAGTTCCTCGGCCTGGCGGCCGATGCGGCGGAGGCGGGGGACCACACCTTCGCCAACCTGATCTCGAGCATCCAGACGGATGAGTCCCGCCATGCCCAGATCGGCGGCCCGGCCCTCAAGATCCTGATCGAGAACGGCCAGAAGGCCGAAGCCCAGAAGCGCGTGGATATCGCCGTATGGGGAGCCTGGAAGCTCTTCTCGGTGCTGACCGGCCCGATCATGGACTACTACACTCCGCTGGAGCACCGCAAACAGTCCTTCAAGGAATTCATGGAGGAATGGATCGTTGCCCAGTTCGAGCGTGCCCTGACCGACATGGGCCTCGAACTGCCGTGGTATTGGGACATCTTCCTCAAGGACCTCAGCGAGACCCACCACGGCATGCACCTCGGCTCCTATTTCTGGCGCCCGACCGTGTGGTGGAACCCGGCTGCCGGCGTCACCCCGGCCGAGCGTGACTGGCTGGAGGAGAAGTACCCCGGCTGGAACGACACCTGGGGCCAGTGCTGGGACGTGATCATCGACAACGTCGTCGATGGAAACATGGCCATGGCCTACCCGGAAACCCTGCCTTATGTCTGCAACATGTGCCAGCTGCCGATCCTGGGCACCCCGGGCAAGGGCTGGAACGTCAAGGACTACCCCCTCGAGTACAAGGGGCGCCTGTATCACTTTGGCTCTGAAGTGGATCGCTGGGTCTTCGAGCAGGAGCCCGAGCGCTATGCCGGCCATTTGAGCATCGTCGACCGCTTCCTCGCCGGGATGATCCAGCCGATGAACCTGGAAGGTGCCCTGGCCTATATGAACATCGCGCCGGGCGAGATGGGTGACGACGCCCACAACTATGCCTGGGCCGAGGTCTACCGGGCCCTGCGCGAAACCCGCAAAGCCGGCTGACGGATGATATGGAAACGGCCATCCGCGCACATGCGGTGGCCGCCTTCGGCAAATAGCCGAGGAATAGTCGAGGAATAGAGAGGAGATCTGAAAATGGCATTGTTTCCATTGACGTCCAATTTCGAGGGTGACTTCGTCCTGCAACTGGTCGCCGTCGATACCGAGAACACCATGGACGAGGTGGCCGCCGCCGCCGCCGTGCATTCCGTGGGCCGCCGCGTCCGGGCCCGGCCGGGGCACATCCTGCGCATCCGCCGCCAGGGCGCCGACGAGTTCCTGCCGCGGACCATGAAGGTCGCCGACTCCGGTCTCAAGCCGACCGAGACGGTGGAAGTCATCTGGCAGATGCCGCACGGCTGACGAGCGGGGAGCCAAGCATGAGTTTCACCAAGGTATGCAGTGTCGACGAGCTGTGGGAAGGGGAGATGGAGCCCCACACCGTCAACGGCCACGACATCCTCCTGGTCTGCGCCGAAGGCGGCGCGATCAAGGCCTTTCAAGGCATCTGCCCGCACCAGGACATCGCCCTCTCCGAGGGCAAGTTCGATGGCGAGAAGCTGATCTGCCGCGCCCACCTGTGGCAGTTCGACGCCACCACCGGCAAGGGCATCAACCCCGACGACTGTGCCCTCGCCGAGTATCCGGTGCGGGTGGAGGGGGATGAGGTCTACGTGAGCACGGAAGGCATCGAGCCCCTGTTCGCGCATTCCTGAACCGCCCGACGACACGCAAGGAGAACAACGATGAGCACTGCAAGTTCCGCCCAGGCCTATCACAACAACATGGTGGGCCCGGTGATGCGGGCCGGCGACCTGGCCCTCGCGGTGATCGAGGCCGCCCGTATCGACAACCCCGGCAAGGAAGTCTTCGTCGAGGACAAGCGGGCCTACATCCGCATCCACACCGAGCACGAAATGATCCTGCGCCGGGAAACCATTGAAGAAGAGCTGGGCCGTCCGTTCCGCATGAATGACCTGGAGGTGGACCTGAGCTCCTTTGCCGGCCAGATCGAGAGCCTGGACGGGGCGGTCCGCTTCTATTTCGCCAAGAAGCTCTGACGGTCTGCGCCTGACGCACGACACCGCCAATCAGAAAAGAAAATCGAGGAGACAAGAATGTCCGAAGTTCAAGTGCTGAAGCCGCAGAAGACCTGGAGCCACCTGGCCGCTCGGCGCCGCAAGCCGAGCGAGTACGAGATCGTCAGCGCCAACCTGCATTACAACGACCGCGATCCGGATTCCCCCTATGAGTTGTCGCCGGGCATGTTCATGAACGAGTGGTACAAGAAGAACACCTTCGGTACCGCCCTCAAGCACGCCGACTGGAACGCCTTCCGCGACCCGGACGAGGTGGTCTATCGCACCTACAACATGATGCAGGACGGCCAGGAGACCTACGTCTTCGGCCTCTTCGACCAGTTCAACCAGCGCGAGCACGACATTGCCCTGGATGCGCGCTGGGCGGGGACCCTGGCCCGCCTGTATACCCCGGCCCGCTACCTCTTCCACACGGTGCAGATGGCCTCGGCCTACGTCGGGCAGGTGTCACCGGCCAGCACCATCACCAACTGCAACTACTTCCAGATGGCCGACAGCCTGCGCTGGCTCAGCCACACCGCCTACCGTACCAAGGAGTTGTCCCTGGCCTTCCCCGACAAGGGCTTCGGCAGTGACGAGCGCCATTACTGGGAGAACGACGTGGCCTGGCAGGGCTTCCGCGAGCTCATGGAGCGGGCGCTCACGGTGTGGGACTGGGGCGAGGCCATCGTCGTCCTCAACCTGGTCGCCAAGCCGGCCATCGAGGAGTCCGTCCTGCGGGCGCTGGGCGAGTCGGCCCGGCACAACGGCGACACCCTGCTCGGGCTGCTCACCGACGCCCAGCTGATCGACTCGGCCCGCCACCGGCGCTGGCTGGCGGCTTTCCTCCGCATGGCCGGGGAGACGCCGGGCAACCTGGAACTTGTGCGGGAGTGGGTCGCCCGCTGGGAGCCGCTGGCCGACAAGGCCATCGAGGCCTACTGCGGGGCCCTGCCCGATGTGCCGGACGCGGTGACCGCCACCAAGCTGGCCACCCGCGAGTTCCGCCGGTCGCTGGGCGTCTGACGCGACAGCCTCTCCACAGGGGCGGTCCGGCGCCCGGATGGGCCGGACCGCCCGATTCTGCATGCGAGCTTCCATGAGCGCTGCGCCGGGCTGCCCCAAGCAAGCTCGCACCGCAGTGCGCAGCACGAAGGTACTCCTGTGAACACTCCAGTCATTCTCAATGAGCGGGACGGGTCCCGCTTCGCGCAGGGCGAGGGCGACACCATCCTGCGCGCGGCCCTGCGGGCCGGTGTCGGTCTTTCCTACGAATGCAATTCCGGCGGCTGCGGCGGCTGCAAGTTCGACCTGCTCAGCGGCGAGGTCGAGACCCTGTGGGCCGACGCCCCCGGCCTCACCGCGCGGGACCGCCAGCGCGGCCGCCACCTGGCCTGCCAGTGCCGCGCCCTGGGGGCCGTCAGCATCAAGGCGGCCACTGCGCCGGAGTATGTGCCGCTGCGTGTGCCCGGGCGGCAGCGGGCCTGGCTGACCGGCGTCTCCGACATCACCCACGACCTGCGCGAGTTCCGCTTCCGGTGCGAGGGTGGGGCGTCATTCCTGCCGGGGCAGTACGCCATGCTGGATCTGCCTGGGGTCGGGGCATCCCGGGCCTATTCCGTCTCCAATACGGCCAACGACCAGGGCGAGTGGCACTTCCAGATCCGCCGCGTGCCCCACGGCAAGGGAACCCATGTCCTGTTCGACCGCCTGGCCTGCGGCGACGAGATCGGGCTGGATGGTCCCTACGGCGTGGCCTGGCTGCGTACCGAGGCGCCCCGGGACATCGTCTGCGTGGCCGGGGGCTCGGGGTTGGCGCCGATGATCTCGATCGCCCGCGGCGCCGCCGAGGCCGGCATGCTGGCCACCCGCAAGCTGTATTTCTTCTACGGCGCCCGCACGCCGCGGGATGTGTGCGGCCAGGCCATGCTCGAGCCGCTGGACGGCTTCGGTGAGCGCATCCACTACATCCCCGTCGTCTCCCTGCCGGGCGAGGATGGGGCCTGGCAGGGCGAGACCGGCTATGTGCATGACGCGCTGGCGCGGACGCTGCCGGGGGGGCTGTCCGGCTTTGAGTTCTATTTCGCCGGACCACCGCCGATGACCCAGGCCCTGCAGGAAATGCTGATGGTGGGCCACCGGGTGCCGTTCGAGCAGATCCATTTTGACCGGTTCTTCTGAACCTCCTGCGACGACAGGGGAAAGAAGCGCCAGGCAGCAATTCCACCAAAGGGGAAGACATGACAAGAATGAAGATCGTATCGGCCGCCGTGGCCCTGGCCTGCCTGGGCGGGGCGCAGACGGCCCGGGCCACGGACGTGTTCCGCCTTGAGGGCTTTGGCGCCGTGTCGCGGGCCATGGGGGGCGTGGCCACGGCCATCGACACCGGAGCCGCCGGCATGATGACCAACCCGGCGACCCTGTCGCTGATGAAGGAGGGCAGCGAGGCCATGGTGGGTCTCGACCTGGTGACCACCGACATCGAGGTGCGCAACAAGGCCACCGGCGAGTCGGCCTCCTCGGGCAATCACTCCCGGAACCGGGGCCCCTACGCGGCCCCCGAGGCTGCCTTCACCCGGCGGGTCGGCGAATGGGCCTTCGGCGTGGGCGCCTTTGCCCAGGGGGGCCTGGGCACGGAGTATGGCCGCTCCAGCTTCCTGTCCCGGGCCAGCGGCGGGCTCGATACCGGGCTCGACAACTCCAGCCGGCTGCTGGTACTGAATATTCCCTTCGCCGCCAGTTTCAAGGCCACCGAGAAGCTGTCGATCGGCGGCAGCATCGATGCCATGTGGCAGGGCCTGAACCTGAACCTGCTGCTGGGCGCTGACCAGGTCGGCAGCCTGATCGGCGCGGGGCGGGCCACCGGCTCGCTGATCCCGGTGCTGGGCGGGCTCCCCGACCTGCGCGGGGCCCATTTCAGCCTGACCAAGAACCAGCCCCTGGCCAGCGGGGTGGATGCCTGGGGTTACACGGGGCGCATCGGCTTCGTCTATCAGGCCACGGATGACACGACCCTGGGCGCCGCCTACACCAGCAAGAGCCACCTGGCCGACATGACCGGCCGGGCGACCCTCACGGCGATCGATGGCGCGGCGGGGCAGATCCCCCTGGCGGGCAAGATCCGCATCCAGGACTTCCAGATGCCGGCCACCCTGAATCTCGGGGTCAGCCAGCGGGTCACGGAGAAGCTGCTGCTTGCCGCCGACCTGTCGCAGGTGTATTGGAAGAGTGTCATGAAGGACATCAAGGTGGCTTTCGGGGCCGATGCGGGGGGCGACCTGCAGATCCGCCTGCCCCAGGACTACAAGGACCAGACCATCCTGGCCCTGGGCGGCGCCTACCAGGTGAGCGAGCAGCTCACCCTGCGGGCCGGGTTGCGCTACGCCACCCAGGCCCTGCGCGCCTCGACCCTGTTTGCCGTTATCCCGGCCACACCGAAGAAGCATCTGTCCGCGGGCCTGGGCTATGCCTTCTCCCCGGCCAGCCGGCTGGACTTTGCGTGGTCCCATGCCTTCAGTGACGGGATGGACAATACGAGCCTGCCCAATACCTCCGCGCCGATGCATGTGAGCCACTCCCAGGACAATGCAACCCTCAACTACACCTATCGCTTCTGATCCGTCCGGCGCCGTCGCGGGGCGCTCCTCCGTCAGGGGGGTCGTCCTCGACGCCGGCGATGCGCCCGATGTCCGCCGCCAGAAGATGGCCCGGATCATCCTGGACTCGATGTACCAGTTCCTCGGCCTGCTGGATGTGGATGGCACCGTGCTGGAGATCAACCGGGCCGCCCTCGACGGGGCGGGGCTGTGCCTCGAGCAGGTGGTGGGCAGGCCCTTCTGGCATGCCCGCTGGTGGGAGGTGTCGGAGGAGGTGCGCAGCCGCGTCCGCGAGATGATCGTCGAGGCCCGCGAGGGCCGCTTCGTGCGCTGTGATTTCGAGGTCTATGGCGAGCAGCAGGGCGAGAAGACCATCTCCATCGATTTCTCCCTGACGCCCATCATGAACGACGCCGGCGAGGTGGCCTTCCTGCTGCCCGAGGGGCGGAACATCACCGAGAAGATCGCCATCAGCGCCGAGCTGACGCGCAAGAACGGCGAGCTGCAGAACGCCCTGGAGCGGCTGAAGCAGATCGACGGCTTCAAGACCAAGTTCTTTGCCAACGTCAGCCATGAATTGCGGACCCCCCTGGCGCTGATCCTGGGGCCGGTGGACCAGCTGCTCAAGGAGGGCTCCGCCCTGGGCGACCGGGAGAGGTTCCGCCTCAAGACCATCAAGCACAACGCCCAGTCCTTGCTGCAGCAGGTGAACGATCTGCTCGACCTGGCCCGCATCGATGCCGACCGGATGCCCATGGCCTATGTCTGCGCCAACCTCACCGCCATGGCCCAGGACATCGCCGCGAGTTTTGCCGAGATCGCCGAGGAGCGCGCGATCACGCTGAGGGTGCGCGGCGAGAGCGAGCTGTACGCCGATGTGGACCGGGTCAAGTTCGTCCGGGTGCTGGTCAACCTGCTCGCCAATGCCTTCAAGTTCACGCCGGAAGGGGGGCGCATCAGCTGCACCCTGGAGCGCATCCAGAACGCCCGCTTCCTGGTCAGCGTCCAGGACACGGGGCCGGGCGTGGCCGACCCGATGAAGCCGCAGATCTTCGACCGCTTCACCCAGGGCGAGGCCGGCCAGGGGACGACCGGCAGCGGCCTGGGGCTCAACATCGTCAAGGAGTTCGTCGAACTCCACGGCGGCACCGTGGTGGTGGTGGACGCCCCCGGGGGTGGGGCCATCTTCCAGGTGGAAATCCCGATCCGGGCGCCCAACGGTGCCTTCGTGCGGGAGTCCGGCGAGGAGCCCCTGCTGCATCCGGACTACCGCCACGGCACTGCCGGCCTGCCGGACATGCGCCTGCCGGCCAACCGGGCCGGGCGGCCGCGGGTGCTGGTGGTGGAGGACAACCCCGACCTGCGCCTGTTCCTCTTCGACGTGCTGATCGACGAGTACAACGTGAGCCTCGAGGAGGACGGCGCCGCCGCCCTGGCGTCCGCCCTGGCAGACCCGCCGGACCTGATCATCACCGACCTGATGATGCCGCGTTTCGACGGCGAGCGCTTCATCCGCGCCCTGCGCGGCACGCCGGACTTCCCCCGGGTGCCGATCCTGGTGCTGTCGGCCCGCGCCGACGACGTGCTGCGCGAGAGCCTGCTCGAGGCGTTGGTCCAGGACTACGTCACCAAGCCGTTCTCACCCCAGGAGCTGCGGGCCCGGGTGCGCAACCTGGTGGCGGTGAAATGCACCGTGGACATCCTGCAGAAGGAGCTGAACTCCCAGGCCTCGGACATCTGCGAGCTGACCAACGGCCTGGTGGACAGCCGCAAGACCTTGCAGAAGAGCCTGCTCGCCCTGCAGGTCTCCGAGCGCCGCTGGCTGGGCCTGTACGAGAACACCGCCGTCGGCATCGCCCTGGCCGACCGGGACGGCCGCATCCTCAGCGCCAACCCCGCCCTGCAGGAGATGCTGGGCTACTCGCGCAGCGAGATCCTGGGGGTCAACCTGATCGAGATCACCGAGGAATCCCAGCGCTACCGGACCGAGATGAACGTGCAGGGGCTGTTCGATGGCGTGCGGCCCAGCTACCAGATCCAGAAGCGCTACGAGAAGAAGCACGGGGGCTTCCTGTGGGCCAATGTCTGCGCCTCGCGGATCCCCGCGGTGGACCAGGAGGGCCCGATGCTGGCGGTGATCGTCGAGGACATCACCGCCAAGAAGGAGGGCGAGCAGTCCCTCGCCGCCACCCGCTCCGAGCTGGCCCGGGTGTCGCGCTTCACCACCATGGGCGAGCTGGTGGCCTCCATCGCCCACGAGGTCAATCAGCCGCTCTCGGCAGTCATCACCAACAGCGACGCGGCCCTGCGCTGGCTGTCCCTGGCGGAGCCGAACCATGACGAAGTCGCGGCGGCGCTGCACCGGGTCAACCGCGACGCAACCCTGGCCGCCGGGGTGATCACCCGCATCCGCAAGTTCCTGAGGGCCGGCGAGATCAGGCGCGAATGCATCGCCGTGCCGCGCCTGCTGGATGAGCTGCTGCTGATGCTGCAGACGGTGCTGCTGGATGCGGGGGTCGAAGTCGATGTCAGCCTGCCGCCCGGCTTGCCCGAACTGCATGCAGACGCCGTGCAACTGCAGCAGGTCATCCTGAACCTGGTCATCAACGCCGTGGACGCCATGCGCGACCATCCGGGCGGGGGCCACCGGCTGCACATCGAGGTGAGCGAAGTGAGCGAGGACGCCAGCCGCGGGATGGTCTTTGCGGTGCAGGACGAGGGGCCGGGCATCCCGGCCGGCGCGGAGGCCAAGCTGTTCGACGCATTTTTTTCCACCAAGCAGGACGGGCTGGGCATGGGGCTGGCCATCAGCCGGACCATCGTCGAGAACCACGGCGGGCGCCTGTGGCTCGACAGGTCCGTCCCGGCGGGCGCCCGGTTCGTCTTCAACATCCCGGCCGTGTGACAGGCGCACCGGCGCTGGATGAAAGAGGAGGGAAGGAGAGGGGATGTGAACAAGGCCGCAGACACCGTTTATGTCGTCGATGACGACCTGTCCGTGCGCGAGGCGCTGAGCAGCCTGATCCGCTCGGTGGGCCTGCACGTGGAGACCTTCGCCTCGGCAGCGGAGTTTCTCGCGCATCCGCGTTCCGGCAGCAATGCCTGCCTGGTGCTGGACGTGCGCATGCCCGGCCTGTCGGGACTGGATCTCCAGGCCGAGTTCGCGGCCGCGGGCGATCCGGTGCCGGTCATCTTCATCACCGGCCATGGCGACATCCCCATGGCCGTCAGGGCGATGAAGGCCGGCGCCGTCGAGTTCCTCTCCAAGCCCTTCCGCGACGAGGACCTGCTGGAGGCCATCCGTCACGCCCTCGAGCAGGGCCGCGTGGCGCACGACGAGGCCGCCGAGGTGGGGGAGGTGAGAAGCAAGTACGAATCCCTCACCGGCCGCGAGCGCGAGGTCATCACCTTCATGATCGCCGGCGCCCTCAACAAGCAGGCGGCGGCCGAACTCGGCGTCTCGGAGATGACCATCAAGGTCCATCGCCACAACATCATGCGCAAGATGAAGGTCCGCTCCCTGCCGGACCTGGTGCGCATGATGGAACGGCTGGGCGGCTGATGCAGGCCCCGGAGGCTCGCCGTCCTGCCCCGCGGCCCGCCGCGCGGCGGTCCTGGATGGCCGGTATTTTCCATGCCGGAGTGGCCTCGGGTAGCATGGAACCCTTCGCCGGCAATCGTCCGATACGAGACGTCACGGCTTCATGGGCAGGAGGAGCGCCGCCATGATCACTGATCCCCATCCCCCGTCTGGCGCTGCCGGCGGCCGCATCGTCACATCGCCGGGAGCCTGGCTCGACGCGGTGAGCGAGGGTTTTCTGCCGCTCGACGTGGAGCCCGGGCTCAAGCGTGAGTTCTGGGGCCGCATCGACAGCCGCGACCTGGGCACGACCCGCATGGCCCTGGTGGCAAGCCAGGCCCACGCGGTGCGCCGGACCGATGCCCAGGCCGCCCGCTCGGAGCACAACCACCTGAAAGCCCTGTGGCTGACCGGCGGCCGCTGCGAGGTAGAGCAGGGGGGCAATCGCTCGGTGCTCGAGGCCGGGCAATGGGCGGTCTACGAAACGGGGCGTCCTTACACCATCCGCTTTGCCGACGATTCCCGATTCGCGGTGGCGCTGATGCCCATCGAGGTCTGCGCCGACTGGTGCGCCCTCGGCCAGCAGCTCTGTGCCCGCGCCCTGGAGGTTGATCCTGCCTCGCGTGCTGCGCTGTACACCCTGATGTCGGTATTCGAGTCGGCTTTTGCGGCGGGCACCGCAGGCTTCGAGGCTGTGGCCCGCTCCATGGCCATGCTGCTGTCGGAGTCCCTCTCGGTCCAGGGGAGTGCCCTGCTGCCGGTCGACCGTGGCGCCCGCCGCCTTCAAGAAGCCTCCCGCTTCGTGGCAGGCCGCCTCGACGATCCCGATCTGGGGCCGAAGGAGCTGGCCGAGGCCTTGCACCTGTCCCTGCGTTCCGTCTATGCCCTTTTCAATCAGGCTGGCACCACCCCGGCAGCCTTCATCCAGGACGCCCGCCTTGACCGCTGCAGGGCCGCGCTTGCCGATCCGGTTCACCGCAATCACAGCATCACCGAGATCGCCCTGACCCACGGTTTTGCCGACAGCGCTCACTTCAGCCGCCTGTTCAAGGCCCGTTTCAGGGAGACGCCCAGCGCCTGGCGCCGGCGAACCTGACAAAACTGCATTCTGCTCCTGTCGGAGTGCACGGCGAGGCAAGCGGTCTTGCAGGCCTTGGGCCACACTGCTCGGCACGATCCCGGTCTGTTCCGGGGCACTCACACCGCGTCCAGGAGCTTTCCATGCAGACCTTCAACATGATCATCGACGGTGCCCCGGTGCAGTCCGGCCACCTCATCGAAGTCGTCAACCCGGCCACCGGCCAGCCCTTTGCGGCCGTTGCCGCCGGTGACGCCAGCCATGTGGACCAGGCCGTCGCCGCCGCCCGTGCTGCCTTTCCGGCGTGGAGCGGCCTGGCCGATGCCGAGCGCCGTGCTTACGTGATGCGCCTGGCCGACCTGCTCGAGGCCAACATGCCCGAGTTCATGGAGCTGGTCACCAAGGAGACCGGCAAGCCCCTGGGCGGTCTCAACAACGTGGGCTCAGGCATGGAAGTGGGCGGCGCCATCGCGTGGGCCCGGGTCACCGCCAGCCTCGACATCCCCGTTGACGTGATCCAGGACAACGCTGACGCGCGTATCGAGGTGCATCGCAAACCGCTGGGCGTGGTCGGCTCCATCACTCCCTGGAACTGGCCGCTGATGATCTGCATCTGGCACATCATGCCGGCCCTGCGGGCGGGCAATACCGTGGTGCTCAAGCCCGCTTCGTTGACCCCGGTGGCGACCCTGCGCTTCGTCGAACTGGCCAATAGCGTGCTGCCCAAGGGCGTGCTCAACGTGATCACCGGCGACGCCGAGGTGGGTTCCGCCATGTCCGGCCACCCGGGCATCGCCAAAATGGTGTTCACCGGCTCCACCCCGACCGGTCGTCACATCATGCGCAATGCCGCCGCCACCCTGAAGCGGCTGACCCTCGAACTGGGCGGCAACGACGCCGGCATCGTGCTGCCCGACGCCGACCCGAAGACGGTGGCTCCCAAGCTCTTCGGCGTGGCCTTCCATAACAACGGGCAGACCTGCGCCTGCCTCAAGCGCCTGTATGTGCCCGACGCCCTCTACGACGAGCTGTGCGCCGAACTGGCGCGCCTGGCCGGCGAAGTGAAGGTGGGCGACGGCCTCGATCCGGCCACCCAGCTCGGCCCCATCCAGAACCCGGCCCAGCGCAAGCTGGTGGCGGCCCTGGTCGAGGACGCCCGGGAGAAGGGCGCCCGCATCCTCGCTGGCGGCCATGCGCTGGAGGGGGACGGCTACTTCTACGCCCCGACCATCATCGCCGATGCCCGGGCCGGCATGCGCGTGGTGGACGAGGAGCAGTTCGGCCCGGCGCTGCCGGTGATCCGCTACACCGACCTGGAGGACGCCATTGCCCAGGCCAACGCCACGGACAATGGCCTCGGCGGCTCCATCTGGTCGCCGGATACCGCCCGCGCCGCGGCCCTGGCCCTGCGCCTCGAATGCGGCAGCGTGTGGATCAACGAACACGGCGCCATCCAGCCCGACGCGCCCTTTGGCGGGGTGAAGCAGTCCGGCATCGGCGTCGAGTTCGGTCCTTACGGGCTGGAGGAGTACCTGTCCCTGCAGACGGTGAAGATCATGAAGGGCTGAGCCTTACGCTCATTGGATCGTCTTTCCCTGTGCCGGGGTGCCTCCCGGACATTTGCCCGGCCGTCTGTGGATGGCCGGGCATTTTTTTTTGGGCGGGGCTGGCGCCCAGGGGACCTGCCAGGCAGGGGCCTTCCCGGCCCGACCAGAAAATATATGCGCAGCCTCCGTTGACTCACTAACATCGTAGTGATTTAATTTGCTTCGATATTAGTGAATAAAGCCCATGTTCCACATCTTCGCTGGACAAATGGGATCGGCAAACCAAAGGAGGCAAGATGACCGGCATGTGTATGGCCACGCGTCGCGCGTGTGGCTCAAGGCGGGGAGGTTGCTGATGTTCTCGCAACTACTGCAATTCCTGCTCTCGGGGGTGACGGTCGGTGCCACTTATGCGCTGGCGGCCCTCGGCTTCACCCTCATCTACAACGCCAGCAACGTGATCAACTTCGCCCAGGGCGAGTTCATCATGCTCGGCGGCATGCTGGCGGTCTTCTTCACGAAGGCCGGCCTGCCGCTGCCCCTGGCCCTGATGCTCGCGATCCTCGTGCCGGCGCTGGTCGGCGTGCTGGTGGAGAAACTGGCCATCGAGCCGGTCAAGGGGGCGGAGACCGTCACCCTGATCATCATCACCATCGGGGCTTCGCTGGTGATCCGCGGCCTGATCCAGGTCTGGCTCGGCAAGGGCACCTTCAGCCTGCCGGCCTTCTCGGGCGACGAGCCGATCCAGATCCTCGGCGCCACCCTGATGCCCCAGAGCCTGTGGGTGCTGGGCGTCACCGCCGTGGTGGTGGTGGTGCTGTGGTACTTCTTCACCCGCACCCTCA
>WBTZ01000030.1 GCA_009026175.1 Zoogloea sp. | reverse complement strand
GGGCAGGGATCTTCGGGGGCGTGGTGCTGGCTGTGGCCGGATCACGGGCGCCCGCCTGCGGGCGGATGCCCGTGAGCGTGGCCTGCAGCCGCTGGCGTGCCGGCGCTTCGCTCGAAGTGGTCGGGCCCAGGGGCCAGGCGAGCAGAACGAGCATGTGCAGCAGTATCGAGAGCGCGCAGGCGATCGGCAGTCGGGAGGGCGGTGGCATGGGTGATGGCGGGAGTTACAGTAGCCGCACTCAAGCATAGGGCGGTTGGCCGTTGTTGCCGGCTGCCGTCCGTCCGGAGGCGCTTTCCGCTTGTCGCAACTGTCTGGTCTTTGGCCGGACTTCATCCGAATATTGACAGTGGAGGAATGAAAGATGCAAAAGAGCCAGGGTTTCAGTCTGATCGAGTTGATGATTGTGGTGGTGATCGTCGGCATTCTCGCGTCAATTGCCGTGCCGGCCTACACCGACCACATCATCCGGGGCAAGATCGCCCAGGGCGTGGAAGGCCTTTCGGAGGCCAAGGTGCGCATGGAGCAGGTCTTCAATTCGAAGCGCTCATACAAACTGGATGATGGCAGCTGCCCGGATCTGTCGGGCATGTTCGCCGATCTGCCTTTCACCATCGCGCATGACCCGGCCTGTACGGCCACCACCTTCACCCTGAAGATCAGCGGCACGTCGGCCAAGGGCATGAGTGGCTACTGGTACTCCATCAACGAGAGCGGCGAGAAAAAGTCGGCCACGCCCAGCGCCAGTGGCAGTTGCTGGCTGATGAGCAAGGGGGCATCGTGCTGACCTCCCTGCGCTCAGTCCAGCGTGGCTTCACCATGCTGGAATTGATGGTGACTGTCGTCATCCTGGCAATCCTCATCGGCATCGGCATGCCGCAGATGGCGGAGTGGATCCAGCGGATGACAGTCAGTTCGGCGTCGGAGCTGATCCAGAACGGCCTGAGGCAGGCAATTGGTGAGGCAATCCGGCGCAACACGGAGGTGGATTTCATCCTCACCGACGGTACCCCGAGTGTGTCCGGCGTGGCCAGCCTGGTAGCCAAGCAGAATGGAATCAACTGGGCGATCCGGGTGGTGGATGCCACTGCGTCGAACCGCTATGTGAATGGCAGCGCAACCAACCAGTTGTCCGACAGTGTGACCTACCAAGGGCCGGCCGGAGTCCGTTTCACCGGTTCGGGGCGGGTGCTGGACCTGACGGGGACCGCCGTGGGGGGGAAGCAGATCTTCCGGGTAACGCGGTCTGGTTCGGGGGTGGCCTATTGCGTGTTCGTCACACCAGGAGCAGCTGTCAAGATGTGTGACCCCTCCAGAGCGAGCGGCGACCCCCGGGCTTGCCAGCCCATCCTGACGGCGTCTGAGTGTACGGCTGCGTAGAGGAGGTGCGATGAAGAGCGTGAAGCGAGCAGTGCGTGGCTACGTGCTTCTGGAGGCGCTGGTGGCCTTGCTGATCTTTTCCCTCGGACTCCTCGGGATGATCGGCTTCCAGGCAGCTTCCACGCGGATTGTCACTGACACCCGTTTTCGTACGGAAGCGGCCATCCTGGTCGATGAGTTGATCTCCAAGATGTCCGTGGACCAGCGGGTGAATTTGGCCAGCAGATATGTGTATGACTCCTCTACTGGAGTCAAGGGCGCGGCCACCGATGCCTGGTTCACCGACCGCGTCGTCGGAGCCAGCAAACTGCCCAATGCCGGCGCCAAGGTCGAGGTGGTCAATGGTGAGGCGCTCGATACGATGGCAGTGACCGTCACCCTCACCTGGGTGATGCCGGGAGCGATCAAGGCGTCCAGTACGGCCAAGGAAAAGGAACAGGCGGAGGGTAAGTATGTCACGAGCACTTTGCTGTACTGATCGGCAGCCTGTGGGGCCTGCTTCGCGGGCCAGGCAGGCCGGCCTGAGCATTGTAGAGATGATGGTTGGTGTCGCCGTGGGGCTGATTGCGACCACGGTCGTCATGCATACCTACTCGTCCAGCGAGATGTACCGACGCAACCTGACCGGCACGGGGGATGCAGTGCAGGCCGCCTCCATTGCTGCCCAGCGTCTGGACCTTGCGCTTCAGGGAGCAGGGGCCAGCCTTTCCCGGAGCACGCGAGTCTGGGGATGCCGGCTACTGGTGACGTATGCGGGCAATGCGGTGCTGCCCAGGTCAAGTGCCTTCCCCGCACCTTTCGACAGCATGCCCCAGACTCTGAGGGCTGTTCCTGTCGTGGTCCAGAATGGTGGGACAAGCAGCTCGGATGTGATCCTCACGATGGGTGGAGACTCAGGGTCGGCCAACCAGCCTCTTAGTGTATCGTCACCAAGCGGCAACAGTCTGGTCGCCTCACCGACCCCCCCCATCGGGATTGGCTTGAATAGTGGTGCCAGTGCCAGCGAGTTTGACCTCTTCTTGGTTGCGCCCCAGGATGTTGGGGGAGGCCCCGGTGACTGCAGAATCGTGCAGGTGGCGTCGACTTTCGCCCCGCAGACCTTGGTCACGGATGCCACAGTCAGCCAGAAGGTGGCACAGATAGCCGATATTCCCATTCCTCTCAACGCCTCCACCTACGGCAATGTGGACTCATCCATCCTGAACAAATCCCCGGCGGCTTTCCACCTGGGGCTCAGGGCTGATCCCAATTTCTCGATGGTCGGTGTCAATGAAAACCGGGAGTTGGTTGTCTATGACGTCCTCAATCGCTTCAGCCCTCAGGTGATCGGAGAGAACGTCTTCCTGATGAAGGTCAGGTACGGGTTGGATAACGGCGCAAACGGCGGCACGATCAACGACAATGCAGTTGACGATTGGGTTTCTCCAGGCGAGTCGGGCTGGACCATCACGGAATTGATGGATGGAAAAGCCGCCACCCAGCAGAAGATCGGTTTTATCAAGGCCATCCGGATTGCCATTGTGTTGCGATCGTCACAGGCAGTGAATAGCGACGCCGTTGTTTCGTCCATAGATATGTTCCAGGATCTGGCGGCCAGCAGGCGCTTCAGCTATGCCCTCTCCTCCGATGAAAAGAGATACCAATACCAGGTCTATGAGTGGGTGATCCCCCTGCGCAATATGCGGGTACCTCCCATCATCTGATTGCCCCGGATTGGATTGAATCATGAAAATACGTTCGCTTCGAAGACAGCAGGGCACGGTACTGGCTGTAGTGCTGGTCGTGCTGGTTGTGATGATGCTCGGTTCGATATCGATGTTCAGTTCCATAGATACCTCTGCTCTGCTTACGGGCAACATCGGTTTCAAGCGGGATTCCCTGAATACGTCTGGAGCGGGGCTGAATAGAGCCTTCAAGATGATGAAGGACGCGAATTTCGCAAAATATCAGGACTCCGTGGTCGGTTGCCCTCCACCCGCTGCGACGGGGACAAAATGCACAGATGCTGCGCAATGGAAGGCCCTGAATTTTTATCCCCGGCTTCTGGAGGCGGATGCGAGTGGGATCCCCGTTGCCATCAAGGATCTGACTGCCTTTGGTGCCATTTCCAACTCCGCCAATATCATCTCCAAGAACGGCAATACGGTTTATTTTCTGATCGAGCGCATGTGCAACTCCTACGGGCTGGCGGGACTGTCGAATTGCGTGCTCTCTTCATACACCCCGAAGGGGGGGGAGTATTTCACGGAAAAGCCGGGCTCCGTGGCTTCGCCGGTTTACCGGGTGACGGTGCGTATCGATGGGGTCCGGAATACCAGGACATACGCGCAATGGAACGTGACTTTCCGGCAGGATTGAGCTTGCCGCTGCTATAGGACCTCAAAAATGAACGCGACGAACACCTTGTCCAGGCATGATTTAGGGCAGTCGACGATTCGCGCTGCCCGTGTTTTGACGGCAGTGGCTCTCTGGCATGCAGCCGTGCCTGCTGTCTGGGCCCTGGACATACCGCTTGCCGATGCACCGATTTCTGCGAGTCAGGAGGGCGTGCCGGCCAACGTGATGATGGCCCTGTCCGTGGAGTTTCCAACCGCCCAGAGTCATGCCAATTTCAGTTCGGGCGGTTATGGGGTCGCGGGACTTCCAGCCAATTCCCAGACAGACCCGTACTTTGAGCCAACTCGGCGCTATCTGGGGTACTTCGATCCGTCGAAATGCTACCTGTACGACAGTACAAATAATTATTTCTATCCTTCCGGAACGAGTACCGGCGCCAACTATACCTGTCCCAACCAGTGGTCCGGCAGTTACATGAACTGGGCCACGATGCACGTCCTGGATCTGTTCCGATGGGCGATGACTGGCGGGACACGGGATGAGGATCTGCCCCTGGACTTTTCAGCCTCTAATCCGGTTGGCAGTACCATTCTGAAGAAGACTTGGTCGTCCTCGGACGGAGGGCAGGGTGGGGCGACCAATTTTCCGGACAAGTTCCTGGCCGCATCTAATATCACTAAATACACCGGACTTGCTGGAAGCGGAACCAAGAATCTGATTGCCACTGTTTTCCAGAAGGGTTTGAACGTCGTCTTTTCGTATACCAGTTCCAGCGCAATAACAAACGGCACGATGGCCACCAGCACCATAGCGGGAACCTACCAGGTGCGGGTGAAAGTGTGCAGTGGTACGGATACCACCCTGCACGAGTACGCCGATCAATATTATTGTCAGAAGTATTCGAGCGAGGACAAGACCAAGTCTGTCTACAAACCTGTTGGTTTGATCCAGCAGAATATCAATCGGATGCGCTTCGGTGCCGCCAGCTATCAGAACCTGA
Organism: Zoogloea sp.; assembly: GCA_009026175.1. Taxonomy (GTDB): domain Bacteria; phylum Pseudomonadota; class Gammaproteobacteria; order Burkholderiales; family Rhodocyclaceae; genus Zoogloea. The sequence goes on along the minus strand of WBTZ01000030.1, from coordinate 35,615 downwards.
ATAACTCCACCTACGGTAGCGATGCGGTACTGCAGACTTGGGAGGGGGGGGTGCTGCGTGCTCAACTTCGTGACACCAAGCTGGAGATACTCGAGACGGGCGCGTTTCCCAAGGACCCGTTCCCTGCCGACAAGGAAGGTGATCCGGATGTGACTCTCACGGGGGCGATCAATTATCTCAATCTGTTCGGTTACAAGGCACACAATTACAAGCGCTACGACAACGTCAATGAGATGTATGCGGTGGCGCTGCGGTATCTGCTCGGACCCTCGGGGATTGGCAGCGTGGCGGCCTATCGTACTCCGCCTTCGGGAGTGACTGCAGCCCAGCGGATCGCCATCAAGGACGACTTCCCGATGATCAATAACTGGATTGATCCCGTGCTGCCAAGCAATCAGGGGGGCTCGTGCCAAAAGCAGTTCATCCTAGGCATCGGCGACACCAATAACTGCAGTGGTAGCGGCTGTAATTCCCACCTGTCCGGAAGTTCCACGCCCATGAATCCGGCTGTGGCTGCGGAGCGGTTTGCAGGTGATACTGCCAATACTTGGGCTACCCGGATCAGCGGCTACAGCTTGCCGAACGATTACATTGCCGGCCTGGCCTTCGCTGCGAACACCAAGGCGCTGCGCAGTGATTTTCCGGATATGCGGATCAAGACCTTCTGGGTCGATGCACTGGAGTTTTCCAGCATGGCGTCGAATAACCAGTATCAGAAGGCGGCCAAGTATGGTGCCTTCGTTGACGGCAATTCCAATGGACTACCGGACAATGGAGAGTGGAATGCACTGAACCAGTTTTATGCCTCGGTTCAGATCCCCGACGCCTATTTTCCCGCGTCGGATCCGGATCGCATGGTGTCCGGATTGAGATCGGCCTTCGATCAGATCAACAAACTCAGCGGAACTGCTGCGGGTGTTGCTTTGACGGGGCCGATCATTTCAGATACCTATACCAGCGATGCGCTCTTTCAGTCTGTCTACGATTCGAAGTACTGGTCCGGAGATCTGAAGGGTCGGAAGCTCACAGGTATCGACGTGGCAACTGGGGCGATTTCTTCCACGTTGGTGTGGAGTGCGGCCGCAAAGCTCGATACTCTGGTGGCTGGGACGGGCTGGGATACTGGCAGAAAAATTGTCACCCTCGCACCGAATTCGAGTGGCAAGCTGGTCGGTGTGCCGTTCAGAATCGCAAGCCTGCCCACCGCGCAGAAAGCCGCCTTGGGTAGTACCGCCACCGAGCAGACCAATATACTGAACTATCTGCGAGGCGATGCGAGCAACCAAAGTACTCTCAGCGTGCGCAAGGCATACCGCTATCGTGCTTCAGTCCTCGGGGATATTGTTGATTCCGGGCCGATGTATGTCGGGGCACCTAATGCTCCGTATTCTGACGCTTACAATCCTGGGTACTCGGCGTTCAAACTTGCCAAGGCATCCCGGACTCCGGTGGTATTCATCGGTGCTAACGACGGCATGCTGCATGCCTTCAATGCGCAAGTGAATGGTGCCGCCGCAGGTGGTCAGGAGTTGTTTGCTCTCGTGCCCAACGCTGTTTTCCAGGGGCCGGATGGACGGCCTGCTGAAAGTGGATTGCGCGCTCTTGCCGACAATGCCTACCTGCATCGCTACTATGTGAATGCAACAGGAACGGTGAAGGATGTGGACTTCGCCCGTGCCGGTGTGACACCCAGTGCATCTGCAACTCCGGATTGGCGCACCTTGCTGGTAACCGGCCTGGGCAAGGGGGGGCGCAGCTATGTGGCCATGGATGTCACCGACCCCGCATCCTGGACCTCCGAGTCCAACGTGGCGAGCAAGGTGCTGTGGGAGTTTACTCACGAAGACATGGGGTTCACTTTCGGGCGTCCCATCATCGTGAAGACGCCGAAGTGGGGGTGGGTGGTCATCGTTGCCGGCGGCTACAACAACAACCTTGGGTCGGATGTGAATAAGAAGGGCAAGGGCGTGATCTACGTGCTTGACCCCCGTGACGGTTCCTTGCTGCATCGTGTGTATACGACGGAAGGAACGGCGACCAATCCGGCGGGTCTTGAGAATCCCAATGGCTATATTCCCGATTATGCGGATATGACCATCGAGACGCTCTATGCCGGGGATCTGCTGGGCAACCTCTGGCGCATGGATTTCACCAGCAGTTCGGTAAGCGTCCCCGCGCCGACAGGGCCGATTGCCAAGCTGACGGATGAGAATGGCGTCGGGCAGCCCATCACGACCACGCCATTGCCCGAGATCGCTCCCAACTTGTCACGCTACATATTTGTTGGTACCGGCAGGATGCTTCACACCGATGACCGGAACAATACTCAGCAGCAAACCTTCTATGCCTTGCGGGATGGTACTTCCAGCAGTCCATATTCCACGGACGCCGCGGCGGGCAATCCCTTGCCAAGTGGAGTGTCCTACCCCGTCGGCAGGAACAAGATGGTTGCCGTGGACGATCTGAAGGTTGGAGCTATCCTGGATCCGGACAAGCCCATGGGCTGGTTTTATGATCTTACGGGGGTGAGTGGCAACTACCGGGAGCAGATTTTTGCCAATCCTCAGGTCAATGCCGGGATTGTGGCCTGGGTGGGGACCCTCATGAACCAGGATAAGTGCAAGCCGGCGGGTCAGAGCACCGCTTATGCGGTGCACTACGATTCTGCTCAGACCGCGTTTGGGAGGCTCGTCAATGGTGCCTATGAGCGGGTGCCGTATATCACTTCGTCGGACAGTCTGGTGGGGCTGAGGCTTGTCCGGATCGGCAACACCATTCGGGTCATGGGCACGTCCGCGGATCCGGCGGTGGGAGCGTCCATCATCGGTAGCCAGGTAGGTGGAGTTTCGGATCCGCGGGTCTTGAACTGGCGGATCATCGGCCAGTAAGAGGGCTGCATTCCGCTACCAGAATGACAAAGGGCGCCTTTCGGCGCCCTTTGTCATTCATCGAAACGATATCACCGGGGTGATGGGTCAATGCGCGTCTTGGTGCGGACGGAGAGACTCGAACTCTCACGCCAAAGGCGCCAGAACCTAAATCTGGTGCGTCTACCAATTTCGCCACGTCCGCAAGCGGCGCGCATTGTAACTGCCGGAAGGGTCTATGACCAGCCGGGAGTTGAAGGTATCTAGGCGGGAAACTACGGGGAGGGAGTGCTGGCAAAGGGCCGGCAATTCCCTCCTGGCAAAGGCTTAGCCCCTGCGCATGGCGTCGAAGAACTCACCGTTGTTCTTCGTCGCCTTGATCTTGTCGAGCAGGAACTCCATTGCATCAATGTCGTCCATGCCGTACAGCAACTTGCGCAGCACCCAGACCTTTTGCAGGATGTCCGACTTGAGCAGCAGCTCCTCGCGACGGGTGCCGGAGCGGTTGACGTTGATTGCCGGATACACCCGCTTCTCGGCCATGCGGCGATCGAGGTGGATTTCCATGTTGCCGGTGCCCTTGAACTCCTCGTAGATCACGTCGTCCATGCGGCTGCCGGTATCGATCAGCGCGGAGGCGATGATGGTCAGGGAGCCACCTTCCTCGATGTTTCGGGCTGCGCCGAAGAAGCGCTTGGGCTTTTGCAGGGCGTTGGCGTCCACGCCGCCGGTCAGCACCTTGCCGGAGGCGGGTACCACGGTGTTGTAGGCGCGGGCCAGACGGGTCAGGGAGTCCAGGAGGATGACCACATCCTTCTTGTGTTCGACCAGGCGCTTGGCCTTCTCGATGACCATTTCGGCCACCTGAACGTGACGGATGGCGGGTTCATCGAAGGTGGAGGCGACAACCTCACCCTTCACCGAGCGCTGCATTTCGGTCACTTCCTCGGGGCGCTCGTCGATCAGCAGCACAATCACCACCACATCCGGATGATTGGACGTGATCGAATGGGCGATGTGCTGCAGCATGACCGTCTTGCCGCTCTTCGGAGGCGCCACGAGCAGGCCGCGCTGCCCCTTGCCGATCGGTGCGATCATGTCGATCACGCGGGAGGTGATGTTCTCCTCGCCCCGGATGTCCCGCTCGAGCTTGAGGCACTGATTGGGGTGGAGGGGGGTCAGGTTTTCGAAGAGGATCTTGTGCTTCGACGCTTCGGGCGGTTCGAAGTTGACCTTGTCGACCTTGACGAGGGCGAAGTAGCGCTCACCGTCCTTGGGGGTCCTGATCTCGCCTTCCACCGTGTCACCGGTGTGCAGGTTGAAGCGTCGGATCTGGCTCGGAGATACGTAGATGTCGTCGGTGCCGGCGAGGTAGGACGTATCGGGAGAACGCAGGAAGCCGAAGCCGTCCGGCAGCACCTCCATCACGCCATCGCCGTAGATCGGCTCGCCTTTTTTGGCCCGGTTCTTCAGCAGCGCGAAGACCAGTTCCTGCTTGCGCAGGCGGTTGGCGCCTTCGATGTCGTTGGCAATGGCCATTTCGAGCAATTGGCCGACGTGGAGGGACTTGAGCTCCGAGAGTTGCATGGCAGGCAGCGATGGGGGGAGGGGGAAAGTAAAGGTGGGAGAACAGCGGAGCGCGTCGAGATGTGTGCTCTGACTGCAGAGCGGCGCCGGGGTTGCCGGATGGCTTGCCCGGAGGGCGCCGCTAAAACTTGACCGGGAGGGTATCCCTATTACAGATGGCTGTCAATGAAGGCCGCAAGCTGCGACTTCGACAGGGCGCCGACCTTGGTGGCTTCGATGTTGCCGCCCTTGAACAGCATGAGGGTGGGGATGCCACGGATGCCATACTTGGCCGGGGTTTCCTGGTTTTCGTCGATGTTCAGCTTGGCGACCTTGAGCTTGCCGCCGTATTCCTTGGCGACTTCGTCGAGGATGGGGGCGATCATCTTGCAGGGACCACACCATTCGGCCCAGTAATCGACCAGCACGGGGCTGGCGGACTGCAGAACCTCGCTTTCGAAGTTTGCATCGGTGACGTAATGGATATGTTCGCTCATGATTCCTCGCATTCAGTGGGGGCTGGGGCCGTCGGATGGGGCGCCTGGGTGGCGCGGGGCATTGCAGCCCACGATCCGATCGACAGGGTAAGAGATATCCGATCCTAGCGAATATTCCCTGGCAAGAAAAGCGATTTTCTTGCCGTGGGCCGGGTTTCGTGGCGTCGAAGGCACACTCCGGGCCGGATTCGGGCGCACCGGATGTGGTAGCCGGGTAGGTTGCAGCCTACCGGATCAGGTATATTTCCGCCTTGTGGACATCTTGCCTGCGCAGTTGGTCGCCCGTCTGACCGGGGCTGCTGCGGGCTTACTAGAACAGGAGTTTGCCCCATGACCTATGTTGTTACCGAAAACTGCATCCGCTGCAAGTACACCGACTGTGTCGACGTGTGCCCCGTGGATTGCTTCCGTGAGGGGCCGAACTTCCTGGTGATCGATCCCGAAGAGTGTATCGACTGCACGCTTTGCGTCGCCGAGTGCCCGGCGGAGGCGATTTTTGCCGAGGATGACGTGCCGGCCGATCAGCAGGGCTTCATCGCCCTGAATGCGGAGCTTTCGGCCAAGTGGATTCCCATCGTTGAGCGCAAGGAGCCGCCCGCCGATGCGGACGACTGGCGTGGCGTGAAGGACAAGCTCAAGTTTCTCGAGCGCTGAACGCAGTCCGGCTGGAACCGGTAGGGGGCGCCTGGGGCGCCCTTTTTTGTTTTCATTTGCGGAGTGAGGCTGCTGCGTTTCTTCTCTCGAAATCCATTTTCGCATTGTGAATGCGCCTTGTCCTGAGGGCTGTCTTTGGGCCTGCTTTTCCTGGAGGACATGGGGTAAGCCCTGATTCCAAAAGGCTTTGCGGTCGGCGCGCAATCGAATACCATCCGGAGCAAGATTCATTTCGGCCGATCCGGGCCACCAAGAGGAAAAGAAAATGCTGGTCAGTGAAATTCTCGCGATCAAGGGCAAGGTGCTGTTTACGGTTGCCTCCAACAAGACCCTCGCCGAGGCTGTTTCCATCATGACGGAGCAGGACGTCGGCTCGCTGGTGGTCTTTGATCGTGGGCGCATGGTGGGCCTGCTGACTTTCCGCGAGGTGCTGGTCGCGACCCAGCGCGCCGGTGCGGCCTGGGAGGTGTTGCCGGTCGAGGAGGCGATGCTCAAGGATCCCGTCGTCGCGGCGCTCAACATGGAAATGGATGAGTTGCGGCGCCAGATGGTCGAACATCACCAGCGCTATCTGCCGGTCATGGATGATTCCATGTTGATGGGCGTGGTGTCTTTCCACGACGTCGCCAGGGCGGTGCTCGAGGAGCAGAGTTTCGAGAACCGCATGCTCAAGAATTACATCAGGAACTGGCCCGCCGAGGATCAGGTCTGATCGGTCGGAGCGGTCGGGGCTGCCTCCGGCCGGATTTGCAGTGAACAGGATCGCACCGCGCAGGGGGCGGGCGGCCTGAGAACAAGGCGCGCAAAGCGCCTGTCGAAAGGTATGTTGGGAGCCGGTGTCGGTTGTACGCCGGGCCGCCTGGGGAGGGCGGGATCCTGCAGAGGGTACGGGCCGAGCATGGGGTCCGGCCTTGCAGGTCCGATCACCAACTACAAAGGAGACAGTCTGATGGACAAGATTTGGCTGAAAAGCTACCCCCCTGGCGTGCCTGCGGAGATCGATCCCGGGGAGTTTGCGTCCCTTGCCGATCTGTTCGATAAGAGCGTTGCAAAGTTCGCTGCGCGTACTGCATACATCAATATGGGCAAGTCCATCTCCTATCAGGAGCTGGATGAGTTGTCGCGGCAGTTTGCCGGCTACCTCCAGGGGGAGCTGGGTCTTGCTCCGGGGGCGCGGGTTGCCCTGATGATGCCCAACTGCCTGCAGTACCCGATCGCGATGTTCGCGATCCTGAGGGCAGGATATGTTGTCGTAAACGTCAATCCCCTCTACACCGCACGGGAGCTCGCTCACCAGCTCGGAGATGCCGGTTGCGAGGCGATCGTCATCATGGAGAATTTTGCCCACACGCTCCAGGAGGTCCTTTCGCACACGAAGATCCGGCATATGGTGGTGACCGGTCTTGGAGATCTGCTGGGCTTTCCGAAGTCCTTGCTTGTCAATCTCGTGCTGCGCTACGTCAGGAAGATGGTGCCGGCCTGGGATCTGCCTGGCCATGTCGGGTTCCGGGAGGCCCTGTCCCGGGGGCAGGGGCATCCCCTGCGGCCGGTCCGGCTCACCCATGACGACCTGGCCTATCTCCAGTATACGGGGGGGACGACGGGGGTGGCCAAGGGTGCCATGCTGACTCATGGCAATATTGTCTCCAACCTGCAGCAGGCCCACGCCTGGATCAGCCCCTGCGTGAGGGAGGGGGAAGAGGTGATCGTCACGGCCTTGCCGCTCTACCACATCTTTTCCCTCACGGCCAATTGCCTGACCTTCCTCAAGATTGGTGCGGTGAATGTGCTGATCACCAATCCGCGGGACATTCCAGGATTTGTTGCAGAGCTGGCCAAGTATCCTTTCACCATCATCACGGGCGTCAATACGCTCTTCAATGCGCTGCTGAACAACGCCGATTTTGCAAAGCTGGATTTCTCGGGGCTGAAGGCCGCCCTCGGTGGCGGAATGGCTGTCCAGCAGGCGGTGGCCGATCGCTGGAAGGCGGTGACGGGCAAGCCGTTGGCGGAGGCTTACGGCCTCACCGAGACATCGCCTGCGGTCTGCATCAATCCTTTGAATCTGCCGGAGTTCAATCACTCCATCGGCCTGCCCATCTCATCGACCGACATCAGCCTGCGGGACGATGATGGTTGTGAAGTGGCGCTGGGCTTGCCGGGCGAGTTGTGCGTGAAGGGGCCGCAGGTGATGAAGGGGTATTACAACCGGCCCGAGGATACGGCCCGGGCCTTTACCCATGATGGCTATCTGCGCACCGGGGATGTGGCCACCATCGATGCAGAGGGTTTTGTCCGGATCGTCGACCGCAAGAAGGACATGATCCTGGTGTCGGGGTTCAATGTGTACCCGAACGAAGTCGAGGATGTGGTGGCCAGTCATCCGGGGGTGATGGAGGTGGCTGCGCTGGGGGTCCCTGACGAGCACTCGGGGGAGGCGGTGAAGGTCTTCGTGGTCCGCAAGGATCCGTCCCTGACGGCCGAGGCCCTGATCGCCCACTGCCGGGAGGGGCTTACCGGCTACAAGGTGCCGAGATTCGTGGAGTTCCGCGATGAGCTGCCCAAGAGCAATGTGGGCAAGATCCTGCGTCGGGTGCTCCGGGATGGTTAATGTCTGTGATCGATTGCCCGGCGCAGGGTGTTGCGATGCAAAAAAGGCTTGTGTTTTAGGGCTGACATGCGAATAATCCAAGCTTAGTCTTGTAGATGACCTCATGACCATTTTTGCCTTCGCCCTGCCTGTCGACGTCGTAGTAGTACGCGTAGTAAGCGTAGGCAGGCGCGCGTCGTAAGGGTCCAAGGCAGTCAAGAGTTAGGAATTTCAGACCCCCGCCGGCGCGCAACCGGCGGGGGTTTTGTCTTTTAGGCATACCCCACAGGCCGGAAGAGCGCATCGGCTTTCAAGTCCAAGGAGAAATCGATGTATCAAATGACTGGAGCAGACCTGATCGTGAAGCTGCTCGAGCGGCAGGGCATCAACACCATCGCCGGCGTGCCCGGCGGTGCGGCCCTGCCCATGTACGATGCCCTCTCGAAGAGCGAGCAGATCCACCACGTTCTGTGCCGTCACGAGCAGGGTGCCGGCTTCATCGCCCAGGGCATGGCCCGCGTTTCCGGCCGTCCCGAGGTGTGCCTGGCCTCCAGCGGCCCGGGTGCCACCAACCTGATCACCGCCATCGCCGACGCCAAGCTCGATTCGATCCCCATGATCGCGCTGACCGGCCAGGTGCCCCTGTCCATGATTGGTACCGACGCCTTCCAGGAGGTCGATACCTATGGTCTGACCATCCCCATCACCAAGCACAATTTCCTGGTGCGTTCGGCCAAGGAACTGCTGACGGCGGTGCCCTCCGCTTTCCGCATCGCCATGTCCGACCGCCCGGGTCCGGTGCTGATCGATGTGCCGAAGGATGTCCAGAACCAGATGGTCAGCTTCGAGGAGTTTCCTGACGTGGTGGTGCCCGATGCTGCGCCCAGCTTCGACATCGCGGCGATCGAAGAGGCTGCCCGCATGATCGAGGTGGCAGAGCGTCCGGTGCTGTACCTGGGCGGCGGTGTGATCCACTCCGGCGCGGCCCATATGGCGGTCACCCTTGCGGAACAGGCCTCCCTGCCGACCACCATGACCCTGATGGCGCTGGGCGCGATGCCCATGGACCATCCCCTGTCCCTGGGCATGCTGGGCATGCATGGTGCCCGCTACACCAACTACGTCCTGGAAGAGGCCGATCTGCTGATCTGTGTCGGCGCCCGCTTCGATGACCGTGCCATCGGCAAGACCGCCGAGTTCTGTCCGAACGCCAAGATCATCCATATCGATATCGACCGCTCCGAGCTGCACAAGGTCAAGAACGCGCACGTGGCCATCGCTGGCGATGTGGGCCAGGTGCTCTCCGAGCTGTTGCCGCGCGTCAAGCCGCAGCTGCGCAAGCGCTGGCTGTCCCACGTGGAGAGCCTGAAGGGCCGCTTCCCGCTGGCGATGCCGGGGGTCGACAATCCGCGCTCGCCCTACGGCCTGATCCACGCGGTGGCCAACTGCCTGGACGACAGCGCGATCATCACCAGCGACGTGGGGCAGCACCAGATGTGGGTGGCCCAGGCCTACCCCTTCCGCCGTTCCCGCCAGTGGCTCAACTCCGGTGGCCTCGGCACCATGGGCTTCGGCTTCCCGGCAGCCATCGGTGCCGCGCTGGCGGCGCCCGACCGCACGGTGGTGTGCTTCTCCGGTGACGGCAGCCTGAAGATGAACATCCAGGAGATGGCCACCGCCGCCCAGGAGAACGTTAACGTCAAGATCGTGCTGATGAACAACCAGTCCCTGGGGTTGGTGCACCAGCAGCAGAACCTGTTCTACGGCAAGCGCATCATGGCGTCCCGCTACGAGCGTCCGACCGACTTCCTGAAGATCGCTGACGGTTTCGGCATGCGTGCGGTGGATCTGGACCCGGCGCCGAACCCGCGCGCGACCCTGGCCGAGGCCCTCAATACTCCGGGGCCCTGCCTGATCCACGCCACGATCGATCCCAATGAATTCGTCTATCCGATGGTGCCGCCGGGCGCCGCCAACTCCGAGATGATCGGCTGAGCCCCGAGGAGATAAAACGATGTCCGAACAGAACACCAACCTTTCCGAGTACATCCCCGACGTTCCGGAGCACAACGGCTTCACCAAGGTCGTGCTCGAGCTGGGCGTGGCCAACCACCCGGGCGTGATGAGCCACATCTGCGGCCTCTTCGCCCGTCGTGCCTTCAACGTGGAAGGCATCCTGTGCATGCCGGTGGGCAGCGGCGAAACCAGCCGCATCTGGCTGCTGATCTTCGAGGACGAGCGTCTGTCCAAGATGATCAAGCAGGTCGAGAAGCTGGAGGACGTGCTCTACGTCAAGCAGCATGCCGGTGAGCATCCGGTCTTCGGCCGCCTCGACGAGTTCTTCCAGTAAGTGGCAGCACTGCGCCGCCGGCCCTGTGCCGGCGGCGTGATAGACTCCGCCGCCTGACCGACGCGTCGGTGTGTCTTTCTTCCTTTCGTCTTCGCGAGTCCTTCCATGTCCGGTAACTCCCTCGGTACGCTGTTCTGCGTCACGTCCTTCGGTGAATCCCATGGCCCGGCCATCGGTTGCGTGGTGGACGGCTGCCCGCCGGGGCTGGCCATCAGCGAGGCGGATATCCAGGCGGAACTCGACCGGCGCAAGCCGGGCACCTCGCGTCACGTCACCCAGCGGCGCGAGCCGGATGCCGTGGAGATCCTGTCCGGTGTCTTCGAGGGCGTCACCACCGGCACCCCGATCGCGTTGTTGATCCGCAATCAGGACCAGCGCTCCAAGGACTACGGCAACATCGCCGAAAGCTTCCGCCCGGGGCATGCCGACTATGGCTACTGGCAGAAATACGGAATCCGCGACCACCGCGGCGGCGGCCGTTCCTCCGCCCGCGAAACGGCGGTGCGCGTGGCGGCCGGTGCGATCGCGCGCAAGTGGCTGTTCGAGCGCTTCGGCGTGGTGATCCGCGGTTACATGGCCCAGCTCGGCCCCATCGAGATTCCCTTTGTGTCGTGGGATGAGGTGGATGGCAACGCCTTCTTCGCCCCCAATCAGGCCATCGTGCCCCAGCTCGAGTCCTACATGGACGACCTGCGCAAGTCGGGTGATTCCGTGGGTGCCCGCATCAACGTGGTGGCGACCGGTGTGCCGGTAGGGTGGGGCGAGCCGGTTTACGACCGCCTCGATGCAGACATCGCCTATGCCATGATGAGCATCAACGCCGTCAAGGGCGTTGAGATCGGAGCCGGCTTTGCCAGCGTGTCCCAGCTCGGCACCCAGCACTCCGACGAGATGAGCCCGGAGGGCTTTCTGTCCAACGAGTCGGGCGGTGTCCTCGGAGGCATCTCGACGGGGCAGGACATCCTGGTCAGCATGGCGATCAAGCCGACCTCCAGCACCCGTCTCGATCGCCAGTCCATCAACAAGGCCGGCGAGGCGGTGGTGGTGAATACCCACGGGCGCCATGATCCCTGCGTCGGTATCCGGGCCACGCCCATTGCGGAATCCATGCTGGCCATCGTGCTGATGGATCACGCCCTGCGTCACCGGGCCCAGAATGCCGATGTCGAATGCCCGACGCCCCGCATCGCGGGACTTGCGCCGGGTGCCACCCAGCGCGTTCCTTCGCCCCATCCCAAGGATTGACGAGGGTCAACTTTGGCGGCGCCTCAGCGGCGTAGAGTGGATTTCAAACGAGATCCGATTGACGAAGCTGGAGGAAGTGCATGGAGCAACACGATCTGCATCACGAGTTTCCCGAATACCGGGATCAGATTCACGTACTCAAGGTATCGAACGGGCATTTCGCGAGATTGTTCGATGACTATCACATCCTGAATCGTCAGGTCGTCCGCGTCGAAATCAACGAAGACGTCGCCACGGATTTCGAACTGGAAGAGCTGAAGAAGCGGCGTCTCAAGCTGAAGGATGAGTTGCACGGCATGCTGAAGGCAGTCGCCGCTGCTTGAACGCTGTATCCGGGTTGTGCCAAAGAGCGCCTCAGGGCGCTCTTCTTTTTGGAGGCGGGTAAGACACCGAACGATGATTCCCTACTGGCGGCTGTCCGGCTATTACTTCTTCTACTTCGCCTTCGTCGGAGCCTTCTCGCCGTATTTCGGCCTTTACCTGCAGTCCATCGGGCAGAGTGCAGCCCAGATTGCGGTGCTGATGTCCCTGATGTCGGTGATGCGGATGGTGGCGCCGACCCTGTGGGGCTGGCTGGCTGACCGCATGGGGGTGTGCACGCCCATCGTCCGCCTGTCGGCGTTCCTTTCCCTGCTGGGCTTCTCCGGTTTTCTGCTCACCGATTCCTATGCCTGGCTGTTCGTCAGCATGGCCCTGCTGGCCTTCTTCTGGAGCGCGGCCCTGCCGCTGGTCGAAACCCTGACCTTTGCCCACCTCAGCGGCAGGGCAGGGCGCTACGGCAATATCCGGGTGTGGGGTTCGGTCGGTTTCATCCTGGCGGTGCTCGGCTTGGGCTACCTGCTCGACGGCCTGCCGGTCCGGGCGCTGCTGTGGATCACCCTGGCCGTGCTGGCCGGCATCCTGCTGTGTGCATTGACGATCCCGGAGGCGGGGCGGCCGCGGACGCCTCCCGTGCCGGTTGCTCTCGGCGAGATCCTCCGCCGCCCGGAGGTGCGGGCCCTGCTTGCCGCCTGTTTTTTCATGTCGGCGGCGCATGGAGCGCTGTACGTGTTCTATTCCCTGCATCTGGTGGCCCACGGCTACAGCAAGGCGCTGGTGGGCTGGATGTGGGCGTTGGGGGTGCTGGCCGAGATCGCGGTCTTCATGGGGATGCCCCAGTTGCTTCGCGCGTTCTCCTTGCGCGGCCTGTTGATCTGGAGCTTTGCCGCCGCGGTGCTGCGCTTCGGGCTGATCGGCTGGGGGGCCGACTCCCTGTGGATTCTCCTGGTGGCCCAGCTTCTGCACGGTGCAACCTTCGGCGCCTACCACGCGGCGGCCGTTGCGGCGGTCAATCGCTGGTTCGGCGTGCAGCACCAGGCTCGTGGTCAGGCGCTCTACGGAAGTATTTCTTTTGGTGCCGGCGGGATGATCGGAGGCCTGGTCAGCGGCTACACTTGGGAGTCTGTCGGGCCGGCCTGGACCTACTCGCTGGGGTCCCTGTTCGCCCTGATGGGGTTGATGGTGCTGGCCTGGGGCTGGCGGCGGGGCGTGGGTGAGCCGTCCCGCACATGATTCGAGTGAGGATGACGTGACGCACATGAAGTACCGATTGAACAGCTTGCTGGGCCTGCTGCCCGCAGTCTTTGCGGTGGGGCTGATGACCGCCTGCCAGACGGTCCGGACGACCCAGACCGGCAATGTGGGCGTCGAGCGCTCGCAGATGATGATGGTCAGCTCCAAGGAGATGGAGTCTGCCGCCAGCCAGAGCTACCAGAAGATCATCCAGCAGGCCGGCCAGAAGAATGCCCTCAACCGCGACAAGGAGCAGGTGGAGCGGGTGCGTGCCGTGGCGCGCCGCCTCATTCCGGCAACCGGGGTTTTCCGGCCGGATGCGCCCAACTGGCGCTGGGAAGTCAATGTCCTGTCCTCCAATGAACTCAACGCCTGGTGCATGGCGGGGGGCAAGATCGCCTTCTATTCGGGCATCATCGAGAAGCTGGATCTGACCGACGACGAGATCGCCGCCATCATGGGCCACGAGATCGCCCACGCCCTGCGGGAGCATGCGCGGGAGCGCGCCTCCCAGGCCATGGTGACCAACCTTGGTGTGGCGGTGCTGGGTGCGGCGCTGGGGGTGGGCCAGGCCGGGACCGACCTGATCGGCTCGGTGGCCAAGGTGAGCTTCGAGTTGCCCAACAGCCGGGAACACGAAACCGAAGCGGACCGCATCGGGGTGGAGCTGGCTGCCCGTGGCGGCTACGATCCGCGCGCCGCGGTAGTCCTGTGGCAGAAGATGGCCAAGGCCAACAGCAACCAGCCGCCCCAGTGGTTGTCCACCCATCCATCCAATCAAAGTCGCCAGCAGGATCTTGCCCAGTACGCCGCTCGCGTGATGCCCCTCTACGAGCAAGCTACTCAGCACACGAAGCCTGTGAAATAATTAAGGTTTTTCCGCCCCTCTCAGTCCTTTCGCCCATGCAAGCGCAAACGCTTTACGAAAAACTCTGGTCGAGTCACGTGGTGCACGTCGAGGATGACGGCACGGCCCTGATCTACATCGACCGCCACCTGGTCCACGAAGTCACCAGCCCGCAGGCCTTCGAGGGCCTCAAGCTGGCTGGCCGCAAGCCCTGGCGTGTGGACTCCATCGTCGCGACCGCGGACCACAACACGCCGACGGACCACTGGGAGCAGGGCATCCTGGACCCGGTGTCCCGCCAGCAGGTGGAAACCCTCGACAGCAACATCCGCGAAGTCGGCGCGCTGGCCTATTTCCCCTTCAAGGATGAGCGTCAGGGCATCGTGCACGTGATCGGACCTGAGAACGGCGCCACCCTGCCGGGCATGACGGTCGTCTGTGGTGACTCCCATACCTCGACCCACGGCGCCTTTGCCTGTCTGGCCCATGGCATCGGCACCTCCGAAGTCGAGCACGTGATGGCCACCCAGTGCCTGCTGCAGAAGAAGTCGAAGACCATGCTGATCCGCGTTGACGGCCAGCTGGGCGCCGGCGTGACCGCCAAGGACGTCGTGCTGGCCATCATCGGCCGGATCGGCACCGCGGGCGGTACGGGCTACGCCATCGAGTTCGGCGGCAGCGCCATCCGTGCCCTGTCGATGGAAGGCCGCATGACCATCTGCAACATGGCCATCGAAGCCGGCGCCCGCGCCGGGCTGGTGGCGGTGGATGACCAGACCGTCGCCTATCTCAAGGATCGTCCCTTCTCGCCGAAGGGCGAGCAGTGGGACAGGGCGGTTGCCTACTGGCGCACCCTGCACTCCGACGCAGGTGCGGTGTTCGATTCCGTCGTCGAGCTGAACGCCGCCGAGATCAAGCCGCAGGTTACCTGGGGGACCTCACCCGAGATGGTCGCCCCGATCGACGGCATCGTGCCGGACCCCACCCTCGAGAAGGATCCGGTCAAGCGCGAGGGCATGGAGCGGGCGCTGCAGTACATGGGCCTCAGCCCGCGCACGCCGATCAAGAACATCGCCATCGACAAGGTCTTCATCGGCTCCTGCACCAACTCGCGCATCGAGGATCTGCGTGCCGCCGCCTTTGTGGCCCGCGGGCGTCGCAAGGCCGACAACGTCAGGCTGGTGCTGGTGGTGCCGGGCTCCGGCCTGGTCAAGCGCCAGGCCGAGGCCGAGGGGCTGGACAAGATCTTCGTTGCCGCCGGCTTCGAGTGGCGGGAGCCGGGCTGCTCCATGTGCCTGGCCATGAACGCCGACCGGCTGGAGCCGGGCGAGCGCTGTGCCTCCACCTCCAACCGCAACTTTGAAGGCCGTCAGGGCGCGGGCGGGCGTACCCACCTGGTCAGTCCGGCCATGGCGGCTGCGGCGGCGATCGCCGGGCATTTCGCCGACGTGCGCGAGCTGGCCTGAAGCGAGGAGACTAGAGCATGCGTGCATTCATGATGCTGCTTGGCGTGTGTGCCGTGGTTGTCCTGGGCGGTTGCAATACGGTCCAGGGCCTTGGCAAGGATATTGAAAAGGGTGGTGAAGCCATCCAGAAGGTAGCGAAGTAAGATGAATCCCTTCCGCAAACTCGACGGTCTCGTGGCGCCGATGGATCGCGCCAACGTGGATACCGATGCAATCATTCCGAAGCAGTTCCTGAAGTCCATCAAGCGCAGCGGCTTCGGTCCCAACCTCTTCGACGAGTGGCGTTACCTGGATGTCGGCCAGCCGGGGCAGGACAATACCAACCGCCCCCGCAACCCGGACTTCGTGCTCAATCAGCCGCGGTACCAGGGCGCCCAGATCCTGCTGACCCGCGACAACTTCGGTTGCGGCAGCTCCCGTGAGCACGCGCCCTGGGCGCTGGAAGACTTCGGTTTCCGGGTGCTGATCGGCCCGAGCTTCGCCGATATCTTCTTCAACAACTGCTTCAAGAACGGTCTGCTGCCGATCAAGCTCGACGCTGCCGAAGTGGAGTGGCTGTTTGCCCAGTGCCTCGGCACGGAAGGCTACCGCCTGTCGGTCGACCTGGAGGCCCTGACCATTACCCGGCCCGACGGCAAGGTGATCCCGTTCAACGTGGATCCCTTCCGCCGCGAGTGCCTGCTCAATGGCTGGGACGATATTGGCCTGACCCTGCGCCACGCCGACAAGATCCGCGAGTACGAAGCCCGTCGTCGCATCGAGCAGCCCTGGCTCTTTGCCTGACCGCCTGCCGGCCCCCGGGCCGGCGCCAACCACCAGAAAAAATAGAAAGACATAATGAAGATCTGCGTTCTGCCGGGTGACGGCATTGGTCCCGAAATCATGGAGCAGGCCCTGCGCGTGCTCGAGGCCCTGCGTGGCGACGGTTTCAACTTCGAGGTGGAGACCGCCCTGATCGGCGGCAGCGCCGTGGATGCCACCGGCACGCCCTATCCCGAGGCCACGAGCAAGGCTGCCAAGGCCGCCGATGCCATCCTGCTGGGCGCGGTGGGTGGGCCCAAGTGGGACACGCTGCCCCGCGAGCAGCGCCCCGAGCGTGGCCTGCTGGCCATCCGCAAGGAACTGAACCTGTTCGCCAACCTGCGCCCGGCGATCCTCTACCCCGAGCTGGCCAACGCCTCCACCCTCAAGCCCGAGGTTGTGGCCGGCCTGGACATCCTGATCGTGCGCGAGCTGACCGGCGACATCTACTTCGGCCAGCCCCGTGGTGTGCGTGAAGAGAATGGCGAGCGCGTCGGCTTCAATACCATGGTCTACTCCGAGTCCGAGATCCGCCGCATCGGCAAGGTGGCCTTCGAGGCGGCCCGCAAGCGTGGCAAGAAGCTGTGCTCGGTGGACAAGATGAACGTGCTCGAGGCCACCCAGCTGTGGCGCGACGTGATGATCGAGATCTCTGCCGACTACCCGGACGTGGAGCTCTCCCACATGCTGGTGGACAACGCCGCCATGCAGCTGGTGCGGGCGCCGAAGCAGTTCGATGTGATGGTTACCGGCAACATGTTCGGTGACATCCTGTCGGACGAAGCCTCCATGCTCACCGGCTCCATCGGCATGCTGCCCTCCGCCTCGCTGGATGCGAACAACAAGGGCCTCTACGAGCCCAGCCATGGTTCCGCGCCCGACATCGCCGGCAAGGGCCTGGCCAATCCGCTGGCCACCATCCTGTCTGCAGCGATGATGCTGCGCTATACCTTCAATCTGGAGGCTCAGGCGCTGCGTATCGAAAATGCCGTGAAGAAGGTGCTGGCCGCCGGCTATCGCACCGGCGACATCTACGAGGCGGGTACCCGTCGGGTCGGCACCAAGGAAATGGGCGACGCGGTCATCGCGGCGCTGTAGGTCATTACTAGAAAACTATCGAGTCTGATCGGGGATCAATATGAAAAGAGTGGGTCTGGTTGGCTGGCGTGGCATGGTTGGTTCCGTGCTCATGCAGCGCATGCGTGAAGAGAACGACTTTGCACTGATCGAGCCGGTGTTCTTCACCACCTCCAATCCGGGCGGCAAGGCGCCGAACTTCGGCAAGGAAGCCCCGGCGCTGAAGGATGCCAAGAGCATTGACGAGCTGAAGGCGATGGACATCGTCATCACCTGTCAGGGTGGCGACTACACCAGCGAGGTCTACCCCAAGCTGCGCGCAGCCGGCTGGACCGGCCACTGGATCGATGCGGCATCCACCCTGCGCATGGAAAAGCAGGCAGTGATCATCCTTGATCCGGTCAACATGAACGTGATCAAGGATTCCCTGGCCAAGGGCGGCCGTGACTGGGTCGGCGGAAACTGTACCGTGTCCCTGATGCTGATGGCCCTGGGCGGCCTCTTCCAGCGTGATCTGGTGGAGTGGGCGACCTCCATGACCTACCAGGCCGCATCCGGCGCCGGTGCGCAGAACATGCGCGAGCTGCTGTCCCAGATGGGCGAACTCAACCGCTCCGTCAAGGAGCTGCTTGACGATCCCGCCTCGGCGATCCTCGACATTGACCGCGAAGTGGCCGGCACCATGCGTGACGACGCCTTCCCGGCCTCCAACTTCGGTGTGCCCCTGGCTGGCTCCCTGATCCCCTGGATCGACAAGGATCTGGGCAATGGTCAGTCCAAGGAGGAGTGGAAGGGTGGCGTGGAAACCAACAAGATCCTCGGCCGTGGGGAAGGCTTCGGCTCGCCGGCGGTGCCCATCGACGGCCTGTGCGTCCGCATCGGCGCCATGCGCTGCCATAGCCAGGCGCTCACCCTCAAGCTGCGCAAGGATCTGCCCATCGACGAGATCGAAGGTCTGCTCGCCAGCGCGAATGACTGGGTCAAGGTCGTTCCGAATCAGCGCGACATCACCGTCCGCGAACTGACCCCGACCGCCGTGACCGGCACCCTCACGGTGCCCGTGGGCCGTCTGCGCAAGCTGGCCATGGGAGGTGAATATCTGTCGGCCTTCACCGTGGGCGACCAGCTGCTGTGGGGAGCGGCAGAGCCCCTGCGGCGCATGCTGCGCGTCCTCCTCGAGGATTGACCCAATTAAAAATGGCGGCTTCGGCCGCCATTTTTAATTTTCGTTACGATTGTCTGGGGAACTTCAAAAATACCTTGAACTTGCCTCCCCAAACCCATGATGTTATGTTCATCTCCAACTCGATTTCGATGACCCGCATTCGTGCATAAGAACCTTGTGAAAAGTCGGCTCAAACGCACCCTCATCGCGGCTTCCATCGGTGCGCTCTCCCTGGGCGCCCATGCCGCTGGTCTTGGGAAAATCACTGTTCTCAGCGGGCTGGGGCAGCCGCTCCGGGCCGAGGTCGAAATCTCCGCCACGCCCGAAGAACTTCAGAACATGTCGGCGCGGCTCGCGTCTTCGGATGCTTTCCGGCAGGCAGGCATAGATTTCTCACCTTCCGTCAGCGGATTGCGCATGTCAATCGAGCGGCGGGCTGGTGGCGCCGTTGTCAGGGTCACGAGTGAACGACCGGTCAACGAGCCTTTCGTCGACATGCTGGTGGAGCTCAATTGGGCGGCTGGCCGCCTGATCCGCGAATATACCTTCCTGCTGGATCCTCCCGATGTGGGTGGTGGACGGATGGCCGCAGCGCCGGTCGCGAGCCCGGAGTTGCGCCAGGCACCCCAGGGCATGCCGGTGGCACGGACGGCCCGGGCAGCAGCCCCCCGCGTATCCAGGCCGGCTGCGCAGGCCCCCGCTGGCGGGCGTTCCTATACTGTCCAGGCGGGAGATACCCTCAACCGGATTGCCGCCGAGAACCGCCCGGACGGCGTGTCGATGGAGCAGATGCTCCTGGCGCTGTTCCAGGGTAATCGAGGGGCGTTCGAGGCGGATGACATGAACCGCCTGCAGGCGGGCAAGATTCTCCGGATTCCTGATGCCGAGGCAGTCCGGCAGCTGGCCGGCGACGCCTCGCGCCAGCAGGTGGTTGCCCACTCGGCTGATTTCGGACGCTATCGCCGGCGCCTGGCCGAGCAGGCCGCCGCCGCTCCGGCCAAGGAGGCGCCCGCCCAGCAGGGGAGCGGAGGTCGCATCGGGGCCAAGGTTGAAGACCGGGCGCCTGCCGTGCTGGGGGCGTCCGATCAGCTCAAGGTCTCCAAGAGTGAGGAGGGTGGCAAGTCCGCCGCGGCTGGCAGTGACAAGTCCGGTGCCCGCTTGCAGGCTCTCGAGGAGGATCTTGTTTCCCGGGACAAGGCCCTGCGTGAGGCGAATACCCGTCTGGCCGAGCTGGAGAAGAGCATCAAGGAGCTCCAGCGGCTGGTCGAGTTGAAGAGTCAGGGGCTCGCCCAGGTGCAGCCTGAGCCTGCTTCTGCCGCGGCTCCGGCTGCAGCCAATCCGGTGGCCGCCCCGGCAGTCGCACAGCCGCCTGCCGATGCGCCGGAGAAGCTTGAAGCTCCGAAGCCTGCCGAAGCGCCGGTGGCCGAGCCCAAGCCAGCCCCCGAGCCCAAGCCGGTGCCGCCTCCCGAGCCGCCCAAGGCGCCGGAGGCTCCGGCCGCGGCCCCGGAAGACATGTCCCTGCTGCTCGGTGGCGGTGGCATCCTGGCTTTGCTGCTGGGTTGGGGGGGCTACAAGCTCCGGCAGCGCCGGAACGCGGGCGGTGCGCCAACAACTACGCCGGTGCTGTCCGAGTTCAATGAAGGCGCCAATTCGGTGTTCAGCAGCGCGGGCGGTCAGAGCGTTGACACCGGCAGCAGCAGCCTGATCCAGACCGACTTCAGTCAGTCGGGCCTGTCTTCCATCGATACGGACGAGGGCGTGGATCCGGTTGCGGAGGCCGATGTTTACATGGCTTACGGGCGCGATGCCCAAGCCGAAGAGATTCTGCTTGATGCCCTCAAGACCGATCCTGGTCGTACCGGCGTGCATCTGAAGCTGCTTGAGATCTATGCCCAGCGCAAGAATCTCAAGCAGTTCGAGACTACGGCTACGGAGCTTTATTCCCTGACGGGCGGCAATGGCCCCGATTGGGAGAAGGCGGCCGCCCTCGGGCGCAAGTTCGATCCCGACAGCCCGCTGTATCGTGTCCCGGTACCGGGGGCTGCGCCGGTCGCGGCCGCCGCGCCGGCGCCCGCCAGTGTCGCACCGGTCGAGGCCCGACCCGTGCAGCGTGAGCCGGTGCGTGATCCCTCGCCGGCTTCGCTCAATGATGATCCGCTGGAGTCCCCGTCCCAGCTCAAGGACACCTGGGCTCTTCCGGGTGAGCTGAATCAGTACGCGAGTCTCGAAGATATCGACAAGGCGGTTGCTTCCTCCGGCCCGGCGACCATCTCGCCTGCCATGCAGGATACGTCCGCGCTTGATTTCGACCTCGATCTGAGCGCGACGCCCGCTGTCGAGGCTGCGTCCCTTGGCACGCCCACGCCGGTGGGGGATGCGGGCAGTGGTGGGCTCGATTTCGATCTTGGCTTCGACATGCCGACCACCCAGCAAGCGCCGCTTGGCGCAACGGTGGTGGCGGGAGACCACTTTCCGCTGAACCTGGAGGCTACTTCGACCCAGGCGCCGCGGGTTGGCGAGGATTTCAGCCTGCCTGACCCGAGCGATCTCGATTTCGAGATCAGCTCCGAGTTCGGTGACCACCAGCCCATCGGGCGTGCCGAGCCTACGGTCGACGTGGATCTCACGGCGACGCTGGCGGATGAGGCCATCGGCATGCAGGCTGATACGGCCACCGTTGATCTCGAGAAGACCAGCTTTGACAGCAGCCTGCTCGATTTCGATTTTGAGCTCGATGACAAGGCGGGTAGCGATCTGACGAGCACCCGTCCGATGACCCCGGTCTCCTCACTGGAGTCGATCGACCTGGAGCTCGGCAAGTCTGCCACGCCCCCCTTCGAGCTTGAGTTGCCGGATCCGGGGCCCCCGACCGAACCTCCCCTTGATCTCGATCTGCATCAGGAAGTTGCGACCAAGCTTGAGCTGGCGCGGGCCTACGAGGAAATGGGCGACAAGGACGGGGCCAGGGAACTGGTGGAAGAAGTCCTGAAGGAAGGCAACGGACGCCAGAAGGACGAGGCTCAGGCCATTCTCGCGCGCCTCGCCTGAGGAGTTTGTTGATTCACCCGGATTGGTCAGGGGCCCGGTTCCGTTTCCATCCCGCTTCGCTGCTGATTGCCTGGGTGGGTCTGGTTCTGGCGGTCCAGCTGCTGCGGGGGGCCGGGTTGATGTGGCTGGGGCTGCTGATCGCCCCGGTTGCGTTCGGCTGCATGCCCCAGCGTGCGCGACGGCTGTTGCGGCGCGTGCGCTACCTGCTGGTGGTGCTTCTGGTGTTGTTCGCCTGGTTCACCCCGGGGGAGTTGGCGTTCTCCGGGGTTTCCATCAGTCCAACGCGTGAAGGCCTGGCGCTTGCCGCCGTGCATGGCGGCAGGTTGGTCCTGGTGGTCTTGCTGGCGGCCATCTTGCTTGAAGGTCTCGACGCTTCCTCGCTGGCCTCCGGTATCGATTTTCTGTGTCGGCCCCTGCGCTGGACGGGGGGCTCCCCGGAGCGTCTGATCATTCGTTTTCTTCTGGTCTTTCAATACGTGGAGAATCCGCCACCCGGTGGTTGGCGGGCGTTGTTGAAGGACCCCGCGGTACCGCTGGATGAGCCGTTCCTTGCAGTGCGCAGCCTTCCGTGGCACTGGCGGGACTGGATGTTGTCCTGTCTGGCGATGGCGGGCCTGATGATGTGTTCTTGGGAGAGCTGGTGAGGGTCGCGATTGGCGTCGAGTATTCCGGTGAGCTGTTCGAGGGCTGGCAGATCCAGCCTCACGGCAGGACCGTTCAGAACCGCCTCGAGCAGGCGCTTTCCTCGGTGGCGCAGGAGCCTGTCAGCGTGGTTTGCGCGGGGCGGACCGATACTGGCGTGCATGCCACGGCGCAGGTCGCGCATTTTGACACCACGGCCAATCGCCCTCTGGAGGCCTGGGTGCGTGGCACCAACAGTCATCTGCCTGCGGGAGTGTCGGTGCTGTGGGCCGTGGAGGTCGACGGCGATTTTCATGCCCGCTTCAGTGCAGAGTCCAGGCGTTATCGCTATGTCCTGCTGAATCGGCGGGTCAGGCCCGCAATCCTGGCCGGCCGGGTCGGGTGGATCCATGGCGACCTGGATGAGGCGCTCAT
Source organism: Zoogloea sp. (assembly GCA_009026175.1). Lineage (GTDB taxonomy): Bacteria > Pseudomonadota > Gammaproteobacteria > Burkholderiales > Rhodocyclaceae > Zoogloea. The sequence continues at coordinate 12,835 of WBTZ01000030.1, read as the reverse complement.
GGCACAGGCTGCCGCAAGTCTGCTCGGTGAGCATGACTTCACCTCGTTCCGGGCGGCCCAGTGCCAGGCAAAGTCGCCTGTACGGATGATGCATTCCATCCAGGTGCATCGGTACGGGGACGTGGTGCTGTTCGATTTCCACGCCAACGCCTTCTTGCATCACATGATCCGGAATCTGGTCGGGGCGCTTGTCTACGTGGGCAAGGGGCGTCAGCCTGTTGCCTGGATGGCGGAGCTGCTGGCGCTGCGCAACCGCAGCCTTGCCGCGCCGACCTTTGCCCCCGATGGCCTGTATCTTTGCGGGGTGGAGTATCCGCCGAGGTGGCCGCTGCCCGGCGGCGGGCGTATCATCGCGCCTCCCCAACTATTGATACCCGAGGCGCCGTGCATCGCACCCGAATCAAGATCTGTGGTCTGACCCGTGAAGAGGACGTCCGCGCCGCGGTGAATTCCGGTGCGGACGCGATCGGCTTTGTCTTCTATCCGCCGAGCCCCCGTTTTGTCGCGTTTGAGCGGGCGGCGGAGCTGGCCCGGCTGGTTCCTCCCTTCGTGACGACGGTGGGCTTGTTTGTCGAGCCCGGGCGGGAGTTCGTCGAAACCGCCTTGAGGCATGTGCCCCTGCAGGTGCTTCAGTTTCACGGCGACGAAAGGGAGGCGGATTGCGTCGGCTTCGGTCTGCCATACATCAAGGCGGCGCGGATGCGGCCGGGTCTTGATCTGTTAAAATACGCGGCTTCCTTCCCGGGTGCCCAGGGGCTTCTCCTGGATGCCTTCGTGGAGGGCTATGGTGGTGGCGGCGAAACCTTCGACTGGTCCCTGATCCCTGGCAATCTGCCGATGCCGCTGATCCTTTCCGGAGGCCTGAATACGGCCAACGTGGGTGAGGCCGTGCGGCGGGTGCGCCCCTGGGCCGTGGATGTATCCAGTGGCGTGGAGTCAGCGAAGGGTATCAAGGACGCTGCCTTAATCACCGATTTTGTTGCCGGAGTTCAACATGCACATGGCTGATGCCCTCTACGATTTTCCTGATGCGCGAGGCCATTTCGGGCCCTATGGCGGCGTGTTCGTTGCAGAAACGCTGATCCCGGCGCTGACCGAGTTGCGGCAGGCCTATGAGACGGCGCTGGCTGATCCTGCCTTCGTCGCCGAGTTCAACTACGAGCTCAAGCATTACGTGGGTCGTCCGAGCCCGATCTATCACGCCAAGCGCTGGTCCGAGCTGCTCGGCGGCGCACAGATCTATCTGAAGCGGGAAGACCTCAACCACACCGGCGCCCACAAGGTGAACAACTGCATCGGCCAGGCCATGCTCGCGCGCCGGATGGGCAAGCCGCGGGTCATCGCCGAGACGGGGGCGGGCCAGCATGGTGTGGCGACTGCCACCGTGGCGGCCCGCTACGGCATGGAGTGCGTGGTTTACATGGGCTCCGAAGACGTACGCCGCCAGGCGGCCAACGTCTATCGCATGAAGCTGCTCGGCGCCACCGTGGTGCCGGTCGAAAGCGGCTCCCGCACCCTCAAGGATGCCCTCAACGAGGCCATGCGCGACTGGGTCACCAACATCGGTAACACCTTCTACATCATCGGCACGGTGGCCGGCCCCCACCCCTATCCGATGATGGTGCGCGACTTCCAGGCGGTGATCGGCAAGGAGTGCATCGAGCAGATGCCCGAGATGACCGGTGGCCAGCCCGACTACGTGATCGCCTGTGTCGGCGGCGGTTCCAATGCGATGGGCATCTTCCATCCGTATATCGAGCACAAGGATGTACGCCTGATCGGTGTGGAAGCCGCCGGCAGCGGTATCGAGACTGGCATGCACGCCGCGTCCCTGAGCGCAGGGCGCCCCGGGGTGCTGCATGGCAACCGGACCTACCTGCTGCAGAACGAGGACGGCCAGATCATTGAGACCCACTCGATTTCCGCCGGTCTCGACTATCCGGGCGTCGGCCCCGAGCACGCCTGGCTGAAGGACATCCAGCGCGCCGAGTATGTCGGCATCACTGATGCCGAGGCGCTCCAGGCCTTTCATAACCTGTGCCGTTTCGAGGGCATCATTCCTGCCCTGGAGTCCTCGCATGCGCTCGCCTATGCGGCCAAGCTCGCTCCGACGCTGCCGAAGGACAAGGTTCTCCTGGTGAATCTGTCCGGTCGTGGCGACAAGGACATGCATACCGTCGCCGAGAAGTCCGGCATCCAGTTCTGATTCAACGCGGCCCCGCCGGGCAGTCCGGCGGGGCCGCTGACCATTCGTACATTCCCATGTCCAGAATCCAACAGACTTTCACACGGCTCGCAGGGGAAGGGCGCAAGGCCCTGATTCCCTTCATCACCGCGGGCGATCCCGATCCGGAAATGACTCTGCCGCTGATGCAGGCCCTGGTGGCAGGTGGTGCTGACATCATCGAGCTTGGCGTTCCCTTTTCCGATCCGATGGCCGACGGTCCCACCATCCAGCGTGCGTCCGAGCGTGCCCTGGCGGCAGGGATGAGCCTGCGGCGGGTGCTCGACATCGTCCGCAACTTCCGTGCGACCGGCGATCAGACGCCCGTGGTGCTGATGGGTTACGCCAATCCGATCGAGGCGATGGGCGTCGAGCCCTTCGTCAAGGCTGCCGCCGAAGCCGGTGCGGACGGTGTCCTGGTGGTGGACTATCCGCCCGAGGAATGCCGGGGCTTTGCCGAGACCTGTCGGGCGGGCGGGCTTGATCCGGTCTTCCTGCTGGCGCCGACCTCCACCGAACAGCGTTTCGAGGATGTGGCCGCCGTGGGGAGTGGTTATATCTACTACGTCTCCCTCAAGGGCGTGACCGGTTCCGCAACACTCGATCTGGACGAGGTGGCCAAGCGTATTCCGGCCATCCGCGAGAAGGTCGGCATGCCGGTGGGCGTAGGGTTCGGCATCCGTGATGGTGCGACGGCGGCAAAGATTGCCGGCCTGGCTGACGCCGTGGTGATCGGCAGCCGGATCATCGAAGAGATCGAAAGCAGTGCCCCGGGTGAAGCACCGTCCCGGGTGACCGCCTTCCTGCGGGGCGTGCGTGAGGCCATGGATGCGGCAGGGGGTGCCCGATGAGCTGGCTCAAGAAGCTGCTGCCGCCCAAGATCAAGCGCGATACGCCGTCTGCCCGCAAGTCCATTCCCGAAGGCCTGTGGAGCAAGTGCCCGGCCTGCGAGGCGGTGCTCTATCGTTCCGACCTTGAGAGCAATCTCAATGTCTGCCCCAAGTGCGGACATCATCAGCGCATCCGGGCCCGCCAGCGGGTGGATTACTTGCTTGATCCGGAAGGCCGTTTCGAGATCGGCGCCGAAGTGGTGCCGGTCGATCCGCTGAAGTTCAAGGACTCCCGCCGCTACCCGGAACGTCTGGCCGCGGCCAACGAGGATACCGGCGAGGCGGATGCTCTGGTGGTCGTCCAGGGGGCGATCAAGACCGTGCCGGTGGTGGTGGCCTGCTTCGAGTTCGAGTTCCTGGGCGGTTCGATGGGCTCGGTGGTGGGTGAGCGCTTCGTCCGTGGTGTGAAGGCGGCTCTCGAGCAGCGCCTGCCCTTCATCTGTATCACGGCCACCGGCGGCGCCCGCATGCAGGAGGGGTTGTTCTCCCTGATGCAGATGGCCAAGACCACTGCCGCAATCACCCGGTTGTCCGAACGCAAGCTGCCGTTCATCACCCTGCTGACGGACCCGACCATGGGCGGGGTGTCGGCTAGCTTCGCCTTCATGGGCGATCTGGTGATCGGCGAGCCTGGCGCCCTGATCGGCTTTGCCGGTCCGCGGGTGATCGAGCAGACGGTGCGCGAGACCCTGCCCGCAGGCTTCCAGCGCTCCGAGTTCCTGCTCGAGAAGGGGGCTCTGGACATGATCATCGACAGGCGCGAGCTGCGTGACCGCCTGTCCGAGCTCCTGACCCTGCTGACCCGGCAGGCTTCCGTGGCGACAGTGGCCTGACATGCAATTGCCGGAAACTTTGGAAGGCTGGCTTGGCCTGCTCGAGGCGCGTCACGGTCAGGTCATTCAGCTCGGGCTGGATCGGGTGCGACAGGTCAAGGATGCCCTGAACCTGCCCCAGACCTGCCCGGTGTTCATTGTCGGTGGCACCAACGGCAAGGGGTCCACCTGCGCGATGCTGGAGGCGGTGCTGCTCGCCGCCGGCTATCGGGTGGGCTTGTACACCTCGCCACACCTGGTGCGCTACAACGAACGTGTTCACATCAACGGCCGGGATGCCGCCGACGATGCGCTGGTCGAGGCCTTCGAGGCTGTCGAGCTGGCACGCGGCGAGGTGCCGCTGACCTATTTCGAGCATGGCACGCTGGCGGCCTGGGTGGCTTTCTGCCGGGCGGGCGTGGATGCCGTGATCTTCGAAGTGGGCCTGGGTGGGCGGCTCGATGCCGTCAATGTCTTTGAACCCGATTGCGCCATCGTGACCAGTGTCGCAATGGATCACATGGATTTCCTGGGGGATACCCGGGAGGCGATCGGCTTTGAGAAGGCAGGCATCTTCCGTTCCGGCAAGCCGGCCATCTGCAGCGATCCCCAGCCACCGGAGACCCTGGTTCGTCATGCGGAAGCCATCGGCGCCCGCCTGTGGGTCAGCGGCCGGGATTTCGGCTTTGCGGGGGATCAAGGGCAGTGGGCATTCTGGCTGGCGGGCGGAAGTCGTCGCGGCGGGCTGGCCTATCCCGCCCTGCGTGGAGTCAATCAGCTCCTCAACGCCGCAGCTGTCATGGCTGCATGCGAGGCCGTGCGCGACCTCCTGCCGGTACCGATGCAGGCGATCCGCCAGGGGTTCATGCTGGTGGATCTGCCGGGACGCTTCCAGGTGTTGCCTGGGCGCCCCACGGTGGTCCTGGATGTGGCCCACAACCCGCAGGCTGCCGGTGTCCTCAGTGAGAACCTTGCCAGCATGGGCTTCTTCCCCGAGACCTGGGCAGTTGTCGGGATGCTCGCCGACAAGGACGTGGCCGGCGTAATCAGGCTGCTGCGTGATCGCGTGGATCACTGGCTGGCTTGCACCTTGCCCGGCCCTCGTGGTCTGGCTGCATCCCGCCTCGCCGAGATCATCCGCGAGTGCGGTGTGGCTGGCGATGTCGTCGAGTGCGATTCGGCACAGGCGGCGTATGGGCAGGCCCATGAGCGGGCTGCCGAGGGTGATAGAATCGTGGTCTTTGGCTCTTTCCTGACCGTGGCGGATGTTCTCGCCGCGCGGAAGGCGTAACAGGTATAGCTTCAAGATGGCGGATAACGATTCCCAGGACGACCTGAAAAAGCGCGCCCGTCGGCGCCTTGTCGGGTCGGCTGCGTTGGCGCTGGCGGCGGTCATCGTGCTTCCGATGGTGATGGACCACGAGCCGCGGACCCCGACGCAAGACGTGCAGATCCGCATTCCGGGCCAGGAGGGCAGCAATTTCACCTCCCGGGTCATCACCGGCAAGGGGCCGGTGCCCAGTCAGCCGGTGGCCGGCGGAGTGGCCGAGGAATCCGCTCCACCCGAGCAGGATGACCTGCCGCCCAAACGCGGCAAGCTGGACGCCGATGTGGATGCCCCGATCTTCAAACCCGGCGAGGAGCTCCTGCCACCGCCCCGCAAGGGAGAGGCACCGAAGGCCGAGTTGCGTACTGAGGCGCGCAAGCCTGACCCCAAGCCCGAGGCCAAGCCTTCACCCAAGCCGGAGCCGAAGCCGGATCCCAAGGCCAAGGAACGGGAGCGGGAGAGGGAGCGCGAAAAGGAAAAGGCTGAGCGCGAGAGGGCGGAGGCCGAGCGGGCCAAGGCCCTGCTGGCAGGTGCATCCGCCAAGGAAAGCGGCGCGGCTGCGCCCCACGTGGTCATGCTCGGGGCGTACCGGGAGGCTTCAAACGTGGCCAGCCTGCGCGCAAAATTGAAGGCCGAGGGCTATTCTTCCTACGTCGAGCAGTTGGGGGACAAGATTCGCGTGAGGGCAGGGCCGTTCCCGAACAAGGCGGCTGCAGACAAGGCTGCGGCCCGGATCAGCAAGGTGCTTGGCGTGGCCGCGTCGGTTTCGCCCAAGTCGTGACCCTGCAGCCTTGAATATTCTGGATTACATCGTTGTCGGCCTGGTGGGACTCTCTGCCGTGCTGGGGTTCTGGCGGGGGTTGTTGTCGGAGATTCTCGCCCTGGTGGCCTGGGTTCTGGCATTTTTTGCAGCCCGGACCTTCATGGCCGACGTGCAGCCTGTCGTCGCGCGCTGGGTGACGGAGCCGGTTCTCCAGGGCGTGGCGGCATTTCTGGCCATTTTTGTTGTCGTATTGATCATGGTCGCGCTTGTGCGCTGGTTGCTCGGAGAATTGATCCGGGCGGCGGGGCTGGGCGTGGCAGACCGTTTCCTGGGGGCGTGCTTCGGCATCCTGCGTGGCGGTGTGATTGTTTTCGCTGTGGCATTGCTCGTCGGCATCGGCGGCTTTGCCCGGGAAGCGTGGTGGCGGGAGGCGCAGGTTTCGGCGCCCCTCGAGACAGCGGTGATGGCATCGCGCCCGTGGCTTCCCGAGCTTGTTGGACAAAGACTTAGATACCGATAGGTGGTTTGAAATGTGTGGGATTCTTGGCGTAGTAGCGACATCACCCGTCAATCAGCTCCTTTATGACGGACTCCAGGTGCTTCAGCACCGGGGGCAGGACGCGGCAGGGATTGCCACGACGGAGGGCGGGCGCTTTCACATGCACAAGGCCTCGGGCCTCGTGCGTGACGTGTTCCGCACCCGCAACATGCGTGATCTTCCGGGTAACTGGGGGATCGCCCATGTGCGCTATCCGACTGCCGGTTCTGCTTCGGCGGCGGAGGAGGCGCAGCCCTTTTACGTGAATTCGCCGTTCGGCCTGATGCTGGCCCACAACGGCAACCTCACGAATTCGGAAGAGCTGAAGCGCGAGATGTTCCTGTCGGACCTGCGCCACATCAACACCAACTCCGATTCGGAGGTGTTGTTGAACGTGCTGGCCCATGAACTCCAGGCGGCGGCCAAGGGCTTCCGCCTGGATGAGGAAACCGTGTTCACCGCCGTGGCCGGCGTGCATCGCCGCTGCCGGGGGGCGTATGCCACCCTGGCGATGATCTCCGGAACCGGCCTGTTGGCCTTCCGTGACCCCTACGGGATCCGTCCGCTGGTCATCGGCCGCAATGACACGCCCAAGGGTACCGAATGGATGGTGGCCTCGGAGAGCGTGGCCCTGGACGTGCTGGGCTTCAAGCTGGTGCGTGACGTTGCCCCCGGTGAAGCCATCCTGATCGATACCGAAGGGCGTTTCCACAGCCGCCAGTGTGCCAACCACACCCTGCATGCCCCGTGCATGTTCGAGTTTGTCTACCTGGCACGCCCCGATTCCCTGATCGATGGCATCTCGGTGTACGACGCTCGCATCAAGATGGGCGAGTTCCTCGCCCGCAAGCTGCGCGCGACGATGCCGCACCTGAAGATCGACGTGGTCATCCCGATCCCGGATTCCAGCCGCCCGTCTGCGATGGAGATGGCGCACCAGCTCAACGTGCCGTATCGCGAAGGGTTCGTGAAGAACCGCTACATCGGACGTACCTTCATCATGCCGGGGCAGTCGATCCGCAAGAAGTCGGTGCGCCAGAAGCTCAATACGATCCACCAGGAGTTCAAGGGCAAGGCCGTACTGCTGGTGGACGATTCCATCGTGCGCGGTACCACCAGCCGCGAGATCGTCCAGATGGCGCGCGATGCCGGCGCGACCAAGGTCTACATGGCGTCGGCCGCGCCCCCGGTGCGCTATGCCAACGTCTACGGGATCGACATGCCCACCAAGGGTGAGCTGATCGCCAGTGATCGCACCGAGGAGCAGATCTGTGCCGAGATCGGGGCTGATGCCTTGATCTATCAGGATCTCGACGACCTCAAGCTGGCGGTCAAGGCACTCAATCCGTCCATCACGGTGTTCGAAACCTCCTGTTTCGATGGCACCTATGTGACCGGGGACGTGACCGCCGAATACCTGACCGGGGTCGAGAGCCAGCGCAACGATGCGGCCAGCAAGCCCGCCAGTGAAGACGGGCAGGGGCAGATGGACCTGAATCTGGTCTCCCGGAGCGAGGGCTGAGCATGCCGTCCATGGATGAGCTTGGCCTGGATACCCAGGCGGTGCGGGCCGGTATCGAGCGTAGCCAGTTCAATGAACACTCCGAGGCGCTCTACCTGACCTCGAGTTTCGTGTTCGGCAGTGCTGCGCAGGCGGCCGCCCGTTTCTCGGGCGAGGAGGACGGCAACGTCTACGCCCGGTTCACCAATCCGACCGTCACCGCGATGCAGCAGCGCCTGGCCGCTCTCGAAGGGGCCGAGGCCTGCGTGGCCACGGCGTCCGGCATGGCAGCCATCATGTCCATGGTCATGGCCCTGATGAGCGCTGGCGATCATGTGGTGGCTTCCCGCGGCCTGTTCGGGGCGACCCAGCAGCTGTTCAACAACATCCTGTCCCGTTTCGGTATCGAGACGACCTTTGTACCGGCCACCGATCTGGATGCCTATCGCGCTGCCATCACCCCGAAGACCAGGCTGATCTTCGTGGAGTCGCCGTCCAATCCGCTGACCGAGCTGGTCGATATCGCGGCAGTTGCAGCCATCGCCCACGAGGCGGGTGTGCTGCTGGCCGTGGATAACTGCTTCTGCTCGCCGGCCCTGCAGCAGCCGCTCAAGCTGGGTGCCGATCTGGTGATCCATTCGGCCACCAAGTACCTGGACGGCCAGGGCAGGGTGCTGGGCGGGGCGGTGTGCGGCAGCAAGAAGCTGGTGGATGAGGTGTTCAAGTTCCTGCGCACCGCAGGTCCTTGCATCTCGCCATTCAATGCCTGGGTGATCCTGAAGGGGCTGGAGACACTGCGGATCCGCATGGACGCCCAGTCGTCTGCGGCCCTTGAGCTGGCTTCCTGGCTCGAGGCCCAGCCCCAGGTGGCGCGGGTGTATTACCCGGGCCTGCCGTCCCATCCGCAGCATGAACTGGCGCTGCGCCAGCAGGGCAGCGGCGGGGCGATCGTCAGCTTCGAAGTCCGGGGCGGTCGTGAGGAGGCCTGGAAAGTGGTGGATTCGACGCAGATCGTGTCGATCACCGCCAATCTGGGTGATACCAAGACCACTCTCACCCACCCGGCGTCCACGACCCACGGCCGGATCTCTCCCGAGGCACGGGAAGCTTCAGGTATTCGTGAAAGCCTGCTGCGTGTCGCCGTAGGGCTGGAGTCCATCGAGGACATCAAGGCCGATCTGGCCCGGGGCCTCGCCCTCATCTGATCCGTGCTTCCTGGTCCTGCCTGCCGTGATGGCGGGCAGCGGCCGGCTCCTCAGCGGAGGGGCAGGCGGCTGAGCGCGCCGTCCTTCCAGACCAGTACTTCACCTTGGACGCCGCCCGCGTCCTCCCGCCAGTCAGACAAGACCCAGCGCTCGCAGGCATGCCCGTCCACCTCGTGGAGGTGCAGGGCAGGGCGGTGAGTGTGTCCATGGATCAGGCGAGGATAGCCGTGCTGCCGCAGGAGTTCTGCAATCGCGCCGGCATTCACATCCATGATTTCTGCCTGCTTGCCGGCCTTGGCCTGCTCGCTCTTCATCCGTACGCCGGCGATGAACTGCTTGCGCGCGGCGAGGGGCTGAGCCAGGAACTGGGCCTGGTAGGCAGGGTTGCGGACCTGCGCGCGGAAGGCCTGGTAGGCCAGGTCGTCGGTGCATTCCGCGTCGCCGTGGCACAGCAGGACAGGCTGTCCATCGAGATCGATCAGGGTCGGCTCCCGGAGGATCTCCAGGCCGGCCCGGGCGGCGAATTCGCGGCCAAGCAGAAAGTCCCGGTTGCCCGGCATGAAATGGACTTGTGTGCCCGCACCGCTCAATGCAGCCAGAAGGCCGGCTACCTGGTTGTTCAGCGGGTCTTCGACGTCATCGTCGCCGGCCCAGTATTCGAACAGGTCGCCGAGGATATACACATGTGCCGCCGCCCTCGCGGCTCCCGTGAGGTAGCGCTCCAGGACGGCGGTCAGGGCAGGGCGATCAGCGGTCAGATGCAGATCGGAGATGAAGTGGACTTGCATGCGCTGGACGCCCTCTTGCCGCGAGGCTCAGATCACTTCGGCGCGTTCGATGACCACGTCTTCCTTGGGGACATCCTGGTGGAAGCCGCTGGAGCCGGTCTTGACGCCCTTGATCTTGTCGACCACGTCCTGGCCTTCGCTGACGCGGCCAAAGACGCAATAGCCCCAGCCCTGCATGTCGGGGGAGCGGTGGTTGAGGAAGTCGTTGTCGGCCACGTTGATGAAGAACTGGGCGGTGGCAGAGTGGGGATCGCTGGTGCGGGCCATGGCGATGGTGCCGGCCTCGTTCTTGAGGCCGTTGTCGGCTTCGTTCTTGATCGGCTCGAGGGTCGGTTTCTGCTTCATGCCGGGCTGGAAGCCGCCGCCCTGGATCATGAAGCCGTTGATGACCCGGTGGAAGACGGTGTTGTTGTAGTGGCCGGATTCCACGTAGGCGAGGAAGTTCTTGACCGTTTCGGGGGCCTTTTCAGCGTCCAGTTCGAGGACGATGTCGCCGTGGTTGGTGGTGAGTTTGACAGCCATGTGGGTACTCCTGGTGGGAAAGGGGGTGGATGCTGCTGTTGTCTTACTTGGCAGCCTTTTCAGGCAGTTGCCGGGCGGACTGGATGATGATCGGCGTGGCGGGTACGTCCCGGTGGAAGCCGCGGGTGGTGGTGGGTTCCTTGCCGATCTTGCGCACCACCTCCATGCCTTCGGTGACCTTGCCGAACACCGCATAGCCCCAGCCGTCCGGCGAGGGCGAGTTGAGGGCGCGGTTGTCCTCGAGGTTGATGAAGAACTGGGCTGAGGCCGAATGCGGGTCCTGGGTGCGGGCCATGGCAATCGTGCCGGCGTCGTTCTTGAGGCCGTTCTTGGCCTCGTTCTCGATCGGCGGGCGCAGCTTGGCCTTCTCTTCCATCTTGGCGTTCATGCCACCACCCTGGATCATGAAGCCGTCGATGACGCGATGGAAGATCAGGCCATCATAAAAGCCGCTCTTCACGTACTCCAGAAAGTTGGCAACCGACTTGGGCGCCTTCTCGGGATACAACTCCAGCACGATGTTGCCCGCGCTCGTCTTCAGTTCGACCTGGGGGTTGGCTGCCGCGGCGACAAGTGCCTGCCCGGCCAGGATTGCGGCAAGGATGAATTTTTTCATGGTGATTCCGTGGGGTTGAGACTCAGGCAAAGCCTTCATAGATGATCTTCCATTGTCCGCCTTCCTTCATCCAGTACTGGCGTTTGCGGAGGACGTTTGAAAGGTTGTTGCTGCGGTAGTCCTGTTCGAACGTAACCACGATCATGTCTTGTTTGCCCGGGTTACGGAAGACGCTCATCTTGTCCAGTGCGATCTTGACCCAGGTCTTGCCTGAGCTGACGAGGCGCTTCTGGCGCGCCCATTGTTCAAGATCTCCGTCGTTGTTGCGGAAGGACTTGGAGTAGTGGGAGAGGTATCGGTCGACGTCACGGCTTTCCCAGTCCTTGCGCCAGGCTTCGATCTGGCGGCTGAGGGCGGTCCGCTCGCTGGTCCAGTCTTCGAGGCTCAGCCATTCGATGGTGTTGCTGATGATGACGGGTGTCAGGCCGATCTGCATGTAGCCTGCAATCGCATCGAAATCCTGGTTCGTGAGCACCACGCAGCCGTCCGATGCGCGTGGCGGCCGGGAGTAGGTGTCGCTCGGCGTGCCGTGCAGCCAGATGCCATGACCGTTGCGACCCTGCTGCCGGTCCCACTCGTTCGGATAGCTGATCGGAAAGGCGCCGCTGCCATAGAAGTCCGACAACTTCTGGCGGGGCAGGTTTGCCGTGACGTGATAGACCCCGATCGGAGTCCGCTTGTCACCTTCGCGGGTCTTCTCTGCGCCGAGCTTGCCGTGGGCGATGTAGTAATCGGCGACGAAGCGGGGGCGCCCGCCATCGTTCTGATAGATGTAAAGACGGGAGCGCTGGGTGTCGACGACGATCGCGTACTTCTGCTCCTGCTCCATCTGCAGCAGGTAGCGGGGTACGTAGTTGTTCGGCGGACGGTTGCGGTAAGCCTTGAGGCGGACGATGGCCTCGTCGCGAAGGTCGGACAGCTTGTCGGCCGGCGCACCGGACAGGTTGCCGAAGGCGGCGATCGGGCGTGTCCGGGCCAGCAGCAGATCGCCGCGGATCAGGTGGGCCAGACGGAAGTTGGGAAAGCGCTCGATGAGCGCATCCACCTTCTTGAGCGCGGTGTCGAGCCTGCCGTCCTCGATGTCACGGACGACCGCCGCCAGCGCTGGGTCCGGATCGCCGGATCCCTGCGCAACGGGCGAGGTTGCGGCAATGCCGAGGCATGTCCAGGACGAAGCCAGCACGAGCGCGAGCCGGCCGGCTGCTTGCAACAGGCCACGCATCAACCGCCAACCCGCTCCTGCTGAATGACCCACTTGCCGTCCTGATTGATGAGGTTGAGTGTCTTGTTGGACGAGGTGGACAGGTTGAGCGAGCGATAGTGCTGACGAAGCTTGACGGTAGCCCGGTTGCCTTCGACCGCCACCACCTTGAGGTTCTCGAGTTCGACTTCGATGTTCCCCGGCTTGGTCAGGCGTTGGGTGCGCTCTTCCTCCCAGGCCTTGCGGTTGATTCCCTTGGGCGTTTCGAACTCGCGGGCGTAGTGTGACAGGTAGCCCTTGACGTCCTTGCGCGACCAGGCACCGGCCCAGCTTTGCACGGCCTTGGCGACGGCTGCCGCCTGCGGTGCCTCGTCCTTGTTCTCAGGGCGCTTGGCGGGCTTCGCCTCCTCCTTGGGCACCATGGCCACAGGGGGCGGGGCGACCGGCT
>WBTZ01000231.1 GCA_009026175.1 Zoogloea sp. | reverse complement strand
GGGTGAAGGCGGGGATCTTCATGGGGGGCTCCGGTAGGCCGGGTCAGGCGGTGACCAGCTGCTCGACCCCGGGGCGGCCATGCCAGAAGCCGTTGCATGGCTCGGCGGGCAGCAGGGGGCGGGCGGTCTGCAGGGCGGCGGCGGGTGTCGCCAGCCCGTCGAGGGTGTCGCGGAAGAGCTGGATGATCTCGCCGGTGTGCTCGCCCTGGGGGCTGATGCGCAGGATGTCGAGGCCATCGGCCACCACCGAGGGCAGGTCGGGGAGCAGGGTGTGCACCTGGGCCGACTGGGTCTGGATGCCGTTGAGGGTCAGGAAGGGCTGGCCTTCGCGGGTGTTCAGGGCGATGCCGTCGGCAAACTGCAGGCAGCGGAACTCGCAGGTGTCCTTCTGCAGGTTGAAGTGGCGGGCAGTGAAACAGCGCGCCGAATAGGCCAGGGGCAGGCGGCCGTGGGCGAACACCTCCACCTCCATCGGTGCGTCGAGGCCGGCGCGCAGTGCGGCGATCTGCGCCCGCGACATCTCGGGCGGGGCCGCCCAGCGGGTGGCGCCGAGGCCGGCGAAGAGGTTCAGGGTGGCGGGGTTGAAGATGTTCAGGGTGGGCCCGGCGACCCAGTTGGTGGCCCGCGTATCGGGGGCGCTGAGCAGGCGGACCGCGCCCATGTCGTTGGCTTCGACGCGGAAGCGGCCGTTGGCGACGATGCGGCGCAGGGTCTTCAGGTCGGATTCGGACTCCACCAGCACCTGGCTCGACAGCACCACCTCCTTGCCGGCGTCGGCGAGGGTTTCGGCCACCTCCAGCCAGTCGGGCAGGCGCAGTTCGTGGCGGCGGGAACACACCGTCTCGCCGAGGTAGACGATGTCCACCGGAGCCTCCGCCATGTCGGCGTAGAAGGCCAGGGTGGACTGGCGGGGCCAGTAGTAGAGCAGGGGGCCGAGGGCGAGCTTCATGGGCGGGTCACTTCCAGGGACGGTAGTAGGCGCCGAGGGTGTGGCTCTGCCCTTCGGACACCTTGTTGAGTTCGGCCATCCAGGCGGGCTCCACGCGGAAGGCGGCGGGTTCGCGTTGCAGGCGGTCGAGGGCGGCGCGCCACACGCGGGTGACCTGGGCCACGTAGGCCGGGCTGCGCTGGCGCCCTTCGATCTTGATGGCGCGCACCCCGGCGGCGGCCAGCTCGGGCAGCAGTTCCAGGGTGTTGAGGCTGGTGGGTTCCTCGATGGCGTAGTAGGTCTCGTCGTTCACCTCGAAGCGGCCCTTGCAGAGGGTCGGGTAGCCAGCCCGCTCGCCGTCCGCGAAGCGGTCGATGAGGATGCCGTTGAGGCGCGTCTCCATGCCCTTCGGGGTCTGCTCCCAGCGCACGTGCTTGCCTGGCGAGCAGGCCCCGTTGCAGTTGGGCGACTCGCCGGTGGCGTAGGCCGACAGGGCGCAGCGCCCCTCCACCATGACGCACAGGCCGCCGAAGCCGAACACCTCGATCTCCACCGGGGTGTTGGCGATGACCTGCTCCACCTGGGCCAGGGACAGCACCCGCGGCAGCACCGCGCGGGAGATGCCGAAATGCTCGTGGTAGAAGTTGATCGCGTCGTAGCTGGTGGCCGAGCCCTGCACCGACAGGTGCAGGCGAAGCGAAGGGTGGGCCCGGCGGGCGTAGGCCATCAGCCCCGGGTCGGCCAGGATCACCGCATCGATGCCACAGGCGGCGGCCCGGTCCACCGCGGCGGTCCAGCGTTGCCAGTTGTCGGTCTGGGGGTAGGTGTTGAGGGCCAGCAGCACCTTGCGGCCGCGATCGTGGGCGTAGCGCACGCCTTCGGCCATGGCCTTGTCGTCGAAGTTGAGGCCGGTGAAGTTGCGGGCGTTGGTGGCGTCCTTGAAGCCGAGGTAGACGCAGTCGGCGCCGTGGTCCACGGCGGTCTTGAGGGCGGGCAGGCTGCCTGCGGGGCAGACCAGTTCGATCGGATGCGCGGGAGTCATGGGCTGGCGGTGGCGTGAATGACGCGGCCGGACTATAGGCGCCCCGGCGGGGTGCGGCCTTGACCGGGGTCAACGGTGAATCAGGCGGCAGGCCGCGCTCTCCAGGGGGGATTTCCCTTCCTGGCGCATGGGCATACAAGGCGCAGTGGTGCATACTGCGTCGAAATTTCCAGACACTTTTGTGAATGACTGCTTCCTTGCCCCGTCGCCGTTTCCTGCGTGCCGGACTCGGGACCACGACCCTGCTGCTGGGCTGCGGGAGTGGTTGCAGCTCGAGCCGCCGGGAGCCGATCAAGTTCGCCACCAATCCCTGGCCGGGTTATGACCCCCTCTATGTGGCCAGGGAGAAGGGCTTCTTCGATGAGGCCGGGCTGAATGTGTCGCTGGTGGACCTCACCTCCCTCGGCGCATCCCGCCGGGCCTTCGAGCGGGGGCAGGTGGATGGTTGCGGGGCGACCCTGGTCGAGCTCCTGCTGGCGGCCGACCAGTCCGGTATCCGGCCGCAGATCGCCGCGGTGGTGGATTATTCGGATGGGGCGGACGTGGTCATCGGGCGCAATGCCCTCGCCGGGCTGGCCGATCTGCGGGGGCTCCGGGTGGCCATCGAGCCCGGTACCCTGCACATCCAGTTGCTGGCCCTGGCACTGGCCAGCGTCGAGCTCACCGTGCGTGATGTCCAGCTCGTACCGATGCCGCAGAACGCGATGCCGGCGGCCTTCGCCGACGGGCGTGTGGCGGCGGCGGTGTGCTTTCCCCCGGAGTCGAACCGGCTTCTCGAGAAGAATGGCAAGGTGCTGTTCCACAGTGGCCAGGTGCCGGGCGAGGTGGTGGACACCCTGGTGTTCGACAGCAGTTTCGTGGCGCGCCGCGGGCCTGACGTGCAGGCTTTCGTGGTGGCCTACTACCGCGCCATGGCCTTCATCGAATCGCACTCCGACGAGGCCCACGCCATCATGGCGCGCCGGGAGAACGTCGATGTGGCCGAGCTGCGGGCGACGCTGGCCGGCCTGCATTACGTGTCCCGCCAGGAGCAGCGTGTGCTGCTGGCCCCCGACGGGCCGGTGGCGCGATCCCTTGACCATTTGCAGGGGGCCATGATGACGCTGGCCCAGTTGCGGCAGAGCCGCAGCCTCAAGGACTTCCTGATCGCCCGGGACCTCATCGCCGCCAGTGATGTGACCGCATGATGCCCCTGCCGGGCCGTTTCCTGTCCTTGCGCTGGCGTCTCATGGGGCCTCTGCTGGTCCTGTGGGTGGCGGCCATGGGCCTGCTGGTGGCCCTCATCCACACCAGCATCCTGGAGCGTTTCCGAGCGCTGGTGGAGCAGCGCGCCGATGTCATCGTGGCCGCCATCTATTCGGCGGCGGAGACCGCCCGGGAGCCCGCCGATCTGCGCCGTTTCATCTCGACCCTGGGCGCCTCCCGAGATGTGGTCCAGGTGATCCTGGTGACCGGCTCCCCGCCGCGGGTGCTGGCGGCGACCGACCACGGCCTGCAGGACAGCGCGCTTGACGCCTTGCGCGAGCCGGTATTCGAGCAGCGCCTGGCCGACGTCCTGCAGCAGCGCAAGGGCTGGCGCAACCTGGATCTGGATGCGCGGCGTCTCGAGGTGCTCGAACCCGTCCTGCTGATGGGCTCCGACGGGGCCAATGGCCGCCTCGAGGATGGCGTGCTGGCCCTGCAGCTGGAGGCGGACAGCCTCTGGCAGGGCGCCCGCAGCACGGTCGTGCAGCTGTCCCTGTGGCTGGGGGGCATCCTCACGGTGGTGGCCGGGCTGATCTACCTGCTGCTGGCCCGTTATGTCCTGCACCCCGCCGAGGGCATCCGCAAGGCTCTGGCCGGACGCAGCCAGAAGGAGGGCGGAGCCGAAGGCGAAGTCGCCGTGCCCGTGCTGCGGCGGGACGAGCTGGGCGAACTGGCGGCGGCCCTCAACGGCCTCCTGACCACCCTGCGCACCCGCAACCGCCAGCTCGCCCGGGCCCGCGACGAGCACCTGGCGATGCTGGAGACCTTTCCTCACCTGGCCTGGCGGGCCGATGCCAGCGGCGCCTGCGACTGGTTCAACCGGGCCTGGCTGAACTTCACCGGCCGCAGCCTCGCCGAGGAGGCCGGCTATGGCTGGGCCGAGGGCGTCCATCCGGACGATCGCGAGGCCTGCCTGGCGGCCTGGGCGGCGGCCCTGGCCGCCCGCATGCCGCTGGTCAGCGAGTACCGGCTGCGCAGCGCCGATGGCCGCTACCACTGGATCGCCGACCACGGGGCCCCGCTGTATGACGAGGATGGTGTGTTCACCGGCTATGTCGGCTCCTGCTACGACTTGCAGGCGGGCCGCGACACGGCGCGCGACATTGCCCGCATGACCAAGCTTTATCAGACCCTGTCGGCCACCAACAAGGCCATCGTGCATGCCACCGATGCGGCCCGCCTGTTGCCCGAGGTGTGCCGCATCGCCGTGGAGTACGGCGAGCTCGACCTGGCCTGGATCGGCTTTGCGGAAACCGGCGAGACCGGCGAGACGGTCCTCAGGCCGAGCGCGGCCTGGGGGCGGGGCGGCGAGGAAAGCCCCGACCGGGTGCCGGCCTGGTCGCCCGGCCCCGCGGGGCTGTCCGCCGGGGCGCAGATCTTCAACGGCGGCCCCGCCTGCGCCGCCGGGCAGATGCCGGCCGGGGCAGGCTCCTTTGCCCTGTTCCCGATCCACGGCGAGGAGGGGGAGGCCGGTGCGCTGGTGCTCAGCAAGGCCGAGCCCGGCTTCTTCGATGCCCATACGGTCACCCTGCTCGACGAGATGAGCGCCGATATCGGCTTTGCCCTGCGCAACTACCGGCGCGACGAAAGCCTGCGGCTGGCGGCCCGGGTCTTCGAGAACAACTCGGAGGGCATCGTGGTGGTCGAGCCCGACCGCCGGGTGGTCATGATCAACCGCGCCTTCACCCGCCTCACCGGCTTCACCCGGGAAGACCTGGCCGGGCAGCCGCTGCACCTCTTCGATCCGGAGCGCCACCCGAAGGGCTTTGCCGCCAGCCTGCGGGAGGTGGCCGCCCGGGATGGCCTGTGGCAGGGCGAGGTGTGGATCCGCGGCAAGTCGGGAGCGAGCTTCCCGGCCGACATGTCGGTGAGTGGCGTGCGGGTTCCCGGCGGCGATGCGGCCCACTACGTGGCGGTCTTCTCCGACATCAGCCAGCGCAAGGCCGACGAGGCCCGCATCCGTTTCCTGGCCAACCACGACTTCCTCACCGGCCTGCCCTCCCGGGCCGCCCTGGCGGACACGGTGGCCGCCGCGATCGCCCAGGCCGGCGCGGCGGGGGGCAAGGTGGCCCTGTGCTTCCTCGACCTGGACCGCTTCAAGAACGTCAACGACACCCTCGGCCACCACGTGGGCGAC
>WBTZ01000230.1 GCA_009026175.1 Zoogloea sp. | reverse complement strand
GGGGGCAGGTCACCGGGCGGGCCGGGCGGGGCCCCAGCGCGGCGATGCGGGCGGTGATGAGGCCGAGTTGGTCAGGCGGCAGTGCCGCCAGGCCCTCCTGCAGCAGGGCCCATTCATCGGTGGTGAGTTGGGGTACGTCCGCCAGCCGCTTGCAGCAATTGTCGCAGCCCTTGCCGCACAGCCAGTCCGTGTGGCCGGTGCGGATGACGCGGACGCGCTCGTCGATGTCGGTATGCAGTTGTGTGAGGCGGGTCGAGTTCATGGCGGCAAGGTGTCTGCCTGTCCGATCAGGCTGCGGGCGGGGGCGCCATTCTTGCGGTCGCGCGGGTGTCTGGCAAGCGCCTCAGCCGTCGTGTGCAGGCCCCTGTTCAGTGGCCTCCAGCCAGGCATCCAGCACGGCCAGGGCGCCCGCGAAGTCGAACTCGTCGACGGCACGCCCCAGGGTGTCGGCCAGCGCAGGATCGCGCTGCTGCAGATCGGTGCTCAGGCCTGCGTAGGTCTCGGCCGCATCGAGGTCGTCGATGACGAGCTGATTGCGCCACTGCAGCAGCCGCGCCTGCAGTTCGTGCCAGGGACGGGGAGGCGGGGCCGTGGCGCCGGGCGGTGCATCGCTCAGGTGTGTGTGGATGGATGTGCAGCTTGCGGCCAGGGCGTTGGCCAGGGTGCTCAGGATGGTTTGCCGGACGGCGTCGTCGGACTCCCTGCCCAGGTTCAGTTCCGCCTCCTGGGCGAGGTGCTGGATCCGGTCCAGGCCCAGCGTACCGGCCAGCCCCTTCAGCGTGTGGGCGCGCCGCCGGGCGGAGACGGCATCGCCCCGCTGAAGTTCATCGCGCATCGACTCCAGTTCCCCGCCGTGATCGGTGGCGAATTTCTGCAGGAAGTTGGCGAGCCGGCGCAGGTCGCCGCGCATCGAGCGCAGGCCCGTTTCCATTTTCAGGCCTTCGATCAGGTTCAGGCGCTGGCGCAGTTCTTCGTTCCCCTGGTTGCTGGAGAGGGGGGCGCCCGGGGTGAGGGGGCCGGTGCTGCGGCATGCCGTGGGCAACCATTTGGCCAGGGTGCGGATCAGGTGGTCCGGGTCGACGGGCTTGGGGATGTAGTCGTTCATGCCGGCGGCCAGGGCCACCGCCCGGTCTTCGGCGAAGGCATTGGCGGTGAGGGCCAGGATGGGGGTTTGCGCGTAGCCGGGCAGGAGGCGGATCCGGCGGGCGGCCTCCAGGCCGTCCATGATGGGCATCTGCACGTCCATGAGGATCAGCTCGTAGGGGTGCTGGCTGGCCAGGGTCAGGGCCTGCCGGCCGTCGGCCGCGAGGTCCGGGACGAAGCCGAGGTCGGTCAGCAGTTCCAGCGCAACCTCCTGGTTCATGGCGTTGTCCTCGGCCAGCAGCAGGCGATGGCCGGGTTCGAAGCTGGGCAGTGCGCCGGGCACCTGCCCGGATTGCTCGGCCGCTGCGGGCAGCCGTGCGAGGCCCGAGGTGCGGGCGATGGTGTCGGCCAGGATGGCAGGGAGCACTGGCTTCGGCATGAAGGCGGCAAAGGTGTTGTTGCGGGTGACGTCGCTTGGGCAGCCGCTGCTGCCGCTGACCAGGATGCACACCGGCTGGAGGCGCAGTGGCAGTTGCCGGATGCGCTCGCAGGTCTGTGCGCCGTTCAGGCCGGGCATCAGCCAGTCCGAGAACACCATCTGATAGGGCGCGCCCTGGGCATCGGCGGCGGCCACGCTCTCCAGGGCCATGGCGCCCGAGGCGACCTGGTCGACGCGTGCACCGAGGGCCTTGAGCAGGTCGGCCAGGGATTCGCGGGCTTCCTCCATGTCGTCGATCACCAGGATGCGGGTGCGCGGGGGGAGCAGTTCCTGGGTGTCCTCCACCATGTCGGGGCACAGTCCGAAGGGGGCCTCAAGCCAGAAGGTGCTGCCCTTGCCGGGCGTGCTGGCCACGCCGACGTGGCCGCCCATCAGATCGGCCAGCCGCCGGCTGATGGCCAGGCCCAGGCCGGTGCCACCATAGACCCGGGTGGTGGAGAGGTCTGCCTGCTGGAAGGCGGTGAACAGCTGCGCCTGCTGGTCGGCGCTGAGGCCGATGCCGGTGTCGCACAGTTCAAAGCGCAGCCACACCCCGCTGTCGTCGCGTCGTACCTCGCTGCCGCGCAGCACGACGCTGCCCTTTTCGGTGAACTTGACGGCGTTGTTGGCAAAGTTGAGCAACACCTGGCCCAGGCGCACACCGTCGCCGTGCAGCATGCGCGGCAGGCTTCCGATCTCGGCGACCAATTCCAGGCCCTTGGCTTCGGCCTTGTCGGAGATCAGCGCGAAGACGTTGGAGATGACCCGTTCGAGGTGGAAATCGGTGGGGTCGAGCGTCATCTTGCCGGCTTCGATCTTGGAGAAGTCGAGGATGTCGTTGATGACGGAGAGCAGGTGCATGGCCGCGGCCGAGAGCTTGTCGAGCTGCTGCTTCTGCCGGTCGTTGAGGGGGTCGCGGCGGATCAGGTGGGCCAGGCCGATGATGGCGTTCATCGGGGTGCGGATCTCGTGGCTCATGTTGGCGACGAAGCTGCTCTTGGCGCGATTGGCGCTTTCCGCCATGTCCCGGGCGTGGCGCAGTTCGTCGGCAATGCGATGCTCTTCGGTGACGTCCTCGACGATCCCGATGACGGCGTTGGGGAACTCCGGCGTGTCGATGGGGGCTTCGGTCAGGCGGGCCCAGAAGCGTGAGCCGTCCTTGCGGCACAGTTCCTGTTCATGCGACAGGGTCTGGCGGCTTTCCAGCTGGCCGAGGGTCAGCTGCTCCATGGCGGCATGGCCGGCTTCGTCGGCGTACCAGATCCGGGTGCTTTGCCCCAGCTGGGCGCCGTCGGCATAGCCGAAGATCTCGTCGAGCTTCCGGTTGCAGCGCACGATGCGTTGATCCTGGAGGATCACGATGCCCACCGTGGCGTAGTCGAAGATGGCGCGCAGCTCGCCGTTGGCCGAGGTCAGCTGCAGGGCCTGGGCGGACAGGCGCGCCTTGGCTTCCTCGAGCCGGGTGGTGCGCTCGGCGACCCGCTGTTCGAGCTGTCCGCGGTAGCGGTGCAGCTCCCGTTCGGTCTCCTTGCGTTCGGTGATATCCATCCAGACGCCGGTGAAGCACTCGCGGCCGTCCAGCTCGATCAGGCGCATGGAGATCCAGAAGTCGCGCACCTCGCCCTGCTTGTTGCGGCGCTGGTTCTCG
Source organism: Zoogloea sp. (assembly GCA_009026175.1). GTDB lineage: Bacteria > Pseudomonadota > Gammaproteobacteria > Burkholderiales > Rhodocyclaceae > Zoogloea. Next base: position 2,174 of record WBTZ01000230.1, on the reverse strand, counting down.
AACTCCATGCCCTTCTGCGCCACGATGCGGGTCACGATCTCATCCACCTCGTCGCGGCTGAGCCTGGCCTGCAGGTCGTAGAGGGTGAGCCCGGCGAACTCTTCGCGCCCGTAGCCGAGGGCCGCGCAGGCGGCATCGTTGAAGCTGATGAAGCCCAGGGTTGCGCGATCGACCAGCACGATGCCGACCGGGGCCTGGCTGACGATGGTGGCGTACTGGCGCTCCCGGTCGCTCAGGGCCTGCTGGGCCTGGTGCAGGGCGGTGATGTCCCGTCCGACGCCGAGGATGCCGAGCAGTTGCCCATCCTGGTCATAGATCGGGGTCTTGATGGCGACGATCAGTTCGCGGTGGCCGTCGGCGAACTGCCGCCAGTGGGGAGGCAGTTCGTAGCGGCCTGTGTCGATCGCGACCCGGTCGGCATGGCGATACAGCTCGGCCTCCTCGGGGGGGAACAGGTCCTGGTCGTGCCGGCCGGCGATGGCTTCGGCCGGCCGGCCGGTCTGTTGCATGAAGCGGGGGTTGAAGACCCGGTACGCCCCCCCTGCATCCTTCAGCCAGACGAGGTCGGGCATGCCCTGGATCAGTGCATGCAGCTGGCTTCTCTCGGTTTCCAGGGCCGCCAGGGCCACGCTCCGCTGGCGGCGGGTGTCGCGGTAGGCCAGCACGGCGCGGGCCATGTCCCCGATCAGGCTGTTCCTGAGCGCGGCGAGGTTCCCGATGTGCTGGAAGCAAGGCTGGGTGTCGGCGTCCTCCCGGTCCGAGCTGAGGGTTGCCAGCGCATCGGTGAGGGTGCCCAGGCGCCGGGCCAGGCGGTTGGCCACGATGAGCCAGACGATCAGCAGGGCTGCGACGGCGGTCGCACTCCACCAGTGCAGGCGCGTCCGGAAGTCGGCCAGGGACTGGTTGGCTTCGGCGCTCCTGTCGAGGGCGCGCTGTGTCATCCCGTCGTCGATGGCGTGCAGCTGGAGCGACAGGGCGACGTAGTGCTCGTTGGCATTGACGAGATATTCGCTGGCGAGCCGGGGATCGATCGAGATCAGGTCGGTGCTCATCAGCACGAAGCGTTTGAAGTCCAGGAAGGCCTGGCGGGCCACCCGTTGGCTTTCGGCCGGGGCCGGGCTCAGCCCGCCGTTGCCGATCTGCTCGAGACGCTTCTCGAAGTCGGCCATCTTGTCGACGATGCGGGTGTGCAGCTGGTAGGCCCCTGCTTCGTTGATCTGGCCAGCCTTTGCCTTGCGGAGGGCATCGGTGAGGTCGTGCTGCAGCATCAGCGACTGGAGGCTGATCGACGAGGCCTCGCTGGCGGCCTGGAGGTCGAGCTGCTGGGTCTGCTCCAGCCGGCTGCGGGCTTGCTGCACCTGGTACTCGGCGATGACATTGACGGCGATGCCCAGCAGCAGCGCAAGGGCTACCGGCAGGAAGAACAGCAGCAGAAAGCGTAGCCGCTGGGTGTGGCGGCCCCGGTCGGTGGTCATGCTCAGTCTTTGTCGGTGGTGTTGAGAAGCAGCGGCCAGGTGGCCGGGGGAATGCTCGCGAGGTACTCGAAACGCCCGTCGCCGAGGGGCTGCAGGACGACCACGGTGCCTTCCGGCTTGACGAAATAGCCCATCAGGTCGGCCATGTTGGGGGCATGGGCCACAATCAGCCGGTTGCTCCCGGCGGAGGGTGGGGTAGAGACGAGGCGCCGGGTGGCGATCAGGACGGGCTTCTTCTGCTCGGTGGTCAGGTTGGCGGTGTACATCAGGTCCGGGTCGGCCCTGACCGGGCCCTTGAAGCCGGGGAAGGCCAGCCGGACCGTGTCGGTGGCCCGGCACAGGGGGCTGTGGATGATCTCCGCCACCGGGATCTGCGCCTTGCGGATGAAGGCACCCAGCGTCACGGCCAGGCGCCGGCCTTCTTCATTGAGCACCCGCTGGGTGCTGCAGTCATCCAGGCGCAGGTCGGTGACCGAGTCGGCCCGGCTGTTGTCCGTGGTGCCGTGGCGCATGTAGAGCACATAGCCGCCGCTGCGCAACTGCCGGAGCAGCCTGGGGGTGGGCGCCAGCTCCTTGAAGTCGCTGTTGGCCGGTACCGGCGCGGTGGCCGCCGCGGGGCCGGGGCCCTGGGCTGCTGCGGACCAGGCCGCGCAGGCCAGGAGCAGGCAGGACAGGGTGCGCGCCGCGGCGGGAGCGGGG
>WBTZ01000029.1 GCA_009026175.1 Zoogloea sp. | reverse complement strand
CTGCCACCCGGCCGCGCGGGCCGGCTGGCAGGGCGACCTGAGCCTCGACGCCCCCACCTGGCACTGCCCGCCGGACGGCCGCTGCAGCGGTGAGGCCCGCCTGCTGTGGCGCGGCGCCCGCGCCGCCCTGTTCCCCGGCCGCAACTTCGGCGACTACGAGATCCACCTGCAGGCCAAGGACGGCCACCTCCACTACAGCCTGCAGACCCTGGCCGGCGAAGTCCGCGCCCAGGGCAGCGGCGAGCTGGCCCCCGGCGGCATGCCCAGCTTCGACGGCCAGCTGTCGGGCGACCCGGAGTTCCTCAAGCGCCTGCCCTCCATCGCCGCCGGCGCCGCCCGCCCCACCGGCCAGGCCGGCCACTTCGAGATCCACTGGCCGCCCCGCTGATGCCAAGCGCCTTTCATCCGCCTGCCGATTCGTCCAGAATGGCAGGCCAACTCCAGCAAACCTTCCAGACAATCCTCCTCGCAGCAAGGTCTCGTCCATGAATCCGATCCAAGCCGCCCGCGCCGCCGGCCAGCAAGTCTGGCTCGACAACCTGTCCCGCGCCCTGATCAACGAAGGCCACCTGGCCCGCCACATCGAGAACGGCGTGGCCGGCGTGACCACCAACCCGGCGATCTTCCACAAGGCCATCGCCGAAGGCCAGGACTACCGCCCCGCCCTGGACGCCCTGCGCAGCGAGAACCTGAGCGCGGAAGGCCGCTACGAGCGCCTGGTGATCGAGGACGTGCAGCGCGCCTGCGACGTGATCCGCCCGGTCTTCGAGGCCAGCCAGGGCGACGCCGGCTACGTGAGCCTGGAAGTCTCCCCCGCCCTCGCCGACGACGAGGCCGGCACCGTGGCCGCCGCCCGCCGCCTGCGCGCCGCCGTGGCCCGCGACAACCTGCTGGTCAAGATCCCCGCCACCGCGGCCGGCGTGCGCGCCATCGAGACCCTCACCGGCGAAGGCCTCAGCCTCAACGTCACCCTGATGTTCTCCCTCAAGCACGTGGACGCCGTCGCCGGCGCCTACCAGCGCGGCCTCGAGAAGCTCGCCGCCGCCGGTGGCGACCTGGGCAAGGTGCGCTCGGTGGCCAGCGTCTTCCTGTCGCGCTGGGACGCCCTGGTGGACAAGCTCCTCGAAGAAACCGGCGGCGACACCGCCCTGGCCCTGCGCGGCAAGACCGGCGTGGCCCTCGCCCGCCAGGCCTACCAGCACTACCTGGCACGCTTCCACGGCGAAGGCTTCGCCGCCCTCGCCGCCGCCGGCGCCCGCCCGCAGAGCATGCTGTGGGCCAGCACCGGCACCAAGAACCCCGCCTACCCCGACCTCATGTACGTCGAGCCGCTGATCGGCCAGGAAACCGTCAACACCCTGCCCGACGCCACCCTCGCCGCCTTCCTCGACCACGGCCAGGTCCAGCCCGGCAGCATCGGCGCCGATCCGGAAGCCACCACCGCCCAGCTCGCCGCCCTGGCCAGCCTCGGCATCGACCTCGACACCCTCGGCGACCGACTGCAGCAGGACGGCCTGGCCCAGTTCGCCACCGCCTTCGGCAAGCTGCTGGAACTGACGGCCTGAGAGCTTGGCCCCGGGGCGCACGCCCCGGACAGGACAATTCAGGACCTGACGCACCGCCAGGTCCTTAGCTCCGCCCGCAAGACCTCATGCCCATGCTGCAGGCCGACATGGCGCAATGTGAGCAGAGCCTCTGCCAAGCGCATGCGGACCTGGAAACCGCCCCTAAAGACTGCTCGCATCGGTCGGCCTTGCCCCTATCAGCCCTTGGTGACTCCAGGAGACGACGGAAGGTAACGGAGTTGGGCGCTCATCCGGAGAGAAGGTCCAGCGGCGGTTTATCGGCCGAAGCTGCCTTTCCAAGACTTCTTGCATGAAGTCTGCAATGTGGCAAGTTGCCGACGGTGGCTTAAGACTATTGGAAAAATGGTTCGTCCACAGTAAAAAGCCAGTAAAAATGCTTATGTTTTAACAAATGGGCCCTGTTGCCCCCTGAAGCGCATATGGCATCACTAACTGACGACCTTGATTCGATCCTCGCAACTACGGTAGAGATGCTTGTGGCCGATGGGAGCATGGACGCAGCGGCTTTACTTAGATCCGCTGATCCTCAGATCGAGCAAACCGGGTACGACAATTGGAATGGGGGGACAACCATCTGGACCCTATCTCTTCGGATCCAAGCCCGTGAATTTGCCCACTTGGGCACACGTAGAGAAGGACTGGAAAGTCAGATCGACAAGCGGTTGAAGCCGATTATTGAGCAGTTTTCCAATGACTGGATTGAGGTCAAAATTGCTCCCAAGCTGGAAGAGAAAATGGGCTGGCGTCAACAGGGCATTGAGTTGCCCCGTGATGTTAAGCAACAAATCGTCGACTTCTTCCGCATAGAGAAAATCTTTTGGTCTGGCGCGTTGGATGAGGTTGAGTTCCTCCAGCGTCTGTACGATCTTGAAAGCCTTCCCTCAACTGACAGTCGATTCAAGTCGGCTTCGCGTGATATCTGGCAACACCGGGTAAACAACCCTGATGATTGGCCCGACGACTGGATCTTCGCTGACCCCAGATTCAGGTTGATGGATGGACCAACTGAGGAATTTTTGCGATTCTTCTGCGAGGTTGTGCATCCGCTCGTCCGTCCTGATCGAAACGACTGCTTGCGCCTAGTCAATGCGATCAATGAACGCATTCAGCTCCACGGGTGGAAATTGGTTGAAGACGAGCCTCTTGCCGGGCGCCCAAGATTCGTTCCTCGGCAGACCAAGCTGAGTGTCGGAAGGTCCGTCACACGTGCTCGCTCCGTTGCCGACGCATTGGATGCAGGATGGATGCAGAAGGAAATTGAACGGCTGGAGCGGGCTGTGGAGTCTGATCCGGCACTAGCTATTGGTACCGCCAAAGAGCTTGTCGAGACTTGCTGCAAGACGATCCTGAGAAAACTGGAGATCGAATTCGGAAAGGGGGCCGACATCAACGACCTCACGAAGCTTCTCGCGAAAGCTCTAAAGCTTGTTCCCGAGGGAATTCCCAACGAGGCCAAGGGGGCCGAGAATGTTCGGTTGATCCTTCGGAATTTGTCTGCTTTGCCTGGCTACCTGACTGAACTACGTGGCCTTTACGGCACAGGCCATGGGAGAGATGGCAAGCACCGTGGGCTTGAACCGCGCCATGCTAGGCTGGCAGTAGGAGCAGCCGTCGTCTTCATCGACTTCGTGACAGAAACCTTTAGGCAAAGGTCTTTGCCGGACTGGGCCAATACCAGAGATTAACTGAATCAGAGAGCAATCACCAATCATCAGGCCAAAGCAACCTCATCTGATTGCCAGGCAGGAGTTTCAGTACGGCCGATGAACAGTCGGATGTGAGCTGCAGGTTCTCGACCCAAAAAAATAACCTTAATTGCTGGAGCAATAAGGTGGAATTTACTGCCACGGAGCCACATAGATCGTAGTAACGGTTCGACGGCAGCTAATAGAGTGGAGTACCCAAAGTAGCACCTGACAGGTCAAAAGGCACGAAATCCTCAGCCATAATTTGCTTGATGACAATCCATTGTTCATCGAACAACGTTTAGCCCTCTAGATCATGTCTGTGGTGCAGCGGTAGAGACTGCGCCGGGGCTTGTAGCCACTATCGTTGCAGCGATCTTATTTTCGGGGAGCACCGATTTCGCCTGCGGCGCCTTCCATTTATCGATTAGCTGATTTAGCACTTCGAAGCACAGGCATTCGTCATGCCCATCACCCATATATGCACCGCGTTGGGCAACCCCAGCAACACGGAAGCGATCATCCACAAACGGCCCCCCACTGTTTCCTGGACGGATGCTACCCGCGCCGGTGATCGTGAAGCTAGCCATTCCCTTGTTCGGCTCCGTGCGGTTAAGGACTTTTTCCTCCAGAAAATCTGGACGGTTCCAATTTTTGTATGCCGGAAAACCGATCAAGATCCCACTTGTACGCACCCTTATGGAATTTTCCATTGCAGCGAAGTAGCGGTGAGGCGGTGGTTGGGGCATGTCAAACGCAATCAGGGCGATGTCCAGTTGAGCATTGCGATATAGAACCTTCGCCGGCCAACTCTGCTTTGTAAACGGATGCACCAGTTGAAGGGTCTTGTTCACCATTTCCTTGGCGTCATAATCTGCTTCTACCTCAAAGGTGCCAACCTTGGCCTTGGCGCCGCTCAATAAATGGTCACATGTAACAAAGAGGTTGAGTTCTCGGTATGCAAACGCAGTCCCTTGGCTGCAAACCATATCCTCAAAAACTCCGGGTGATGAGTGGTAATCACCCATCCATTCGAGAACGAACACCGCGTCCTCAGCTGACCCATAGTCCCGAACCACCGGCTCAATTGGTAACTTTTCATAAACAAAGGGGACTGTTCCCTGTTCCGCGGCACAGGCCTTGTTGTAGCGTTCCGCCAGCCGTGTATAGAGTGCATCTTCCTTGCCCCTGACCATGCGGACGAATAGGAGTTTTCCCCAAAGAACGTTTTTCAGCTTTGGAACAAAGTTTGCACGGGTCTGCCGTCTCCACAACTTCGTTATGTAAGGGGCAGCAATATAAGTAGCATTGCGCTTCTCCCACTCTAACTGGGCGGCCGCGTAGCCATAAGTTTCCCAGGCGTTGAGTGCTCCGCGAATCCTGTCGATAAAGTTTCGTCGAACGTTCGGAAAATTGTTAACTGTGAGACCCGTCACCTCCATCCGGCCGAAGCGATCGTTTAAACGTGTTTTCGTAGGGTTAATCGCAAAGCCGTGTTTGGTGGTGATCAACTCTGTCAGTTCGGTGCCGGGGGCTACATTCCCATCCTCGACCATGCAAATTGCAGAAGGGAGTCGCTCGGCGGACCGTACATTGAACGAAAACGTCAAATCGTCGGCATATCGCGTATATGTCGCCCTGTAGCGCCGTGCAAGGTCAGTCAGGTCGCGGTCCATCCTTCGGCACAGCATGTTAGATAGAAATGGCGACGTAGGGGCCCCTTGGGGCAACGTGCCGTTGAAGGTGCATATGTGCGCGATCAACGTGGCCACTTCGTGTGAGCAATCGAATGGATGCTTTCGAAGCGCTCCACGGACCCGGCGAAATGTGATTGAAGGAAAGAAATCCTTCAGGTCCAGGTTAAGTATGTGGTGTGTTGTGGGGGAACAATGCTTCAGGGCATTGGTGAGAATGCTACGCTTGTGCACAAAGCCATGTACAGCTGGTTTTATCGGGCCGGCGCGCTCGCTGAGAAAGGCCAAGATCTTTTTCTGGATGAGCTTTAGTTCTTTGCGAGGCTCGTGAATCACCCGGGGGCCGCCATTCTGCTTCTTAATGACGAAGCTCTTGTAGTGCGGCTTGGGATAAACCACCGTCTTCAACTGGCTGTACGGGGTTCCCAGAACAATGTGGGAAAACCAGCTGACGCTCGTTCGCTTTTGCATTTCATCAAATGCGTCAAGATTCATCAAGTGCTTGAAATGGTGTGATGGTGATCGTTATGGGGCTTCGAATAAGGGGACGCCGCCCCAAGCGTCTTTCTCCTTTACACCAAGCGCAATCTATGACAATACATTGCGCAATCCGGCAGGGGATACCTCGCTGAAAGCCCGCGTTAACGCAAGCCTGGTTAAGCTCCAGCTTGGGGCGGCTACCGATTTTAATCTGAATCGCCCCGGATTTCATAGACAACCATGCGAATTTCATTTGAACGAAGTGCTCATCATGGGGGGATCCCCACAGTTTCAGCCTATGTTTTTAAGTAGATCATCCAGCGGCTTTCGAAGTGAGCCGGTCCACTGAGTGACTGCTACCAGCGCACGTGGCAGTCGGGTTGTAGGCAGTAGCTGCCATTTGGCCATACCGTTCTGACAGACTGCAAAGGACGAGGAAGAGCCCGTCGGATCAGCGGCTGTATCTCGGCCGAAGCGGCCTGTCAAGACTGCAATAGAGTCGGTCCGCTTATGCACCGCAAAGGAGTCCGTCAGTTGGCACCACAGCCCGCAGTTCAATTAGCCCTGACCGACAACGCCCCCAGCTTCGCGATCGTGATTAGCCGGAGTTTGACCAGAATTTTGGGCTTATTCTTTAAGCTTTTTCAGCTGCTCTTTGTACGCTGCAACATCGAACTGAGCGGGCGGCCAGCCACGGGTTGAGAAGTCCATGTACACGCCCTGGTAGCCAATCCGGAAGAATGCGAGCTTATAGACCATAGCTACCAGGCGATAGACTCTCTCGAGCAAGCTTTGCAGCTCAGACGGATCTACCTCGAGCCCACCATGGGCTGCCGCATTCCTAATTGATTTCCAAGCTTTGATGTCCTCCTTGGAGATCACCCCGATTGAGGCCAGGATATGGAGCCTATCGCTCGCGCTACTGGATTTCATTCCCCCCATGATCTGGCTGGCCCGCTTCGTCAAGCTAGCATCGTGCGGCGCCGTGCCCACATAGTCGATGAGGGCTTGAATCTTGGCCTTGGTAACCTCGTCCGGAACCCCCAGCGATTTGTAGATTGATTCATTGAGCAAGCTCTCCACGGAAACGCCCAGCAGCAGGGCGACGGTTTCGAGCCAAACGCCCTTCAACGTGAAAAGGCCACCAATCTTCTTCGACAGCGGCGACGCATCGTCGCCTTTTGCTTCCGACCTGGCGTATTGATAAAAGCGCTCGATCAAACGGTAGAAATCTACATCCGCATGTTTCGGCAAAGCGGATTCGACAAGGCCGTTGTTGAAGGGCCTAGACTTTGAGAGCGTGATGGTCTGCTTTCCGTCTTGAATCACTTCGCGCATGATCGGCCACGCCATCTTCGCCACTGCGAACTGAACCGCCTCCAGTAAGCGAGCGTCGAAGTGCTTGGGAGGAGTGACCCCAGTCTTGGCAACGGCCGAGAACTCGTGAGCGCTTCCCGCCTTGTCAGCAATGACTGGGTAGTAGTCGACCTCGAGCCCATCGACGGTACCCTTGGCTGCAGCATTCCTCGTCGTAAGCCGTCGTCGATTGCGATATGGCTCCTCCGATGAGTGCGCCAAATTCATGCGGATGCCAATATTGTCATGGAAGACAAAATGGGCCAGCGGAAGTTTTTCGTCTACGTCCAACTCGACCTGAATGAAGTCGCAAGAAATCGTCAAGATTTCTGCTTGTGGTAACTCTTCTCGTTTCAAGTTGACGGCGGGATGCGTCCACGCCCGGCCTGCTGTGTCGACGGCCCTCAGGTTGAAATAGTGGTCTTTTGGGAAGAGGTCCCCGGACCTAATCCGTTCCATGGCCTTTAACGATGCGAACGGATCAAAAGGATGATCAGCCTCACGCTCCCACACCAATCGTGCCTCGACTCCTTTGTCAGGGCTGACAAAGAGAGAGCCGACAAGTTTGTAGATCCGTGGCTTGCTCGCATCGTTTTGAGCCAACGTGATTTCAAGGCCATCGATTACAAGCGTCCCCTCTAGGAAGGCCTTCTTGAATTCGTCATCAGCAAGGCTGATTTTCATTTCAGTTAAGTTCCATGGATATGATCACAAGATCTTCGCTTGGATGTCGGTTTATATCACTTGTCAAAGCCCACATTGCGGCTGCAAAAAGTCCGGCATGACATGAGGCTGAAAGTAGAAAACGTGGGATACCACCTTCTGCCGAAACGCAGTATCCAGCGCGGCTGAAAAGCTTGCCACGTTCGCGGTGACCTGTTCCTTCCGTAGCAACCCTCGCCAGTGCGGCCGGTTATCGTGGGGCGATTCCCAGTTCAGCAGACGGACCAAGGCAGTATGGGCGAACTGCATTCCCTCGTCTCCTGCGACGAAGTGCATGTGGACGTGAGAGTCGGTGTGCTCCTCCTTGTCCTCCAGGTCCCAAGTGGTGAACAACGACTGAACATCCCCGTCAAGGTCTGTGCGACAGGCACCCTCGCGGTCGGTGAAGCTCACATCGTCAATCGTCATTGCCCACTGCTCAGAGTAGCCCTCGTCGGACTTTTCGATTCCGAGCAGCTTGTTCTTGCGTAAGCGTAAGTGCATCCCCGCGCCGGCGCCGATCTTGTAAGCGACGTCGCCGGCCAAGGCGCCGAGCAGGTTCTCCTGCATCGCAGTATTCAGCGTGATGTTGAAGTTCTTGGCAGCCTTCTTCATATGCCGCACCTCGAAAAGCATCCATACGCTGTGGAACTTCCACGCAATTAGTAGAGGCATGCCCACTAGGTCGGCGTAGTTCTGCAGGCGTTCCAGGTAGTCGGGCCTAAACGACAGACGGGGCTCGTTCTTTGATTTCACCTCGATCAACATGGGGGACTTACTGGTCTGGGTCGAAAACTTGGCCAGCAGGTCAGGCACCTGAAACTTTTGCTTGGAGGCTATGGGCACCTGGTGCTGGTCGAGTTTGTGCAGGAGCTGGCACTTCTCGCGCCAAGCGCAAACGACCAAGAACTCATCCTCGACCGACAGGCCGATGTCGAGGCGGCGAACCTGCTCAGCAACTGAGGCTGCATCTGCGTCATAACCCAGCTCAGCCAAGACGTCTTGGATGAGCCGCGGCAGGTCGGGCGGTGAGCCCCGCTTCTTAGGCTCTATTTCCATAGTGCTCCCTCCAACAACAAAATTGAGGAGCATATTCCCAAATCTGGACGGCATCAAAAGATGCGATGCGTCTCCTCTAGGACGCCTTCTCGACCTCGCCAGGCGAGCTGCACCGCGTCCGGATGCATCGGCCTAGACGCTTTGCTACGCGGAACCGGCCATTGAAGCGATCCGCCGCTTTGGGACAGGTCCGGTTACCACTCGAAGTGAAAAGCCGAGATTGACTTCGGCCAACGACCGAACGGCAGTTGACTGGCGCATTGCAGCCGGACAGAACATTGGGTGCCAACGACAGCTGAGGCCAAGGTCCAGACGCTGATCCGAGGGGCTCTTCCTCGGCCGTTGCTGATGCTCATGACCATTGGAATGAGTGGCAGCAGTGAGGCGGTCAGCCGTCGCCCAGCCGGTCTCAAGGCTCCACGGCAGCTTTCCCGGCTGCCGGCCGGCTGAATCCGGCCCAAACCGGAACTAGCCAGTTATTCGAAGCGGACGGTCATGAACATGAAGTTAGATTTACATCCACGGGCTGACAAAATCTTCACCAAGCAAGTGTTTGTCTAACTCTTTTTGGAATGTGCGCCTGATTATCCATGAGTTTGAGCGAACTATTGAGGAGGTATCAGAATCATGCGGAGCATCCCACGCTCTCTTTAATGAAGCGGGCTTGAAGATGATTGTTTGCTTTCCGAGCACGGAGGAAATAACTTTATCGAACTTGGTGGCATCGGACTCGACGGACTGAAATCGCACTGTGGCGTTTTTGAGCGTTTTCGCATCATAGTTAATACTAACTTTCAGAAAGTCATTCGTTTTCCAGGCCTCGTTATTAATAATCCAACTCACTGTCTTCTGCTCATATTCGTCAAGAAGGTTTAGGTAGTCATGCTCAAGCCCAAACTCCCTAATCTTATTTAACCGAGCCCTATGATTTCGTGCTGCCGAGATGAAATCTTCATCTTCGAAGAAGTCGGATTTGAAACTCAAGCAACTACGCCACCCTCCAGATCCAATATATTGCTCGATACTTTCTTCATACAACTCAAAGGCCTCAATGGGGTCCGTTGAACGAAGAATCTTTCCAATTGCCTCCGTAACTTCTTCAAGATCGAATAAAGCACTCTGGAGTTTTTTCTTTTGTTCAAAGAACTCCTTGTCGAAATCGCAATACCCATTGTCAATTGGCACGAGATAATCATTATCGATATGATGTTTCTCTATTTTGACATACTGAGATCCGCCAAAATATGATCTGTTTCGTAGGAAATTGGCGTTGTTGAGCGCATGTTCGATTTTGTCGAGCGCTCTTCGCTTATTCAGGATTTCATAGGTTGACTCCCGCAGGAGCTTCGCACCGGGAATATAGTATTTTTCTTCCCCACCTTTTAGCACTGATTTTTTGAAGTCCTCAGTTATCTGCTTTGCCGTCAATAGAAATTGACGCTGACTATCCTCGCTCCCAGTGTGTACGAGGAGAAAGAACTCGGAATAGGGGCGATTGTCCTTGTCACAGACGTACTCAGGAGCCAGATATATTGTCGTCCCTTCATCCTGAAGGAACTTCACTTGAACAACCCCGAGGCGCGGCGGATCTCGGCTAAGGAAATTGTCAGTTGTGAGTCGCCTTTGGATAAGGTAGTCCGCACCATCCTTGTCCACGGAGCGCTCGAGCAGCCAGAATCGTTCCAGAAGGAATGCCCTGGCACGTGCCTCACCAATACTCCCGTTTTCAGATCGCTTCAACCATGACGGCGTTTCAGGCATATGTACTTGTCAATAAATTTGATAGTCAGGTTCAGAGAGGCACCGCCGATAGGCTGAGCATCACCTGCAACATGGGATTATGGGCTCTATTCGTTGTTGAACTCGGGGCCGTCGTATTCCTCCTCGGGCTCTTCAGCATAAAACTCAACCGGGTCGTACCGAGTTGTGTTTGTGAACTGACTTCCAAATCCCGCCGCGTATAGCTGGCTATGGCCTTTGACATTTAGGCCACAGCCCTTACATACCAAACCTGTCGGCAACATGATTCGACGGATTACTATGTGCTCATCCTCTAAAACGGGTGGGTTCTGTTTTATTTCCTCCCCGTGAAGCAGGGCCTTTGATCCACAAGCTGGACAATCAATGACGTGCCCCCGCCAAGGACGGGCATAGTCCTTGGCCACATCCGTAAGGGTATTTTTCTCTTTATCGTCTTTCGCTTTCCAGACCTCAGCATGAGCATTGATAATTTTTTGAACGCTCTTCGCTGCTTCATCAGCCACAGCTTTCAACATCTCGTCAGCAGCCTTGGCTTCCTCGACACCAACAAATTCGGCCAGCTTTTTCCCATGAAAATCCAGAAGAACTTTAGCAGTTTCGTAAAACCGAGGCAGCCAAGTTTGGTTCTGTAATTGAGCGAAGGGAAGCCCTCCGCTATGCAATTCCTCGTTTCTTTTGTTCGTAAAACCTCGGCAGAAAACTTCCAATTCCTTGGTGAAACTGGGGACAATTTGCTCGCATCGGGTTATCACGTCAGACGTTTGGGTCGATTTGGGGACAAAGTTCTTAATCTTTGGCACGAGACCCAAGGCATGCAACAAATTGCGGCCATCGGGATCGGATGCGTCGGCAAGGAGCACTGGAGAAACGCGTGCTAGGGTTGCTCGGGCTAAAAATTCGAGGGCCAGTGAAGACCAAAATGGGAAAAGATCATCTTCTCTAGGAACATTGAGGGCACGCTCCATATAGGAGCGTGCCTTACTCCACATGAGATCATATGTCCAAAGCGACTGCTGGTTAGGGGTGTTCACCGCTCGCCTCCTGAATTAATACCCGTTCAAGGGTTCGATGTTGTGCTGATTCGTTGATCGCCGGTCTCATATGCACCATGCGCCAGTTATCTATTATGAGTAGATCATCATGCGACTCCCAGTTCATGGAAATTGGCTCTTTTTTGAGCAGGCGTTCCAATGCCTCTTTCATTGTGGGAGTCACAGATTTCGCTAATGGTCCGTATGGCACCATAGTGCAAACGTCCCATCTAAATCCGCTGATACCGTTATGGCTGAAGAACATGGAGCATAAGAATGACTTCTTAACTCCAACAACCTTCCAGGAAGCCCGATGGCATTGCTCTCGAATCAACGGGGAAAGCTCAATTTTATGACTGTCGATCAACACAGTGGGGAAATCCGAGGCCGGCACACGAGCTCTTAACACCATGTAGCGCGGTGGTAATGGCCAGTGAGCCATATCAGTATGGAGTGGAAAAGCATCTCGCCCATACATGGCGCTAGTTGAGTTTGGCCGCGCGCTTTCCTTTTCGTGGGGGCTCAAAACCGTGACTATTGGCTGCCCAGGATGGCAAACCGGTGTGCCTAGTTCATAGCCAACTAGAAGGATATTGCTAGCCAGTTCAGCATCTCTGAACGAGCACCAACCATGAGCAGCCAGTGCATTTATCGCAGAAGTAGAAAGTCGCCTCGTCACCACGTAGCCCTAAAATTAAAAAGCCTTCGCCCTGAAGCAAGCCTGAGCTTTCGTTATATGGCATCAAAGGTTGATTGATCCAATGGAGAAAAGGTAAGAAATCTAACCCTGTTACCCGGACACTACGGTACGTATATCATTGATATTGATTCTGGCCGACATTACTCATTGGACATGATGCCAGAAAGCGGCCACACGGGGCATGCTCCTGTGGCCGCACATGACGATCTAGATCTCCGTCTGCTCCGAGATCTCCAGCGCGTCATCCACCTCGATGCCAAGGTATCGAACAGTGCTTTCAAGCTTCGAGTGTCCCAGCAGGAGCTGGACGGCCCGCAGGTTCTTTGTGCGTTTGTAGATCAAGGTCGCTTTCGTCCGCCGCATCGAGTGCGTACCGTAGGCGGATGGGTCCAGTCCGGCCGCCACGACCCAGTGTTCGACGATCCTCGCGTACTGCCTCGTGGAGACGTGCGGGGAGTTGCGCAACCGGCTCGGAAAGAGGAAGTCTTCCGACCTCAATCCCTCTTTCGAAATCCAGGCAGCCACGGCCGTGCGTGTAGACTCGGTCAGTTCGAACTGCACAGGTCGCTGAGTTTTCCGTTGCACGACCATCGCGCGTGAGAGCAACTGGCTTCCGTGCGTCACGTCGCGCACCCGCAGGCCGACGAGATCGCATCCCCGAAGCTTGCTGTCAATCGCCAGATTGAACATGGCGAGGTCGCGTACTGCGTGCGCATTCTGGAGATGAATCCGGATCGCCCAGATGTCTTTGGGTTTGAGCGGTGCCTTCTGCCCAACCAACTTCCCCTTGTTCCAGGCTTCCCGATGCGGATGTTCGCGGGTTTCCATGATTGGCTCCTTGCTGTTGATCGGAGTCAGATTCTTGAACTCACAGCGAAGGACCGCTACCGGAAGAGATGCTGAAGGGGTACTATCGGCCAATTGCTGTCAGTCGTCGTTTCCGCAGACCAGACATTTGAGCGGCTGCTCCCAATTTGAAACCTGCCGTCCGTGCCACGAAAGCAAATTCGGCCGGGGCTACCTGCCTTGAATCGGTTGTATCTCCGGCGATTGGAAGGCTATCGCCCGGCGGATTTCCCGGCAGGACCGACGCCCAGCCCGAGGAAAGAAGCAGCGCTCCGCATGCCCCATGAGGAAAACAGGCTCGGACCGGGCGGTGCGGGGCGTTCCACGGCGGTCCTACTTCGCACTCACCTTGTGGCTTCGCTCCGTCCCGCTTTCGACCGTTGCCCCGGCATCCTGTGCCAGATTATTGATCATGACCATCAACGCGCGCCGCGCGGTCGCCACGTCGGCTGCCGACAATCCATCGAGGGCAATGGCATTGACTTCCTCCGCCAACGGAATCAGCACGCTCTTCAGGCTCTTTCCGAGCGGCGTCAGGTAGACGAACAGATTCTTTCGATTATCGGGCCGCTGCTCAAGTGAAACGTATCCCAGCTTTTCCATGGCCCGCAGCGCCGCGAAGGTCGTGGGCTCCATCACCCCGGCTTCCATGGTGAGTTCCCGTTGCGTCAGACCGTCGCGTTCCCACAGGACGCGCAGGAAAGTCCAGTGCCCGAGCTGAACATCGTGCGGAGCCAGTCGACCCTGCAGAGCCCGCAAGAAGCCCCGTGCCGCGTCCTTGACAAGGTGGGCCATGCGATCGTTGGGTACAGCTTCGTGCCAATGACGTAATACGCGCTCAGCGATTTCCAAGTCGCGCTTTGGAGAACTTTGTGGCACCGGTGTGATCCGCAAGCTGATGGCCAAAGATTATCGCACGGTTGCTTGTCAGCAAACGAGCTCTACGTCGCGCCGCTCGCGAGCAGACTGAAGCATCGCCAAGCATATCTCGAGGGTAGCCCGGGCCCAGTGGCCATCATGCAGGGGAGCTCGCCCCTGCCCGACTGCCGCCACAAGCTCGTCGATGACCTCGAACCGTGGGACGCTTGGCGAGGGTAGGGGTACTTGCCGGCGCTCGTCGTCGCCATAGACCCAGACCGCGTCCGGCAGCGGCCGGACGTCGCCCCGTTCGCATGAGACGATCAACGGGCCGAAATGCTGATGGACCAAATTCGACGCACCAAACACAGGGGGCTTGTACGCAGGCCCCCCATAGGTCGCTTCGGCCTTGAGCCGCGCTTCGTCGGCCAACCAGCGGGGGTCGCGCAGACGGCGTCGGGCTTGGCCGTAGTCGGCCGGATCCTTTGCGTTGCCCATCTCTCCGATCCAGCCGCACCACTCATCCGAGTCGAAGTGACCGTAGCCGCTATAGGTGAGCGAGGCGCAGGCGCCGTTATCGAACCACAGGAGCGCGGTGTAGGCGCCTTCGGTCGGCCGTGCAGGGTCCCATTGGCCCAGGACCGCGCGAACCCGCACAGCCCGTCTGCCGGCGAGCAGGCGTACCACGTCGACCTGGTGGGCAGCCTGGCTGAAGACGACTCCGCCCCCCTCTTCGGTACGAAGCTCTTCCGGCCGGCGAGGGCGATACAGGAAGTCCGTGTAATTCATCGACTGGATCATGCGCACACCGCCGAGCTCGCCGCTGTCGATGATCCGCCGCGCCTCCAGGTAGGGCGTATCAAAGCTGTGGCAGTGCCCGACGATCAGAAATACGCCGGCCCGCTCGCAGGCCTCGATCATTTCGTCGCACTCCCGCAGCGTGAGCGCCATGGGTTTTTCGACCAGCACGTGCTTGCCGTATCGGGCTGCGAGTTTCGTCTGCTCTGCGTGGAACTGATGGGGGCTGGCCAGGTAGAGGGCCTGTACAGACTCGTCGGCTGCAAGTGCTTCGATGCTGTCATACACCGGGGCGTCGAAGTCCCGCGCAAATTGCGCCCGCGCCGCCTCGCGCGGATCGCAGGCGGCCACCAGGCGGATTCGCTCATCCTGCAGGAAGGTCGGCAGCATCAGCGTGAAGGCCCGGCCGAGTCCGGCAACGCCGATGCGCAGGGGTTCGAGATCGCTCACTGGACTACCCTCCGGTCGCTGCGCGACGGAGGGTCGGCTTTGCGCAGCCGACCCGTTCCGCAGGCGCGGAGCAGTGCTCCGCGAAACCCCTGCCCCACCCTCCCCGGGGGAGGGAGCGCCGCCTTCGGGCGGCCGGGCGGCGGCGCTCATAGGTCCAGCACCAGTTCGTCCGACTTGGCCCTGGAAACGCAGATCATGATCTGGCCCGCCATCTCCTCCGGCAACAGCACCATGTCCCGGTGATCCGCTTCGCCTTCCAGCAGCTTCGTGCGGCAGGTGCCGCAGGTCCCGCTTTCGCAGGACGAAGGCGCATTGCCGCCGTGCTCACGCAGTACCTCGAGAATCGTCTTCCCCACCGGTACCTCGAAACGGCGCTCCGATCTGGCCAGGGTGACGGTGAAAGGCTTGTCCTCGGGGCGCTTCTGCCCGCCTTCGGCGAAGCTTTCGAAATGGATCTGATGCGGCGACCAGTGGCCGGTCATGTCCCGCACTTCGTCCATCAACCTGCGCGGACCGCAGCAGTAGACATGGGTGCCCGGAAGGGGGCGCTCCAGGGCCGTCCATAAATCGAATTCGTTGGCAGAATCGCCGTGAGTGTGGTGGACCCGCACCTGCTTCTTCAATTCTGGCGTGCTCAGCTCATCGAGAAAGGCGGTCGTCTCGGGCGAGTGCGTGAGGTAGACGAGTTTCCACGGCGCGGGCGGCAATTCGCCGAAACTGCGGATCATCGACAGAATCGGGGTGATGCCGATCCCACCGGCGATGAACAGGTATCCCTTCGCGTTGTCGACCAGCGGGAAGGCATTGTCGGGGATCGAGGTCGGCAAGACATCGCCTTCGCGGGCTTCATCGAACAGGCTGATGGAGCCTCCGCGCCCGTGTCCGTCCCGTTTTACGGTGATGACGTATTGGTGTCGGTCGGACGGGTCATTGCACAGGGAATACTTCCTGAGCATGCCGTTCGGTACCTGCACTTTCACGTGGGAACCCGGCGAGAAGGGCGGCAACTCAGTGCCGTCGGACTGCTGCAAGTGGAAGGAGCGGATGCCCTCCGCCGCGTCGTGAATGCGGACGATGCGCAGCGGCATCTGAGTGTCGGTGTGGATTTGAATGTCCATTTGGCTTCCCTTTAACCATCGATGCGCAGGGAGAGGTCCACCGCGCGCACGTCCTTGGTGAGTTTTCCGACCGAGATTCGATCCACGCCGGTTGCCGCGATGGCCGCGATCGTCTGCAGATCGACGCCACCTGAAACCTCGAGCAGCGCCCGGCCCCGGTTTCGTGCGACGGCCTCGTGCATGTCTTCCAGAGTGAAATCGTCGAGCAGCACGCTTTCGGCGCCCGCCGCCAAGGCTTCATCCAGCTCGCCCAGCGTCTCGACCTCGATCTGGATCCCGACTCCCGCCTGCAACGCATGAGCCGCCCTCAGGGCCTCCCTGATCGAGCCGGCAGCGGCGATGTGGTTTTCCTTGATGAGGATTCCATCCCACAGGGCCATGCGGTGGTTGTGGCCTCCGCCGGTTCGCACCGCGTACTTCTGGGCCTGGCGCAAACCGGGCATCGTCTTGCGGGTATCCAGGACCACGCAGCCTCGGGGATTGGGCGAGTACCCGGCGACGGCTCCCACGTAGCGCCTGGTGAGCGTCGCGACCGCCGAGAGGGTCTGCAGGAAGTTGAGTGCCGTGCGCTCAGCGCTCAGCAAGGCGCGGGTATCGGCTTCGATGCAGCAGATCTCGGTGCCCGGCTCGACAGCCTGTCCTTCGTCCGCATTCCAGGTCACTGACGCGTGCGGATCGAGCGCCGACACGCACGCATCGAACCATGGCCGGCCACAGATGACCGCAGGCTCCTTGGCGGTCACCTGGCCGCGGGCAAGGCGTCCGGCCGGGATCAGCTGCGCTGTCCAGTCTCCCCGGCCGATGTCTTCCCCCAGGGCGTCGCGGACGTTGCGGCGCAGCGCGACTTCCAATGTTTCATTGAATTCGTACATCGATCGACTCTGTATTCAGAAAGCTTGGGGCGTGACCAAGCCCGGCCGAGAGGCCGGGGGGCACGCTCATATGCTGTAGGCCTCGTAGGAGGACGGATGGAAGATCTCGTCCACCGACATCAACCGGGCAGACAGCCCCTGGGAATGGTGATGGCGCACAAAGGTCTCCAATGTGCGGCGCGCCCCGCCGACGCCGTAGGACCAGTAGTCGTCCCCCATGCTGTCCCGTGCCGCCTTCAGCTGCTCTTCCACGAAGGGCAGCGTGACCTTGGTCGCCGAAGTGTCCGACAGCAGTTCGAGTGCGGCCGCCTTCGACTGCGTGAATGCCTTCAGAACCGCACCCGGCAGCCAGGCGTGCCGCTCGACGAGCTCCCTGCGAATGCCCACGACATGCATGATGGGAAACACCCCGGTGCGCTTGTAGTAGTCCTTGGCCACCACCGTCGGGTCGTCGAAGAGCCAGCCGATGCTGGGGTTGCGCAAGGCGGCCCGGTTGGGAGGGCGAGGGCCGATGAAGCCGTCGATCTCTCCCCGGTCCAGAAGCTCGGAGATGGTCGTGCCCGGCGGGGCGTCCTCCACTTCGACTCCGGGGGGCAGCTGGAGCTTGATCTTCTCCGGGCGTCCCGGTGTGTCGATACCTCCCCGGACCCACGTGATGTCCTCGGGCCGGACGCCGTAGTCGTCCTGGAGAATGGCGCGTGCCCACACGTTGGCGGTGAGCTGGTACTCGGGCACGCCCACCCTCTTGCCTTTCAGATCCTCGGGGCGCTTGATCCGATCCTTGCGCACATAGATCGAGGTGTGGCGAAACGCCCGGGACAAGAAAGCGGGTACCGCGACATAGGGGCTTTCCCCCTTCGACAGCTTGACCAGGTAGCTGGAAAAGGACAGCTCGGTGATGTCGAAGTCCTGGCTGCGCATTGCCCGGAAGAACATCTCTTCCGGGTTGAGCAACATGAAAACGGGGTCGACCCCATCGATCTGGACGCGTCCGTCGAACAAGGCCCGCGTGCGATCGTAGTCGCCCATGGCGACTGATAATTGCAGTTTTGACATGGATGGTTCCGTCGAAAGAGGGTCAGCGACTGGTCACGTTGTACGAAGGCTCGGTGTCGGCTCCGGCACCGCCTTCCTCCCACACGTAGGTCGTTGCGTAGCTGCGCCAGTCGATGGCCTTCGGGACGATTGCCTGGAACGAGCAGACGGAGCTCGCCGCTACGCTATCGCCGGTGCCGATGGCCTTGCCGTTCGCCTGGAACTCCTGGACGGCGTCCAGCATCCTCCGGCGGAACTCCACGATGGCGAGATCGCTGGCGCCCAAACACTCGTGGGTACGGTCGGCGATGGGCCCCATGGTGACCCACATGGCGACGTCCTGGTTGGGAAAGCCCGAGATGCCGGTGAAGTTTCCGGCCTTCATCGCATTTCGGTCCTGCCAGAAGCGGTTCTCGAAGTTGCGCAAGGGGCGATAGTACGAATCGAGGTCAACACCCACGGTCTGACGGAGGAATTTGCGCCACGTCTCGGTCTCGGGGGTCTGCGCCGGATTGCCCCAGGCGATGAAGTAGAAGGCCGTGTTGGTGTCGTCCATCGGAACGTTTACGTTCGCCACGTTGTACAGGTTGTTCGGGGGAATCAGCACCGTTGCGGGAGCGACGAAGACGGTGGAGCGGACGTAGTCCTGGGTCGCCGCGTCCTTGATCGGCCGGCGCAGCGCCGCGTAGCGAAAACCGTAGGGCGTGCGCTCGGCCTGCAGGCGGGGCGCTTTGTCGGTCGACGGCCGCAGCCATCGGTCGCTCGTGGCCTTCGCGCCATCGACGCGGGCGGGCACCATGTCAGAGGAATGCAGGCTCGAGCTATGGGCGCTGTCGATTGCACCCTCGAGAATCTGCGCCCAGTTGCACGGCAGGATGACCTTGGCGATGGTGACGCGGGTTTCGGCGATAGGGGCCCACAGAGGCGGTGCGAATTCGGGCATCTGTTCGGCCGGTCCCATATAGGCCCAGACCATCCCGCCCCACTCCTTGGTGGGATATGCCTTGTGCTTGGTCTTCTCGGCCAGTCCGCTGGCTGCGGGCTCCGATACCATTTCGAGGACGTTGCCCTCTACGTCCATCTTCCACCCGTGATAGAGGCAGCGCAGCCCACCTTCCTCGTTGCGGCCGAAAACCAATGAGGCGCGGCGATGGGGGCAATATTCGTCCATCACCCCGACGCGCCCCTCGCTATCGCGAAAAACGACCAGGTCTTCGCCGAACACGCGCGCCTTGACGGGCGTACCGTCAGGCTCGGTAACTTCCTCGATCAAACACACCGGCGTCCAGTGGCGGCGCATCAGTTGCCCCATCGGCGCATCGCCCTCAACATGGCACAGCAATTGGTTTTCGTCATGAGTCAGCATTTAAGGTCTCCTTCTCCGTTTGGTTTCGACACACCCTGTGTCGAAGTGTACTTAGTTGACTAAGTATAGGTTGCATAAAGGCCGCTTTCACGGCACTTCATCTATCCGCCGAGCCCGACGGGCGGCGGCGCCATATTCACGATCTTGCGGAACAGCTGGCGGAAATGGTCGCTGCGTTCGCTGCCGAACATCGGGTCGTTGTTGTCCCGGAAGGCGGCGGTGACCTCTTCCCAGTCGGCGTCGAGCAAGTGGCGCTCGGCCAGGGGCATGAGTTCGTTTTCTTCGACGGTCATGTGACGCCAGCTGAGCTGAGTGAAAGCATTCAAGGCATCGGCAAAAACCTCGAGCGCCTCCTCCTGGTCCGCTTCGAAACGGCCAAGGGCCAGCTGTAGATCGCGTACCCGTTTCTCGCCGGAGCGGTGCTGCGCTTCGAGCTCGTCGATCAGCGAATCAGCTGCGTCCGTGCGCTGCTTCAGGCGCGAGAACAGGAACTGGTCTTCCTTGGGATGGTGCAGCGTCTCCGGGAAGGAGTCGATATAGTGGATGATGGCCCACAGGAGCTTGAACTCCGGCTGAATCCGCTTGGCGCGAATCTCGGCGATCAGATAATCCGCGGCATCGAGTACGGCGCTGAGGGAGCGGTGTTCGGCCTTGATGATTTCGAGGGCTTCCTTACTCATGACATGCGAACTCCGGGAACGGGTGAATCGGTGGCAGGGCCGATGCAGTCACGCAGACTCGCGGCCATGCGCTTGCTTTCTTCCTGCGAGAAACGGGTCGCCGCACCGACGCCGAGGTAGCGCTCGGCGATCTCCGGCGAGTCGAGAAGATCCGACGCCTTTCCGGACAGGGTGACGCGGCCGTTCTCGATGACATAGCCGCGGTCGGCGATCGCCAGTGCTGCCCTGGCATTCTGCTCGGACAGCAGAACCGAAAGCCCACGCTCGCGCAATTGGGTCACTAGGTTCAGCACCTCCTGCACCATCAGCGGCGAAAGCCCGAGGGACGGTTCATCCAGCATGATCAAGCGGGGATTCGACATCAGCCCGCGGGCAATGGCGAGCATCTGCTGCTGCCCGCCGGAAAAATTGCCCACGACGTCGTTGATGCGTTCGCGCAGGAAGGGATATTGGTCGCAAAGCTCGCGCATGCGTCCCGAACGCAAGTCGGACACCGAACGCGAAGATTGCGTGTACGCCCCGAGGCTGAGGTTTTCGGCTACGGTCATGCCCGCGAACACCTGCCGTCCTTCCGGAACGTGGGCGATGCCCATGCGGACCCGGTCCGCCGGCGACAACTGGTCGATGCGCTTGCCGTCGAAGTGGATCTCACCGGACATGGGGCGCAACAGCCCAGATATGGCATTGACCAGCGTGGACTTGCCGGCGCCGTTGGCGCCCACGAGGGTCACGATCTCGCCCTCGCCGAT
Organism: Zoogloea sp.; assembly: GCA_009026175.1. Classification (GTDB taxonomy): domain Bacteria; phylum Pseudomonadota; class Gammaproteobacteria; order Burkholderiales; family Rhodocyclaceae; genus Zoogloea. The sequence goes on along the minus strand of WBTZ01000029.1, from coordinate 20,425 downwards.
GCTGATGTCAATCTTTTCGAGTACCGGCGAGCCGTTGTAGCCCGCCGTGATTCCACGGCATTCGAGCATCATGCGGATACCTCCTCACCGAGATAGGCGCGGATCACGCGCGGGTTGCGCTGGATCTCTTCGGGCGTTCCCTGCGCGATCACCGCGCCGGCTTCGAGCACGACGATCTGATCGGCAATTCCCATCACCAGGGACATGTTGTGCTCGACGACCAGAATGGTGATGCCGGTTTCCCGAATAGCCAGCAGAAGCGCCGCGAGCTCGGCCGTCTCCGTGTCGTTGAGGCCCGCCGCAGGTTCATCGAGAAGTAGGACGCTGGGCTGGGCCATGAGCGCGCGTAGCACCTCCACCAGCTTCTTTGCACCCATCGGCAGGTCCGCGGCGTGGGTATCGCGATATCGCGACAGGCCCACCAGCTTGAGCAGCACATCGGCACGCGCCCGCAGGCTGGCCTCCTCGCGCTGCGCCGACGGGAGCCACAGCATCTGCTGGAGCAGCCCCTCGCGGACCTTGTGATGTCGGCCGACCAGCAGGTTCTCCAGGACCGTCATGCCCGGAAATACGCGGGCCGTCTGGAAGGTGCGGATCAATCCGAGTTCCGCTATCTGGACTGGGGAGAGTCCGTCGATGCGGGTACCGTGGAAATAGACTTCACCCGAGTCGGCGGGAAACAGGTTAGTGATGAGGTTGAAGACGGTCGTTTTCCCGGCGCCGTTGGGACCAATCAGCGCGGTTACCGTCCCTTGTTCGATGGAGAACGAGACGTTCGCTGTCGCGCGCAGGCCGCCGAACGAGCGGTTCAGGCCGCGCACGTCGATAGCAGGTATGGATTTCATACGTGACTCACCACAGGAGAGGTAGAGATCTTCGCCGGCTTGTTGAAACGAGCAGCGACCCAGCGCGCGAAGCTTCCGAAGATGCCTTCGGGCATGTACAGGAAGGACAGAACCAGCAGGCCGCCACTGGCAAAGGTTTTCCACTGCGCGAGCGGTTGGAAGACGGTCGGCAGCAGCGTCAGCAGGACCGCGCCGAACAGCGCGCCGACCAAGGTGCCTTCGCCGCCGATGACCAGCATCGCCACCAGTTCCAACGAACGCGACGTGCCGACCATGTCGGGCGACAGGAAGTGGAAGAAGAAGGCGTAGAGGCTGCCGGCGAGCGAGGCCAGGATGGCGCTGATGGACAGGGCGATCAGCTTGCATCGGACCACGTTGATGCCGAGCGCCGCCGCCGCCATCTGGTCGGTTCGTATCGCCTGCAAGGCCCGGCCGAAGCTCGAACGGATCAGTCCTCCGAGCAGAAGCATCAGGGCGACGAGGAGGCCGAGGACCAGGTAATACATTGCGACCGGCGAACCGAAGTCGAAGGGGCCGATCGCGAAGGACGGTATCCCCACCAGCCCTGACGGTCCACCCGTGATGTCGGCCAGGCCGACGGCGCAGGAGTCCATCAACAAGCCGAACGCAAGGGTCGCGAGTGCGAGATACAGGCCGCGCAGTCTCAGCGTGATCAAGGACAGAGCCAGGGCGGCGACAAGCGACAAAGCCATGCCTGCCAGCGTCCCCCATACGGGTGCGACGTCGTACTGCGTCGCCAGATAGCCCGCCGTGTATCCGCCGATCGCCATGAATCCGGCCTGGCCGAGATTGACCTGGCCTGCGTAACCCATGACGACGTCGAGCCCCATCAGCGCGATGAAGAGGATCCCGGCAATCACGAGGCTGCTCATGATCCCGCCTTCCGGCACGAAAAGCGGCAGCGCGATCGCAAGTGCCAAGCCGATCATCGCCATGACCGTCCTGACCCGGGGCTGCAGACGGGTGACGTGCTTCCAGACACGGGGTTCGTCACGCACATCCTGGCGTCGCTGGGTGCCCGCGCGAATCAGACCGTTCGGTCTCCATATGAGCACCACAAGTAGCAGCCCGAGAGCGATGGCACCGCTAAAGAGCGACGAGACGTAGGCGGTGGCAAGCTGGGTGACGATTCCTAGCAGCAGGCCCCCGGCGATCGCGCCGGGAAACGAACTGATCCCTCCGATGGCAACGGCGATGAACCCGGAGATGGTGAACAGGCGCCCAGTGTCGAACTGGATCGAAGTGGTCGGGGCCGTCACCACCCCCGCGATCGCGCCGATCATGGCGGCCAGGGCGATGCTGAACACCTGCATGCGCGACACGTTGATGCCCATCAGGGTGGCCGCCGCGGGGTTCTCGGCACAGGCACGCAAGGCCTTCCCAAAGGTCGTGCGGGCGAGGAGATACCACAGCACGGTGATGATTGCGCAGGTGGTACCAATGATCCAGAAGCCCTGGGTCGGAACAAGCACGCCGAACACGTGGACCGGTTCCATACCCATGAACGGCGGCGGGGCATAGGGCTGGCTCCCCCAGACGACGAGCATCAACCCCTCTAGCAGCGTAAGCATGCCCGCCGTCATCATGAGCATGTTCGCATTCGACAGCCGAGAAAGGCCGGGAACGAAGGCGCCTGCGCCGACCAGCATGCCGATCAAGGTGATCGCCACGATAGAGGCGCCCGCCGCGGCGGGAAGACCCCACCCGAACTCGACCTCCAGCATGTAGGTGCTCAGCGCTCCGAGGATGCAGAAGGCGCCCTGAGTGAGATTGATGACGTTGGTGACCCGATAGACAAGGGAGAACCCGAGCGCGATCAATGCATAGATCGCACCGACGAGCACCCCACCGACGGTAATTTGAATGAACTCGGTCATGGCCTGTTTCCGCCCGTCACTGCAGAGGCACACCACGAGACTTGCTTACCGCGACCCATGTCTTTTGGCTGGAGTCCCAGCGGGTCACGTACACGCTGGAGTCGTTGACTCCGCGCTGTGGTGTCTTCTTGAAATCGTAGACACCGTTGATGCCCGAAATACCCTGCAGATTCGCCAAGTGCTCCCGAATTTGCGATGCGGTCGCATCGGGCCCCAGCTTGCGCAGGGCCGCCACGACGAGCATGGCCGGATCCCAGGCGAATGATGATGCCGCATCGGGCTTGTCCGTCCCCCCGGCGAAGGCCGAGTGGAAGGCGTTCTTGGCCTCCACCTGCGCCGACGGAGCGTCCTTCGGGGCACCAGGCAGCCATTCAGGAGACGGGATGTAGAGTTCTTTCGGCAGGAAAGCCGCATATTGCGTCATCTGCGCGTAGGTCATGTTGCCATCGGTCGTCGCCACCGGAATGGCCAGACCCGCTTCGGCGATGGCCTTGAAAACGGTACCGATCGCCGAACCCGTGCTCCAGGCGATGAGCGCCTGCGGCTTTGCACCCTTGATGCGCTGGATCTGGGTGCTCGCGCTGACGTCGGTCGGATTGAAGGTAACGTCGGAAACGAGCTCGATGTCTTTGTATTCGGGGTTGGAGAGTACTTCTTTGATGTTCTTGGCGGCGTCCTGGCCAGAGGCGTCGGTGCTGGTGATCACCGCCACCTTTTTCCAACCCTTCATCTGGAAATAGCGCAGCTGAGCCGAGATCAGATCGCGTGTCGCAACACTCGATGAGAAGGCAAAGGAGCCCTCTGGCGGATAGAAGCCCGGCGAGAAGCAATACAGTACCGGTCCCTTCCGCATCAGCGGCGCCATCGCGTTGCACATGGCGACTACGGCGGATCCCAGCACTACCGGGGCCTTCGAGGCAACGATCTGGGAGGCGAGTTGCACGGCGACCTGAGGGCTTGACTGATCGTCATGCCAGAGGAACTTGACCGGCCGTCCGCCGATGCCGTCCCCTTTCGCCAGCATGGTCTCCGCGCGCTGCAGCGCCACCTGCTCCGCCTTCCCGAGGAAGGCCGCGGGTCCGGTCAAAGGCAGTACGACATCGATGTTGAAGGGCTCCGCTGCAAAAACATGGGACGAACAAGCGAGCAAGGCCGTTGCCAGCCAAGACAAATTCCTGGATTTCATGTCTCTCCTCCGGTGAGGTAGGGCCTTGGGGGCCGTTAAAGCTTATATACAAGTGACGTGCGAGATCGCACGTCCTGTTTGATTGATTACCAACGATTTCGCGTGCTGCAGTCGGAACGTCACTGGGCCCGAGTTGAACCGTAGTCCCCGGCGTCTGAAGCCCCGATGCTTTCCTTCACTGGCACAGAGACTCTCTAGGTACTTGCAAACTTAGGAGACTAAGTTAAGATTACTCGGCACCTGCATCCGCTGTCAACTGCCTTCGAATCACTTCCCGATGACCGCCCCATACCAACCAAAGGAGACTCACATGCCGGCCAGTTCGCACTTCATCCAAGAGTCAGCCCATGAATTGACGTGGTCTGACACCCTCCTCCTCGGGTTCGGCCCGATGGATGACACGCACCGCGAATTCGTCAGCCTGATCGGTGCCATGCAGGCGGCGCCGGTCGACGATTTGCCGGGCCTGCTCGAAGCCCTTATCGTTCATGTGCAGGCGCATTTCGCCATGGAAGATGAGTGGATGATGAAGACCGACTTCCCCGCACAGGCGTGTCACATGAATGAACACGCGGCGGTACTCCAGTCGGTACTCAAGACTCGGCAACGGCTAGCGGAGGGTGACATCGCGCGCTGTCGCCGACTGGCCGAAGAGCTGGCAGATTGGTTCCCCGCGCACGCCGACTATCTCGATTCTGCGCTCGCGCACTGGTTGTGCAAGCGTCAATTCGGAGGCAAGCCCGTTGTACTCCGCAGGAACAATCAGCGTGCTCTTGGCTCCAGACAATAATGCCAATTGCAAGCGACTTCGCTCGGAGCCCGCAATTCTGTGCCGTCATCAAGTTGTGCAAATCGCGTGGGCCGGCAATCGATTGATCCCATTGGGCTGTCGGTTGCGTGGAGGGCGTAGCCGGTGCGATGACGACCTACCCCGTCGGCCATGTGAAGCTGAAGGTTCGGCGGCTGGTGGAGGGGTCGAAGGCCGGAGGCTCCAGGAGCCTGCAGCGGATCTGATCGAGGACGTCATGGAGGAGGCTGGCCAATACCTGTGCGCGGAGGAGTCGGCCGCAAGCCGCGGGGGGGAGCGGATGAACAAAGGGTCGTCGAACATCGCCCGCAGCATGTTGAGTGCCCGGCTCAGTCCAGGCACTCGCCGCCCGGCTGACGTTGTACAACTGCCGCACGAAGGCCACCAGGAGATTGAGTTTGATCTGATCGAGTTCAATCTTCCTGATGTCTGGCATCGCGATACCGTCGGTCAGCACGTGGCGCAGCAGATTATCGAGGCGTTTCCCAAAACGTGTGCTTGCAGCCGCGGCGGGTCAGGCAACCTGGTGGTGCAGGGTCCTGAGCCTGGGTGCCAGCCAGATCAGGGCCGCTGCCAGCAGGGTCGCTTCGGTCATGACAGTCGCCACCGGGCCGAGGCGCTGGGCCAGCACGCCGGCAATCAGGCCACCAGCGGCGTCCATGCCGAAGCGCAGGGCGGCGAAGAGCGAGATCACCCGGCCGCGCAGGGGGTCGGGCGTCATCCCCTGCAGCAGGGAATTGGTCGAGACGTTGGTGGTGGCGATGCCGGCGCCCAGGAGGAAGAGGAGCGGCATGGCCAGGCCTGCCTCCTGGACGGCGCCTAGTCCGCCCAGACCCACTCCGCCGCAGAGCCAGCCTATCCACACCGAGCGCGCCACGCCCTGGAGGTTCATGTGGCTGGCGAGCAGTGCGGTGGCCGACATGGCCCCCGCGCCGGCCGACCCCAGCAGCCAGCCCAGGATGCGGGCATCGCCACCGAAGACTTCGGCGGCGTAGATCGGCATCAGCACGATGGCCGAGGAGGCGGTGGCATTGAGGATGGCCAGGGAGACAAGCGCCGTGCGGATCGCGGGCGTCGACCAGGCGAAGTGAAAGCCCTCCCGCAGGGCGGTTGCCAGGGAGGTCTTGATGGGCGCCACGGCCGGCTGGCCGGCTACCCCATCGCCGGAGAGGGAGACGATGAGGAACACATAGGACAAGGCGTTCGCCAGGAAACAGACCGCCTCGGAGCTCATGCCGAGAAGCAGGCCGGCCATGGGCGGGCCGAGAAAGCGGCCGGAGGTGAACACCGAGCCATTGAGAGCGATGGCGCTTTGCAAGTCGCGGCGGTCATCCACCATGTGGGCCAACAGGGACTGGCGGAGGGTCGCGTCGAAGCTGTTGAGCAGGCCTTGCACTGCCGCCAGGGCCACCAGTTGCCAGGCCTGGAGGCCGCCCAGAAAGGCCAGCAACGCCAGGGCGAGGGCCTGTGACATCTGCAGGCCCTGGACCGCGAAGAACATGCGACGCTGGTCGTAGCGGTCGATCCACACTCCTGCCATGGGGGCGACGAGGAGCTGGGGCGCCTGCGCGAGGAAGGCGGTGATGCCGAGCAGGGCGGCCGAGCCGGTGAGGCGGTATACCACCCAGCTCATCGCCACCGTCTGGATCCAACTCCCCAGCACCGACACCGCCTGGCCAGCAAAGTAGCGGCGGAATCGGCGGTGGCGCAGGGCGGGTGCGCGGCGGGCCCAGCCTGAGGGCTGAACCGCCTGCATTCCGTCAGGTGGCACCGTCTCTTTCCATGAGCATCTCCCGGCGTTTGGTCCCCGTAAAGCTCACGGTTCTCCGCCTGGATCTCGATCTGAGAAGCGCTCGGTGTCGATCTCTGGTCGGCTGGCTGCGTTGTAGCGATCACCTGCGACCGTCTTTTCGTTTATCAGGGCGTCGAGCCGACGCACGAGATCTTCTTCGAGCCTCAGTGTCGCGGCGGCCAGGTCTTCTTCCAGGTGGCCGATGCAAGTGGTCCCGGGAATGGGGATGATGTCGTCACCCTTGGCCAGCAGCCAGGCCAGGGCGAGCTGGGCCGGGGTGCAGGCGGCCTCGCTGGCGAGGGCCTGGTAAGGCGGCAGCAGCCCCAGGTTGCGGCCGAAGTGCTCCGGCTGGAAGCGGGGCATGGCGAGCCGGATGTCCTTCGGCGCGAAGGCCGGCTCGATGAGTTTCCCGGTCAGGAATCCCCTGCCCAGGGGGCTGAAAGCGACAAAGGCCACGCCGAGGCGCCGGCATTCTTCCAGCAGCTCAATCTCGGGCTCACGGGTCCACAGTGAGTACTCGTTCTGCACGGCTGTAATGGGGTGTACGGCGTGGGCGCGGCGCAAGGTGGCGGAGGATACTTCCGATAGGCCAATGGCCTTCACCTTGCCTTCGCTGACCAGCTCGCCCAGGGCGCCGACGCTCTCTTCGATGGGAACCTGCCGGTCCCAGCGATGCAGGTAGTAGAGGTCGATGACTTCGGTCTGGAGGCGATCCAGCGCCTCCTCGCAGGTGCGCTTGAGAGTCGCGGGGCGACCATCGATCACGCGCTTGCCCTCGACGCCGGTCATGCCGCACTTGCTGGCCAGTGTGATGCGGGCGCGGTGGGGCTTCAGCATGCGCCCCACCAGCGACTCGTTGACGCCGAAGCCGTACAGCGCCGCGGTGTCGAACAGCGTCACGCCCAGGTCCAGCGCCCGTAGCAGCAGCGCCTCTGCGGCCTCCGCCGGGGGCGGTTCGCCGTAGGCGTGGCTCAGATTCATGCAGCCCAGGCCGAGGGCAGAGACTTCGAAGGGGCCGAGGCGGCGCATTGGCAACGGCATGTCCAGGCTCTTACGCGGCGAGTTGCTGTTCTAGCTGCTGCAGCACCCGATAGCAGGGCAGCACCTGCGCCACGCTGGCGTTGGGCTCGCGGCCTTGGCGGATGGCGGCGAAGAACTCGCGGTCCTGCAGCTCGATGCCGTTCATCGAGACGTCCACCTTGGATACGTCGATCTTTTCCTCCTTGCCATCGACCAGATCGTCGTAGCGGGCAATGTAGGTGCCGTTGTCACCGATGTAGCGGAAGAAGGTGCCCAGCGGCCCGTCGTTGTTGAAGGACAGCGACAGCGTGCAGATCGCGCCGTTGGCGGCCTTGAGCTGGATGCTCATGTCCATTGCGATGCCCAGCGTCGGATGGATCGGACCCTGGATGGCGTTGGCCTTCACGATGGGGCTGCCCGCCTGGTAGGCGAACAGGTCCACCGTGTGCGCGGCGTGGTGCCACAGCAGGTGGTCGGTCCAACTGCGTGGTTCGCCCAGGGCGTTCATGTTGGTGCGGCGGAAGAAGTAGGTCTGCACATCCATCTGCTGAATGTTGAACTCGCCCGCTTCGATCCTCTTGTGCACCCACTGGTGGCTGGGGTTGAAGCGGCGGGTATGGCCGCACATGGCCACCAGACCGGTCTTCTTCTGCAGCGCGACGACTTCCTCGCCTGCGGCCAGGCTGTCGCACAGCGGGATCTCCACCTGCACGTGCTTGCCGGCCTCCAAGCAGGCCTTGGCCTGGGCGGCGTGCATCTGCGTCGGGGTGCACAGGATGACGGCATCCACCTCAGGCAAGGCGAGGCTCTCGGCCAGCTCGGTGGTGACGTGCCCGATGCCGTACTTGGCGGCCACTTCCCTGGTCTTGTCCAGGTCGCGGCTGACGAGGGAGACGACCTCGACGCTGTCGATTCTCTTGATGCCATCCAGATGCTTGATGCCGAAGGCGCCGGCGCCGGCCAGGGCGACCTTGATGGTCTTGTTGCTCATGCTTGGTTCTCCAGAATCAGGTGACCCACGGCGGTGTTGCTGGCGGGCACGTGGTAGAAGCGGTGTCTGACGGTGGGGATGGGGCCGCCGGCCACATCGGCCATCGCGCCCCGGGCGATCAGCCACATGACGAGTTCGATGCCCTCGCTGCCCGCCTCGCGCACGTAGTCGATGTGGGGCATCTGCGCGAGAACCGCGGGATCTTCGATCAGGCGGTCGAGGAAACGGTTGTCCCATTCGCGGTTGATGAGGCCGGCGCGCGCGCCCTGCAGCTGGTGGCTCATGCCGCCCGTGCCCCAGATCTGCACCTTGAGATCTTCGTCATAGGACTCCACCGCCTTGCGGATCGCCTGCCCGAGCGCGAAGCAGCGCCGGCCCGAGGGCACCGGGTACTGCACGACGTTGACGGCGAAGGGGATCACCTTGCACGGCCAGGCTTCCGGCTGGCCGAAGATCAGGGACAGGGGCACGGTGAGGCCGTGATCCACATCCATCCTGTTGGCCAGGGTGAGGTCGAAGTCATCCTGGATGGCGCTCTGGGCGATGTGGGCGGCGAGTTCCGGATGGCCGATCACCTTGGGCACCGGCCGTGGGCCCCAGCCCTCGTCGGCGATGGCGAACTCTGCGGCGGTGCCCAGAGCGAAGGTGGGAATCAGCTCCAGGCTGAAGGCGCTGGCGTGGTCGTTGTAGACCAGGAAGATCACGTCGGGCTTGTTCTCCCTGATCCACTGCTTGCCGAACTCGTAGCCGGCGAGGACCTTCTGCCAGTAGGGTTCGTCGATCTTGCCGTGATCGAGCGCCGCGCCGATGGCCGGCACGTGGGAGGTGTAGACGGAGGCGGTGATTTTGGCCATGTCAGACCTTTCCCTTCTTGTCGGCTTGGCCTTGAGGCTGACGGTCAGGTTGCGCGTCGCCGTCCTCGCCCAGATAGCGGTTGCCCGCGGGCGAGCGCCCGCCATGGATCATCATGTCGCGATACTCCTCCTCCGTCATGCCGGTCATGCTCCCGGCCATCTGCTGGAAGCTCTTGCCGTCGGTGGCGCCGATCTTGGCGAGGAAATAGATGTTGCCGCCCAGCGCGATGCAGCGATTGAGGTCGCGGTTCAGCGCCGCCTGTTTCTGCTCCTCGCTCATGGGCCACTCGTCCAGATAGGCGCGCTCGTCCGCCTTGAAGCGGGCCCGGTTATCGGCCTTCATCAGGCTCATGCAGAACTGGTTGAGCCAGTAGCCCTTGCGGGACTGGTCGGCATCGAAGATGGTCGTGCCGGGGATGTCCTTGTAGGGTTTGTCGAGAGACATGCTTATCTCGCTTTCTCGGGCCAGTACAAACGCATCAAGGCCGTTGCCAGCCAAGACAAATTCCTGGGTTTCATGTTTCTCCTCCGGTGGGGTAGGGCCTTGGGGGCCGTTAAAGCTCCTGATGCATTTCTTCACTAGGCACTTCAAACTTAGGAGACTAAGTTAAGCGGCGCTGACATCCCCTGTCAACCACCTCCGACTCACCCTCTGTAGGGTTTGTCGAAAGGCATGCTTATCTCGCTTCCTCGGGCCAGTACAGACGCATCGGATTGTCGACCAGCAGCTTGCGTTGCAGCTCGGCGGTCGGCGCGATGTGCGGGATGAAGTCCACCAGCAGCCCGTCGTCGGGCATGTGATCCTTCAGATTTGGATGCGGCCAGTCGGTGCCCCACAGCACACGATCGGGGAAGGTCTCCACGATGCGGCGTGCGAAGGGCACCACATCCCTGTAAGCGCACTGCTCGCCGTCGAGTGCGCGCGGACCGGTGGCGGACAGCCGTTCCGGGCAGCTCACCTTGCTCCACACGTTGGGGTTGTCGCGCATGAATTCGATGAAGAGCTCGAACTCGGGACCGTCCACCGGCTTGCTCACATCGGGCCGGCCCATGTGATCAACCACCACCGTGGTAGGCAGTGCGGTGAAGAAGTCCCGCAGCTCGGGCAGGTCCTGCGCCTCGAAATAGATCACCACATGCCAGCCGAGGCGGGCGATGCGCCCGGCGATTTCCATCAGCTCGTCGCGAGGGGTGAAGTCCACCAGCCGCTTCACGAAGTTGAAGCGCACACCGCGCACGCCGGCGACGTGGAGGTCCTGTAATTCCTGGTCGGCGATCGTGCGGCGCACGGTGGCGACGCCACGGGCCTTGTCGCCCGAGTGGATCAGCGCATCCATCAGGGCCCGGTTGTCGGCGCCATGGCAGGTGGCCTGGACGATGATGTTGCGCTCGAAGCCGAGATGGTCGCGCAAGGCGAAGAGCTGGTGCTTGGACGCGTCACAGGGCGTGTATTTGCGCTCCGGCGCATAGGGGAACTCGGCGCCCGGACCGAAGACGTGGCAGTGCGCGTCGACTGCGCCGGCCGGCAGTTCGAAGCGCGGCCTGGAAGGGCCGGCGTACCAGTCGAGCCAGCCGGGGGTCTTGGTTGATTCCATGGTTTCTCTGGGGATTGGGGCGTGCATTTTTGTCGATGTCTTAGTCGATGTACTTGAGGCCGGCCTTGGCCAACGGTCCGCGCAATTCGTACATGTCGAGGCCCAGTTCGCCGGTGGCGAAGCGGGCGCGCTTGGCGGTCTCGTTGTTCTCGCGGGCTTCGGCGGCATCGGCCACCTGCTGGGCGAGGGCGGCGGGCACCACCACCACGCCGTCGTCGTCGGCAATGACCACATCACCGGGGTTCACCATGGCGCCAGCGCAGACGATGGGCACGTTCACCGAACCCAAGGTGGCGCGGGTACAGCCCTTGGCATGGATCGCCCGGCTGAAGACGGGGAAGCCCATGGCGGTCAGGTCCTTTATGTCGCGCACACCGCCGTCGATGATCAGACCCTTGGCGCCGCGGGACTTGTAGGAGGTGGCGAGCAGGTCGCCGAAGAAGCCGTCGGTGCTGTCGGCGGTACAGCCGGCAACCACCACGTCCCCGGGCTGGATTTGCTCGGCAGCCACGTGGAGCATCCAGTTGTCGCCCGGCTGCAGCAACACGGTGACGGCGGTGCCGCACAGGTGAGCGCCGGCGTAGACCGGGCGGATGGTCGGCTTCATCAGGCCGACGCGGCCCATCGCCTCGTGGATGGTGGCGACGCCGAAGCGGGACAGCCTTTCGACGGCTGCCGGATCGGCGCGCTCGATGTTGCGCTTGACGATGCCGAGGTTGTTCATGGGCAGGCTCATGGCGGTTTCCTTCGTGGGTCTTTTCTCTGGTGTTGGGGCGGGGGCGCTCAGCAGCCCTTGGTCTTCAGGGCGGCATCCAGACGCGGATAGACGCGGCGGGCGTTGCCCTCATAGACCTTGTAGCGGTCTTCGGCGGACAGGTTGAGGGTCGCCTCGATGTAGCGCTTGGTGTCGTCGTAGTAGTGGCCGGTCTCCGGGTCGATGCCGCGCACGGCGCCGATCATTTCGGAGGCGAACAGGACGTTGTCTACCGGGATCACCTTGGTCAGCAGGTCGATGCCCGGCTGGTGATAGACGCAGGTATCGAAGTAGATGTTGTTTAGCAGGTGATCCTTCAGCAGCGGCTTCTTCAGCTCCTGCGCCAGGCCGCGGAAACGGCCCCAGTGGTAGGGCACCGCGCCGCCGCCGTGGGGAATCACGAACTTCAGGCTCGGGAAGTCCTTGAACAGGTCGGAGGTGAGGCACTGCATGAAGGCGGTGGTGTCCGCGTTCAGGTAATGGGCGCCGGTGGTGTGGAAGCAGGCGTTGCAACTGGTCGATACGTGCACCATCGCGGGGATGTCGTACTCGACCATCTTTTCGTAGATGGGGTACCAGTGGCGGTCGGAGAGCGGCGGGCTGGTCCAGTGACCGCCGGAGGGGTCGGGGTTGAGGTTGATGCCCACGAAGCCGTATTCCTTGACGCATTTTTCCAGCTCGGGGATGCAACTGGTCGGATCGACGCCGGGGCTCTGGGGCAACATGGCGGCGCCGATGAAGTGGTCGGGGAAGAGCTGGCTGACCCGGTAGCACAGCTCGTTGCAGATCGCAGCCCAAGTGGCGCTGATGCTGAAGTCGCCGATGTGGTGGGCCATGAAGCTGGCGCGGGGCGAGAAGATGGTCAGGTCAGAGCCGCGCTCCTTCATCAGGCGTAGCTGGTTCTTCTCGATGGTCTCGCGCAGTTCGTCGTCGCTGATCTTCAGCTCGGAAACCTTGGGCATCGCGGACGGATCCTTAATGCCGGCGATCTGGCGGTTGCGCCACTCTTCCAGCGCCTTGGGTGCGGTGGTGTAGTGGCCGTGGATGTCGATGATCATCGTGTGTATCCCTTGTTGGCGGTGGTGAGGTCAGTGCCTAGGGCTTCCTGCCGGCGGCTGGGCTGGATCGATGCCGGCTCCATGCCATGGCGCCTAATGGCTTCCGCGCAGACCGGCGAAGCCATGAAGTCGAGCAGGCTGCGCACACGTTCGACCTGGGTCGAGCGGGCGCCGATGCCGGCCGAGAAGGTGGTGACGATCTGGATGGCGGGCGGCAGCGGGCCGACCACGCTGATGCCGGGCAGCCCCATGAGTTCGCTCAGTTGCTGGAAGCCAAGTTCGACTTCGCCACGCGCCACCAGCGTGCCCACGGGCACACCAGGCGGCGCCTGGACGATGCGCTCCGCGATCCGCTCGGTGATACCCCAGCGCTCGAAGAGCCGGGCCAGTTGCACGCCGCTGGGGCCGGTCGAATAGCCGATGCTGCGCGCCGAGAGCACTGCTTCCCGCATCGCTGCTTCGGAACCGATGTCCGGACGCGGAGCGTCGGCGAGCACGGCGACGGCGACACCCGAGCGCACCAGATGGAACCGGCTGCCGGCGAGGAGGTGACCGCCGGCGATGAGCTTGTCGATGGCATCGGCGGCCAGCACCACGACATCGAAGTCCTCGCCGGCCTGCACGCGCCTGGCGGCGTCCAGCCCGCCGACCGATTCGATCGCCACCACCTGTCCGGAGCGCTGCTTGAAGGCGGCGGCGAGCTCGGTCAGGACCGCGCGGGTCGCCATGGAGGAAATGCCTGTGATCGGGAACGTCGTTTTCATGGGCCGCATAGTGGGCTCGGCGGCTCCCGCTCAATAGGGCTGCGGCGCTCTAGCAGATATCGAACTTTGCGATAGCTCGCGGCCAGCTATCCGGTTTGCCGGCTACACTGACTCCATGGACCTCAAGCAACTGGAGTACTTCGTCCGGGTCGCCGAGCTTGGCAGCTTCACCCGGGCCTCCATAGCCCTGGACATCGCGCAACCGGCTCTGAGCCGGCAGGTGCGCCTGCTGGAAGTGGAGCTGCGCCAGAACCTGCTGGTGCGTAACGGCCGCGGCGTCGCCACCACCGATGCGGGGAAGGTGCTGCTGGAGCACGCGCGCGGCATCCTGTATCAAGTCGACCGGGCCCGCGAAGAGATGGCGCGCCTGCGCGGCGCCCCGGTGGGGCGGGTGGCCCTGGGCCTGCCGCCCAGTCTTTCGAAGGTTCTGACGGTACCGCTCACACGGGCTTTCCGCGCCCGCATGCCCGACGCTTCCCTGTCCATCAGCGAGGGCCTGTCGGTCACCATGCAGCATTCGCTGATCACGGGCGGGCTGGACGTGGCCCTGCTCTACAACGCCGTGCCCTCCCCGGATCTGGATACCACGCCCTTGCTGGAGGAAGACCTGTATCTAGTGGAGCGTAAGTTGGGCGGCTCGGCGTGCACGCCAATTCCCCTGCGGGAGGTGGCCGGGAAGCCGCTGGTGATCCCCAGGCGGCCCAATGCGATCCGCATGTTGGTGGAGACGGAACTGGCCAATATCGGCTGTCATCCTGGTATCACGCTGGAGATCGACAGCATCCCCGCCATCCTCGACCTGGTGGCCGACGGCGCGGGCTGCGCGATTCTGTCGAAGTACGCGGTTTCCACCTCGGAGAAGGCCGCTACCCTTTCCATGCGGCCGATCATCGAACCCCCCATCCGCAGCAGGTTGTCGCTGGCCGTCAGTTCCAAGCGGCCGGCCACGCTGACGCAGCAGGCCATAATCGAACTCATCCGGGAGACCATCGGGGAGCTGGTGAAGGCTCGCTGAGCAAGCCCGAGGAAGAAGAAACAGAAATGGAGATGCCGCGACGCACTTCTAACGGAAAATGCAGACATGGTGTTCTCCTTCGGGAAAGAAAGGGAACACCCGTCCCGGGCGGGGAACTCGGGGTTCTCCAATTGACGTTCAGGCCCGAGGGCCTGTTCGTCACCCGCAAGTAGGTTGGTTCGCAGGACGACCACTGCGCACGGATGTTGCCCGCGAGCGAGAACGGTAGATGCAGCGTTCCTAGGGGATCGGATGGCCAACACAGGCCGTGGCGTACTGCGTCGTAACAGCGCGAATGGTTCGTGCCATGTTGCGCGTGAGATTCAGCATCACGATGCCGAAGTCGAACGGATAGTCGATGTGCATCTGATAGAACAGGTCCGAGGAGATCTCGAGCACTAGGGACGAGCCGCGCGATTTCGCAATTCCGATGCGGTCGAATAGTCCGATCATCGACACATAGCCCACTGTGTCGCCAAAGTTCGCCGTGCGGATTAGAACTTCCGTATCTTTGAGGTCGTGGAAATAATTGACCGAGCCTTCGAGCACGACATAGAAGCAGCTTGCCGGCTCGTTCGCATAGAACACCTTATCGCCGTCTGACAAGGAAAATACCCGGCCCTTGCTGAGGAGAAACGCGACCGCTTCATTGCTCAGCGCCCCGAATGTCGAGCCGGTCTTGAAATGACCGACTCCTGGACTTTCCAGCAGGCGCGTGCCGTCGATTTTTTCCATTTCGACTATTCGGACTTACTCGTTTTGATTTGTCCTGGCAGTGGCGTCGGCGAATCGATTCGGCGACTCTGCCTCCCGATCCCTTCTAAGAATAGCCCCACTTTCGGGCGATCTCTCCCGCTATCTCCATCCGACTCGACCGGGATTAATCGTTTGTCCGCGACTGGCACCGGCGACGACCATTTGACCGCGACCCATCAGGGCGCAACCGAGAAATGGAGACCGACATGCTCTGGCGCGGACGACCCCCAGCCCGCATTGCGCGCGTCGCGCGACCGTTACACCGATGAATGGATCTTCCCCGCCGTGCCCGAGGCCACGCCCCTGGCTGCGTGCGATCAACCAGGCGGTGGCCTGACGCAATGCACCTGGGAACGCATCGCGGGCGTGGACTACGCTGCTTCGTCGGTTCACTTGCTGGGGGTCTCAAATAAACAAGCAAAGATTCGACCCCAGCCACGTCTCATTTCACTAGGCGGCGGCTTTAGGCTGGATAGCAGGCTTTCGGCTCGCCGTAGCTCCAACGGCTCGAATGGGTCGGTAGCACGTATTCATCAGATGAAGAAGCTGCCGTTCCAAGTCATCAGACGCTGAACGGCAGGTCTGCGCCAGATTGCTGCCTGACACCGGCCGATGGGCCAACGGCCGTTATGGCCGATAAGCCGCCCCTTCCCTGCCCTGCCCCTTACGCACACCCCTGCAATCACCCTCACAGGGCTGTGAATCCTTCCCACAGCCCTGTGAATCCTTCCCACAGCCCTGCGGATCCTTCATGCAGCCCTGCGGATCCTTCACGCAGCCCTGCGAATCCTTCACGCAGCCCTGCGAATCCTTCACGCAGCCCTGTGAATCCTTCCCACAGCCCTGCGAATTGTCTTCGCAGCCCTCGCGATCGATCCAGCAGGAGCGAGTCCCGGCCTGTACGGACTCCTGTACTTGCCACCGGCAGCGATCCTCAAGCCCTTCCCCACAACAAAAAAATGACATTAATATATGCCATAAAGGTAATCGGACATGTAATGTCCACCCACCGAGGATCCATCGGACAACACCACAAGGAGACAGCATGACCAGCACCGCCCGCATCTCGCCCCAGCAGCTCGACGCAGACATCGACACCTTCCGCGCCCTCACCGGCATGGCCGATTACAAGGCGCACAACCCGGACTTCAGCCTCGCCTCGGCCGAAGGCGCGCTCAACGCCCTGAACCAGGCCGAAACCGCCTTGACCCTCGCCGAAGCGGCCCTCGCCACGGCCCGCAGCAACGCCCTCCTCGCCCGCGCCGAATTCCACCGCATCATCCTCGGCGTGAAGGACGAAGCGATGGTCATCTACGGTGCCGACTCCGACCAGATCGCCGCCCTCGGCCTCAAGAAGAAATCCGAACGCAACCGCCCCAGGCGCGTCACCAAGCCGGTGGCATCGAGCTGAGCCGTCGCACAAAGCCATCCGGCAACTGCAGGTGGCGGGAGCCAGATGGCAAAGTGAAGCAGTTCATAGTCGGCCGGGCCATGAAATGTGAATATCGCCGCAGCAATCCAAGGCGAAAAGCACAGAGAAGCCCGAGACCAGCATGAAAATGAAGAACGATCTCCATCCAGCCGAACCCGGCGGCACGACAGACGTGGATGCCGAGATTGATCTGCTCGACAAATCCATTGTCAAGCTGATCACGCAGTTTGATCAATTCCACGCGGCCATCACACCGCGCCGTAATCCTGTTGCGAAGCCGCAGCAGGAGACCGCCCCTCCCATCAACATCACCATCCGCGAGTTCGAAGAAGCCGATCGGGCCGCCCTTCGCCTCCTATACCTCGCGTCCCGGAATGCCGCCTTCACCTGGAGCGCGATCGAGTCGTTCCAGGCTGGCGATTTCGACATTCATACGGACGGCGAGCGGATTCTGGTTGCAGAGGGCAATGGGGCAATCCTCGGCTTCGCCTCCATCTGGGAGCCCGACAGCTTCCTGCACAACCTGTTCGTGCATCCGTCCTTCACGCGCAAAGGCGTGGGCCGGGCACTGCTGGCAGGCTGCGCAAAGCACTTCTCCGGGCCGCCGACACTCAAGTGCATGAAGGCAAACACCCAGGCCCTGCAGTTCTATGCATCCCAGGGCTGGAGCACTCTCCGGGAAGAAACCGGGCCCGATGGTCCATACTTCCTGATGACAAAGCGCTGATCCCCAGCAGAATCCCGTCACTGCAGCCCGAGAAACCACCGCGGGAGAACACCTTGATTGACCTTCAGGCAAGCGACCTCCGCAGCTTCGTCCCCGCCTTCGATTTCAGTCTGTCCAAAGACTTCTACCTGGCACTGGGTTTTGAGCTGGAATGGTCTGACGAGAACCTCGCACTGTTTGCCCTTGCGAACCATAGGCTCTACCTACAGCGCCACTATGCAAAGGAATGGGCTGAGAACTGCATGCTTCATGTGTCCGTGCAGGATGCGATGGACTGCTTCCGCAAGCTCACGGAACTCGCTGCTTCAAACCGCTTTCCCGGAGTCCGCGTCATGCCGCCCAAGGACGAGCCGTACGGAGCCCTGGTGACCTACGTCTGGGATCCGTCAGGCGTGCTGCTTCATTTAGCCCAATGGGCGACTTAGGGCAGTGTCAGTCCATAGCAGGCAGTACCTGCAGCCTGCCACTTCGACCACCTTCAGCCCCCCCTTTCAGTCAAGATGGAACCTTCGAAAATACTTGCAGTGCTTATAGACGCTGACAACGCCCAAGCAGCGGTGATCGAGGCGTTACTGGAAGAGGTCGCCAAATTTGGCGAAGCTTCTGTTCGTCGAATCTATGGTGACTTCACATCAACGAGCAGCTCTTCTTGGAAAAAATTTCTAAATAAACACTCAATAAAGCCAGTACAACAATTTGCATATACGTCAGGAAAGAACGCTACTGATAGCACGATGATCATCGATGCCATGGACCTCCTGTACACTCGACGTTTCGACGGGTTTTGCCTGGTAACAAGCGATAGCGACTTTACGGGTTTGGCTGTACGACTTCGCGAAGAGGGCCTTCAGGTCTATGGCTTCGGAGAACAGAAGACACCTGAGGCTTTCCGGAATGCATGCCACAGGTTTATATTCACCGAAGTCCTTCGCCCCCCCGCCTCCAGTGAACAGTCGGCGCCTTCATCTGAAACTGCAACAAACACAGCAAACAGTGATCTACGACAACCAGTGTTTCCGGAGAGATTCCTGCTGGAGGCGATGGAAAGCTCTGCTGACGACTCTGGCTGGTCACACCTCGGAACACTTGGCAGCTACCTGCAGAAGATCCAGCCTGACTTTGATTCACGGCTTTACGGATTCAAAAAGCTATCGGATCTCGTCAAAGCCCGCATTGATCTTTTTGTCACTGATGAACGCTTAGCACCAGGAAGCAACAACCGGGTACTTTATGTTCGCCCCAAGAGAAGCTGAATTTGCTTGATTTGGAGATCATCAGTTCAAGCCGTCATCTTCACCTCAACCTCGGAAGGTGCCGCCTTGCACTTCGTACTCTCTCACGGCAAAGAACACTTACCGGCGGTACTCGAAGGAAACAGTGCAGCTCTTGACTCATTGTTTTCAGAACGAATGATGGGCTGGGGGCTCCCGATCATCCACGATGAAGGAGGCACCTATGGTCTGTTTGACGACCTTACACCCTGTATTCAACCCCATATCGCGTACGCGCTAATCCCTACTGCAGTCGCGATTGCAGAGCGCCAATCCGAGGAGGAATCGATTGACTGCGCACTCTGGCTACTGCTCACTTTGGTTGAAGCAACCCAAACCACAGAGGTCCATCCAGGGCTCAGCCGTGCATTCCCAGCACTGTTAGCATTGGCGTCGCCATTTGGTCCGGTCATGGGCAGTACGCTGACCGCCATTCGGAAGCACTATCGCAATGCCGTCTAACGCGGAGCAGAACCTGAACGGGGCGAAAAACCGCACGCCCCCCGCTCTGATCACATGAATAACAGTTGCTGCCGCTCCCTTGCAATTGCCTCCCTGTGCATCCTGCTGGTTGGGTGTTACAAAGCCTTCCCTCCCGTCAAATCGGCAAACGTCACTCATTGGCAAGACGGCAAGCCGCAAGCTACCGCGCAGCAACTCGACCCCGAGCAAGTGAAAAAACTATCTGACTGGCTCCAGAGCCATCGATGGGGCTGGCATCCGGTCATGGCCACCTACCAGCCATCACGCCTTGTCTGGATCAATCATGCGGATGACACAAAGACCTCGGCCAACCTCATGAAGAAGGTGATCACGGTTGGTCAGCATCAGCGCAGCCTCTCCGAAACCGAGAGCCAGGAATTGCATTCCATCATTGGTGCGCAGGAGGGTGGCTGAGCAGTGGGGCGAGCGTTGCTGGCAGGCTACGCCAGGTATTTCTCCAAGCCCCCTGCACACACACCCAGGCCCTGGAGTTCTATGCATCCCAAGGCTGGAACGCGCTTCGGGAAGAAACCGGGCCCGATGGTCCATACTTCCTGATGACAAAGCGCTGATCCCCGATGGACTCCTGGACACTCCCATGGCCCTCTACACCGCAGAAGTGATCTGGTCCCGCGACGGCCAGAAGTTCATCGACAACCGCTACAGCCGCAAGCACGTCCTCCGCTTCGATGGCGGCATTGACGTCGCCGGCTCGTCGTCGCCCCATGTCGTCCCCGCGCCCGGCTCGGCAATCGATGCCGTCGATCCGGAGGAGGCCTTCGTCGCGTCCCTGTCGAGTTGCCACATGCTGTGGTTCCTCTACATCGCCGCCGACCAGGGCTTCATCGTCGATCATTACCACGACGCGGCCGAGGGGGTGATGGCCAGGAATGCGGAGGGCAAGCTGATGATGACCGTCGTCACCCTGCGCCCTGAAGTGCGTTTCTCGGGGGACAGGCAGCCGACCAGAGCCGAGCTGGACGAGCTCCATCACCGGGCGCACGAGGAGTGCTTCATCGCCAATTCGGTGAAGACGGAGGTTCGGTGCGAGCCGCGGGAGAGCATGTCGTAAATCGACATGTGGGCGGGGCGGCGGCGGAAGATCCACCGGTCCAAGCCTGTGGGAAAATCCCGGCCAATTCAAGGTGGAAAAAAAGAAAACCGCCCCTACATCCC
>WBTZ01000229.1 GCA_009026175.1 Zoogloea sp. | reverse complement strand
GATACCGGAGAACAGGCTGCTGCCGGTTCCGCCGCCTGCCCCGGTGCTGAAGGTGGAGAACACGCCCAGCCCACCGCCGGTGACACCGCCGGTGCCCTGGTTGGCGAGGCCGCTGCCCGTACCGGAGCTGCTGCCGCCCAGTACGCCCGGGTTCATGCCGTCGAGGGTGAGGACCGAGAGCTCGGTGGGCGTGCCCGGGCGCGGCATGCCGCTGCCGGTCGCGTCGCCGGTGAGCTGGGTGCGCTCGGGGGCCTGAGAGGTCGATTGGGTGCTGCTGCCCTCGCCGGTCAGGCCGGTGATCTCAGGGCGGTAAGTGCTGTCAAGGGGCGCAGGAGGCGAGAACTGAGTGCCGGGCTGGCCGCCCCGCGGGCCGCTGTCGCCTTGTCCAGGGTGGAACGGATTGCCCTGGCCGCCGAAGCCGTCACCCGGGTTGCTGCCCGGTGCGCGCGCTCCGTCGCCGCCCTGCAGGAAGGAGGGCTGGCGGTCGCCCACCAGGTTGCGGGCGATGTCGAAGGGGCTGGCGGGGCTGCCGGTATCCCGGCCGCCGGTGGAGAGCAGGATCTGCTGGGACATGTCCTTGGCTGCGGCCGGGCTGAGACCTGCCCTGATGAGGGCCGCCTCGGCACGGGCGATGGCCTGCTCGAGGGAGGCAACACCTTGTTGCGGCCGGCCGGCCAGGAAGTCCGTGACGATCTGGATGGCGCGGGCGAGGGTGTCAATCTGGATGTTGGTCTGTTCAGCCATTTCCTGCTACTCCTGATACGGCATCACGCCCGCTGACGGGATCCTGGTCTGCGGGCGTGGCTCTGACGGTCTGGAAAATCTGGGGGCGTTCCTTCAGGGCCGGACCCGGTCCGGAGATCGGGTCGGCCTGGGTGAAAGCGCTCGGTTCAGTTGACGGAGGACGTCTTGAAGGCGCCGTCGGTGGTGAAGGGCAGCAGCTTCTCGGCTGGGATCACCATGCCGGGGGCGCGCACGACCTCGGGCTTGAGCCCGCCGATGGCACGGAGCAGGCGGTGGGCGGCGATCACTTCGTCGACCCGGGCGGCGGCGGCATCGCTCTGGGCGTTGATGAGCGCAACTTCGCCGTTGAGCAGGTCGAGCAGGGAACGGCGGCCAAGCTCCCGCTCCTTGCGGGCCAGATCCAGGAAGTTGCCGGAGATCTGGGCCTGATTGATCAGATAGTTGGTGCGTTCGCGGGCGGTCTGCCAGCCAACCCAGGCGTTGCGACCCTCTTCGAGGGCCTGCACGCGGACGTAGCCCGCCTTCTCGCGCGCGGAGATCACCGACTGATCCGCGGCTTCGGTGACGCGGGCTGCCTTCAGGCCCAGATCGAACGCCCAGTCGAAGCGGACCATGGCCTTGGTGTCGTTGCGGTCACCCTTGATGCCGTCATAGTCCTTGTAGTGGATCTGGTTCAGCTGGAGGGCCAGACGGGGCATCAGCTCCCTGGCGCGCTGCACGTCCCGCTCGGCCAGGGTCACTTCGGCACGTCCGTCTGCGGCGACCACATCGGGGTTCTGCCGGTTGATGATGTCGATGATCTCGGCCTCGGTGCGCGGCAGCAGGGATTCGGGGACGCCGACGGCCTGCAGGCTGTCGAGATCCAGCGGTGCCTCACCGAACACGGCGCGATAGCGGTTGCGGGCTTCGCTCAGGCGGCTCTCGGCGATCACGCGGCGGGCCTCGGCGCCGGCAAGCTGGGCCTTGGCCTGCAGGACGTCGGTGGCGTAGCCGCGGCCGGCTTCCATGCGGGCGTTTTCCAGGGAGGTCTGGCGCTTGATGTTGGATTCGGACTGCTGGGCGTAACGCAGGCTGCGGTCGGCACGGATGACCTGCAACTGGGCTTCGATGGCAGCGAGGACCAGGTTCTGGCGCTGGAGGTCCCGCTCCTTGCCTTCCTTGCTCAGGATGGTCTCGGCGGCCTCGACGCGCAGGCTGGTCTGCCCGAAGTCGGTGATGAGCTGGTTGAGACCGACGTTCACGTCGGCGGGGTCGAAGTTGCCCTTGGTGCCGATGTCCCGGTCGATGTGTTGCCTGCCGATGCCGGCACCGACGGTGAGCTTCGGGAAATAGGCGGTCTTCTCGACGGCGATCTGCGCGTTGGCGGTGGCCACGTCAGCATCCACCATGCGCATCAGGTTGTGTTCCTTGAGGATGCGATCAAGCTTGTCCGGGAAGTTCTCTGAAGCCTGGGCGCCCCCGATGCACAGGAGGGAGGCGGCGAGCGTGGCAACGGCGAGCAGGTGGTGCTTACGATCCTTGGTGCTGGATTTCACTGCAAACATCTGGAAACTCCCTTATTTTCTTGATTTGGCTTGCAAATAGCGCGATGCGTACCTCCTCACCATATCAAAGATGGCATAGTTGAAACTTACAAAATCTTACATACACATGCCGGTTTCCCTGGTCCTCTGTTTCTTGCTGTGCGCGCTTTTGCCGTGGGTTCTGTCGCCCGGCGGTCGTCGTGCCGCTACGTCCGGGAGATTCTTCCGGGGACGGGGGCGGGCCGTCCGTCTGGTCCTTCTTTGCTGTGCTGGCACCTTCATGCCGGGGGCGCACGCTGTGGAAAGGCCGGACTCTCTGATTGCCTTGTCTTCCGTCGATGGAAGGGTGGATGTCTTTCTTGATGGTCATGTATGGCTTGACCATGAAAATAGTATGGATATTGATGCGGTGGTGGCCGGCTCCGGCCACTTCGCGGCGCTGAAGGGGTCTGGCAGGGAGTCGGTCAACCTCGGCTATGACTCGGCAACCGTATGGATCCGCCTGCCGGTACGCGTTGCCGAGGACGCACCCCGAACATGGCTGCTGGAGGTGGGTAGCCCAACCCTGGACCACGTCACGCTCTATCGTCAGGATGCTTCGGGGCGCTGGCACGGGGCGCAGTCCGGTGATCATGTCCCGCGCTCCGGACGCCCGTATCCTCACCAGAATCTGGTCTTTCCGGTGGATCTTGAGCCCGGTAAGGATGAGGTGCTGTTCCTGCGGATCGCGTCTGAGGGGAACCTGGCGATCCCCCTGACCTTCTGGCAGCCGATGGCGCTCATGCAGGCCGATCAGCTCCGCTACGCCTGGCAGGCCCTCTACTTCGGCTCACTGCTGGCCCTGCTGACCTACAACCTGATGCTCTTCATCGCGATCAGGGATCCCCTTTATCTGACTTACTCCTTGATGGTTCTCGGGATGGGGGTCGGTCTGCTCGGCATGAAGGGCTTTGGCAGCCTGCTGATCTGGGGGGACGCCGTCACCCCGGACAATCTGGCCTTTCCGGTTTCCCTGGCGGTCTGCGGGCTGGCGGGTGCCTTGTTTGCCCGGCGCTTTCTTGAATCCCGTCATCGCGCCCCCCGTCTTGATCGCGTGGCGCAGGGGCTGACGCTGCTTTTTGCGCTAGAGGCCGTCCTGGGTGCGTGGCTGCCCTACTCGCTCCTTGCGCGCCTGGTCAGTGCCACGGGTCTGTGCTTTTCCGTGATCGCGGTGTTGCTGGCCATACGCAGTCTGATGGAAGGTCAGCGGTCTGCCCGGCTCTTCCTGGCGGGCTGGCTGTTCCTGCTGGTGGGTGTGGGGGTGACCGCGTTGCGGAACTTCGGATGGCTGCCCACCAACGGGCTCACCAGCAACATCATGCAGATCGGGTCGGGGCTTGAGATGCTGCTTCTCTCCCTCGCCCTGGCTGACAGGATCAACAGCCTGCGCCAGGAGAAGGATCTGGCCAATGCCGAGGCCGTGGGGGCCGAGCGGCGTCTAGTGGAAACCTTGAGGGATTGGGGGAGCGCCCTTGAGCGCGAGGTCGTGCGTCAGACCCGCGAGCTCCGGGAAGCCAATCAGCGACTTGCGGGGAGCGAAGCGCTGGAGCGGCGTGGGCGGGAGGAGCAGTCCCACTTCATCGCGATGATCGCCCACGATATCCGCACGCCTCTGGCCATCATCAAGGCGGCTGTCCAGTCTCTGCAGGACATGGATAGCGTTCCACCGCCTCTTGAGCGAGAGAAGCGCTACCAGCGGATCGAACGCGCCCTTCAGCGACTGAACGCCCTGCTCGAGATCGCCCTGATGCAGGACCGGACCAACGTGGATGATTGGCGCATGGAGCTGGCCGATATCGACATCCACGCTCATATCGCCGAGCTCTCGCGGATGCTTGGGGCTGCAGACGAAGGGCGGCTGTGTTTCGAGTTTGCGCCCCAGATTCCCATCTTGAAGGGGGATCCCAGGATGCTCCGGGTGATGCTGATCAACCTGGTGGAAAATGCACTCAAGTACAGCCCGCGGGATGCACAAGTATATATAGAGACCTCCCTGGGAGAGGAGGCGGGCGTTCCAGGCCTGTTCATCCTGGTGATTGATTGTGGGCCGGGGATTCCCGAAGGGCAGGAAGAAATGGTTTTCCAGAAGTATTTTCGGAGTGCCGATGTGGCGGGGCAGCCCGGCTTGGGTATCGGCCTCTTTCTCGCGCGTTTCATCTGCACCCGGCATGGGGGGCGCCTGAGGGTGGTGCCGCGACCTGCAAGGACGGGCGCATGCCTGGAAGCCTGGCTTCCCCTCGTCCCCGGGGAGGTATCGTGAGTATCTCCATTGCCCTCGTCGAAGATGACGAGGATCTGCGTGACGAAATGTGCTTCCAGCTCGAC
This sequence comes from Zoogloea sp., assembly GCA_009026175.1. GTDB lineage: Bacteria > Pseudomonadota > Gammaproteobacteria > Burkholderiales > Rhodocyclaceae > Zoogloea. The sequence continues at coordinate 856 of WBTZ01000229.1, read as the reverse complement.
AGGGCCGGTTTTGCTGTCTTCGGGTGCGAGGATGGCGTGAGCCTGGACCGGCATCTGCGGGAGCAGGGCTGTGCCCTGGTGGTGCTGGACCTGGGCCTCTGCGGAGAGGACGGTCTGTCGATCGCCTCCCGGCTCCGGGCCGCACGCCCCGAGCTGGGCATCGTGATGTTGACCGCCAGGGGGCGGCTGCAGGACCGCCTGAGCGGACTGGAGTGCGGCGCCGATGCCTATATGGTGAAGCCGGTGGATATCCGCGAACTGATCGCCGTCATCCAGACCGTGGCCCGACGGCTGGTCACGCCCGCGCCGCTCCCCGGCCGTCAGGAGTGGCTGCTCCGTGCCCGTTCGATGGAGATCGTTTCCCCGGATGGAAAAGTTGTTTCCATCTCCGGCATGGAGGCGACGCTGCTTCGCGAGATGGCGACGCAGGGCACGGATGTGGTGCCGCGCCGGCAGTTGATCGAGGCCCTTGGCCATGATTACCTGCTGTTCGATCAGCGGCGTCTGGATACGGCCGTGAGCCGGCTTCGCCACAAGCTTGACGAGGCCTGCCCGGAAAAGAGCCCGATCCGCGCGGTCCGTGGTGTTGGCTACGTCTTCGCGATGCCTCTCCGGGAAGATCAGGTCGCGGGTTGAGTGTGGGTGAACCTGCCCCGTGCTTTGCGAGTTGATACGCGGAAGATTTATTTTCTTAATCTTGTTGACACAGTGTGATTGTTCTTTATAATTCGCACCTCTTCGCTGCAGCGCAAACGGAAACGTGGCGCTGGAGTGGTGGAGAGGGGTTCTGGAAGAAGGTTTCCGGGGTCTGCGATTCAAGGTTTTGTTTTTCGTTGGAATGCTTCGAAAAACAAAG
>WBTZ01000028.1 GCA_009026175.1 Zoogloea sp. | reverse complement strand
CCATGACACCGCCGGCCGCTGCCCGCCGCCCCCCCCTGGCCCGCAGCCTCCTCCGCAGCCTGTCAGCCACCTTCATCGTCTGCCTGCTGGCCTTCGGCAGCGCCGTGCATTTCCTGATCGTCGCCCCCGCCACCCAGGCGCTGGCACGGGTCCAGCTCGATCTGGCCACGGCGCAGGTCCGCGCCGATGCCGAGCGGGACCTGCGCCGTCTCGAAACCCAGTTGCGGACCGCCCGGGCATGGGGCGAATCCGGGCGCCTGCGCTTCGAGGATGCGGCCGGCTTCAACGCGCTGATGGTTCCACTGCTGGCCGGCGAGGACAAGATCGCGGCAGTACACCTGATGGATCCAGAGGGGCGCGAGCTGTCCCTCCAGCGCTCGCCCGAGGGCTGGCGCAACCGGGTGTTCGCTTCACTCCCGCGGGACAGGAACGGCCGGAGCCTGCGCTGGAACGGCGGGCTGGCGCTGATCGACGAACAGCCCCTGGACAACGCGGACGACTTCCGCCTGCGGCCCTGGTTCACCCCATCCGGCAAGCCCGGGACCTGGGACGGCCTGAACTGGGCTGCCCCCTACCGTGCCCCCGGCGGCGGCGACGGCACCCTCACGGTCAGCACCCGCTGGACCTTGCCGGACGGCCGGACACGCATCCTGGCCTTCGACATCCTGCTCTTCGACCTGTCCCGCCTCACCGTCGATACACCGGTAGGTGAAAGGGGCGGCAGCGCCATCCTGACCGATGGCGGCGACGTCATCGGCGTTCCACGCTACCCCCGCTTCGCCAACCGCAACGAACTCCGGGAGGCCGTGCTGCAGCCGGTCGCCGCCCTCGACGTGGACTTCCTGAACCGCGGCTACGCCCGCTGGATGGACGCCGGGCGCAAGGACTCCGCCCCCCTTTCCTACACCAACGAGGGCGAGGCCTGGCTCGCCCAGTTCACCCCTCTCCAGGTTGGCAACGAACGCTGGTGGGTGGCCGGCTTCGCCCGCGAAGCGGACTTCATTCCCGCCCGCCTGCGCGACGTGGGCCCTGTTCTGGCCTTGATGATCCTGCTCAGCGGCGCGGTGGCCACCATCCTGGCGCGCCGCATTGCCCGCCGCATCCAGGAAGCGCTGGCCACCCTGGTCACACGCAGCGAGCGGATCGGCCGCCTGGATCTCAGCCCGCCGCCACCCTTCGCCCCGCCCTGGCAGGAGTTTGCCGAACTGGCGGACACCCAGGAGCACATGCGCCACCACCTGCGGGAGGCCGGCGACGCCCTCCTGCGCAGCAAGGCCGAGCTGGAAGACAAGGTCGCCGAACGCACCCGCCAGCTGGACGAAAAAGGCCAGGCCCTCGCCGATCAGCTGCTGTTCATCGAAGTCCTGATCGACGCCCTGCCAAACCCGGTCTTCTACAAGGACCCGGAGGCGCGCTTCCTCGGCTGCAACACCGCCTACGAGCAGGCCTTCGGCACCACCCGCGGCTTCCTGCGCGGCAAGACGGTGCTCGACCTGCCCTACCTGCCCTCCGCCGACCGGATCGCCTACCACGACGAAGACCGGCGCCTGATCGCCGAGGCCGGCATCTCCCACAAGGAGATCCCCCTCCCCTACGCCGACGGCCAGGTGCACGACACCCTCTACTGGGTGCGCGGTTTCCGGCTGGCCAACGGCGCACCTGGCGGCCTGCTGGGCGCCATCGTGGACATCTCGGACCAGAAGCGCGCCGAGCGGAGCGCCCGGGCTGCCGAAGAACGCAGCCGGCAGATGCTGGAATCCAGCCCCATCGCCGTGGTCATCAACCGCGCCGACGGCACGCCCCTCTTCGCCAACACCCGGGCCCTGGTCCTGGCCGGCATCGACATGGAAGGCTTCATGAAGCGGCCGGTGACCGCCTGGTTCCGCGACCCCACGGCCGGCGAGAAGGCCCTGGCGCGACTCAAGGGCGGGCAGCCGGTACGCGACATGGAGGTGGAGTTCCAGAACGCTGCGGGGCAACCCTTCTGGACCCTGATGACGATGGAGCAGATCGAGGTCGGCGGGCAGCCGGCCCTGATCAGCTGGAGCTATGACATCACCGCCCGCAAGTTGGCCGAGCGGGAGCTGCGCAAGCTGTCGCTGGCGGTCGAGCAAAGCCCCTCGATGCTGGTCATCACCACCCCCGGCGGCGCCATCCAGTACGCCAACCCCCGTTACTGCCAGGTGTCGGGCTACAGCGCCCGGGATCTCAACGGCCTCCTGCCCGAATTGGTGGACCAGGAAGGCCGCCCCCTCGAATTCCTCGCCGAGCAGTGGCAGGCCCTGCGCCATGACGGCGTGTGGCGGCGCGAATGCCAGCTCCGCAAGGCCAGCGGAGAGCGCCTGTGGGTCGGCATCTCGGTCAGCGGGCTGGTCGAGGACAACGGTGAGATCACCCACTGCATCTGGGTCATCGAAGACCTCGCCCTGTACCGCCAGGCGGTAGAGACCCTGCGGGAGGCCAAACGCCTCGCCGAGGAGGCCGCCGAGTCCAAGGCCCGCTTCCTGGCCAACATGAGCCACGAGATCCGCACCCCGATGAATGCCATCATCGGCCTGGCCAGCCTGTGCCTCGACACCAGCCTGCAGGCCCAGCAGCGGGACTACCTCACCAAGATCCACGGTGCCGGGACCTCCCTGCTCGGGGTGATCAACGATGTACTCGACTTCTCCAAGATCGAGGCCGGCAAACTGCGGCTGGAGCGCACCGCCTTCACCCTCGATCAAGTCCTCGACAACGTCCTCACCTACGTCGCCCAGCGCGCCCAGGAAAAAGGCCTCGAGCTGATCCTGCAGGTCGCCCCGGATGTCCCCCAGGACCTGCTGGGCGACCCCCTGCGCCTCGGCCAGGTGCTCACCAACCTGCTGGGCAACGCGGTCAAGTTCACCGAAAAGGGCGAGGTCCAGCTGCAGGTCCGCCTGGTCCGTGGCAATGCCCACAACGCCGACCTCCGCTTCGAGGTCATCGATACCGGCATCGGCATCGACGGGGAGCAGATCAGCCGCCTGTTCGAAGCCTTCTCCCAGGCCGACAGCTCGATGACCCGCCGCTTCGGCGGCACCGGCCTGGGCCTGTCCATCTCCCGCCATCTGGTGGAGCTGATGGGTGGCCGGCTCGAGGTCCGGAGCGTTCCCGGCGAGGGAAGCTGCTTCAGCTTCGAGGCCGGCTTCGAGGTGGCCCAGCACGCCGCCCCCCGCGCCATGCCCGGCCTGCTCGAAGGGCTGCGGGTGCTGGTGGTGGACGACCACCCGGTGGCGCGGGAGGTCCTGCTGCGCCAGCTGCGCAACTTCCCCTTCCGCTCCGAGACCGTGGGCTCGGCCGCCGAGGCCCTGGCCGCCGTCCGCCGCGCCGACAGCGGCGACCGCTTCGGGCTGGTGCTGATGGACCTGCGGATGCCCGGGCAGGATGGCATCGAGGCCACCCGCCGGATCAAGCAGGACCGCAGCCTGAGCTCGCCGCCCTCGGTGATCCTGCTGACCGCCTACGGCGACGAACGCACCGCCGGCGAAGCCGCCGACGCCGGGGCCGATGGCTTCCTGCACAAGCCCGCGACGGCCTCCACCCTGCTGGATGCCATCATCGGCACCTTCGGCCTGGACGCTGCGCCGCAGCCCCACAGGCTGCAGGCCGGCGACGCCCTGGCCGGCCTCAACATCCTGGTGGTCGAGGACAACGACATCAACCAGCAGATCGCCCGCGGCCTGCTGGAGCGCCTGGGCGCCCGGGTCAGCGTCGCCGGCAACGGCCGCCTCGCCCTCGAAGCCCTGCGGGACGCCGATGCCGACACCTTCGACGTCATCCTGATGGACCTGCAGATGCCCGAGATGGACGGCTTCGAGGCCACCCAGCGGATCCGTGCCGACGTGCGGCTGGCCCATCTCCCCATCATCGCCATGACCGCCCACGCCATGGCGGAGGAGCGCAAGCGCTGCCTCGACGCCGGCATGGACGACCACGTGGCCAAGCCCATCGTCATCGAAAGGCTGGTGGAGGCCATCCTCAAGAAGGTCCGTCCCGCCAGGCCACGGCCGGCCGCGCCGCTCCCCGAGGCAGCCCCATCGACGGCCCGCCACGGCCTGCCCGAGCTTCCCGGGCTGAAGGTGGACGCCGCGCTCCGCCGGGTGGGCGACGATCCGGCCCTCTACCTGGGCATGCTCCGCCACTTCATCGCCACCCAGGGCGATTGCGCCGAGCGCATCGGTGTCGCCCTCGCGCATGGCTTCATCGAGGATGCAGAACGGTTCGCCCATACCGTGCGCGGCTCGGCCGCCAACCTGGGAGCCAGCGCCATCCAGGAGGCCGCCGGAGAGCTGGAGGACGCGCTGCGGCGCGGTGCCGACCCCGGCCGGGCGCGTGGCAGCCTGGCCATCGAGCTGGCCGCCCTTCGCGCCCTGCTGGACAAGTCCGCCCCCGCAGAGGCCTCGCCGTCGGGCGACAGCGCCGAGGTTGACGAAGCCGCCCTGGATGCCTCCATCGCCGCCCTGGTCCACCTCCTCGAAAGCGCCGACGGCAACGCCCCCGGCCATTTCCGACAAATCCGGCAGGCCCTTGTCAGCCGCATCGGCGCCGAGCGGACGAGCGAGATGGCCGAAGCCCTGCAGCACTACGACTATGACCGTGCCCTGGCCTGCCTGCGGGCATCCTGAGCTGTCGCGGGCCGCGCACCGGGCCACGCCCCCACTCCGTCCAGAGGACTCCGCATGAACCTGCCGGGCACCCAGCAGCCCCCCCTGATCCTGGTCGTTGACGATGCCCCGGACTCCATCGAACCGATCGTGCAGTGCCTCCAGCGCGCCGGCTTCCGCACCCGCATCGCCACCAACGGAGAGCGGGCGCTGACTCTCGCCGCCAGCCTGCCCCTGCCCGACCTGATCCTGCTCGACATCACCATGCCGGACCGCAATGGCTACGAGGTGTGCCGGGAACTGATGAACGACCCGCTCACTGCCAATATCCCGGTGATCTTCCTGACCATCCGCAACGAGGAGGTGGACGAGCAACTGGGCTTCGACGCCGGCGCGGTGGATTACATCACCAAGCCCATCAGCCCGCCCCTCGTACTGACCCGCATCCGCAACCACCTGACCCTCAAGGCCGCCAGCGACTTCCTGCGCGACCGCAATACCTACCTGGAACAGGAGGTCCTGCGCCGCATGCGCGAACTGGCCCTGATCCAGGACGCCACCATCGTGGCCATGGCCTCGCTGGCCGAAACCCGCGACAACGAGACCGGCAACCACATCCGGCGGACCCAGATGTACGTCCGCAGCCTGGCCCGCCACCTGCAATCGCACCCACGCTTCGAGGGCCAGCTGAGTGACGCCGACATCGAACTGATCTACAAGTCGGCCCCCCTCCACGACATCGGCAAGGTCGGCATTCCCGACCGCATCCTGCTCAAGCCCGGGCGCCTCACCCCCGAGGAGTTCGAGATCATGAAGACGCACACCACCCTCGGCCGGGACGCCATCAGCAAGGCCGAATCCCTGTTCGGCATCGGCGGCAGCTTCCTGCGCTTTGCCAAGGAGATCGCCTATTCCCACCAGGAGAAGTGGGATGGCTCAGGCTATCCCCTCGGCCTGTCCGGTGACCGCATTCCCCTGTCGGCACGGCTGATGGCGGTGGCCGACGTGTACGACGCCCTGATCAGCCCGCGGGTGTACAAACCAGCCTTCTCCCACGAACAGGCCGTCAGCGAACTCAGCGCCGGCCGGGGCAGCCATTTCGACCCCGACATCCTCGACGCCTTCCTGGCCCTGCAGGACGAGTTCCGCAGCATCGCGCAACGCTTTGCCGACAGCAGCGAGGGACAGGCCCACTCCCCCCCCTGAGCGGCCGGCGCGAAGCGCCGCCGTGTACGGGAAGGCGCCGCTCAAGAATCCTGCCCCCCGACCGTTAAAGGTCGGCCGAACGAGGTCCGCCAAGACGGACCTTCCCCCGCAGGAGACACGATGCCCCACAGCCCGGCACCGTCCCAGGTGATCGATTTGTTCCGCCGCTTCGGGCTGGCGATGATGGTGTTCGTGCTCGCCAGCCTGCTCACGCTGGACAACTACCACTCCACGGTTGAAGAGGAACGGGAGCTCACCCACGCCCGCTTCCAGTCTGCGGCCCGCCTGCATGTGGCCCAGGTACGCGAACAGATCCGCAACCTGTTGAGCCATGCGGAGACCCTGCAGCGCCATGTCGCCGCCACACCCGCCGGTCAGGACAGCACCTTCCCCCATGTGACGGCGCCCTTTCTCGCCCGCCACCCGGAGATCCTGCAGGCGGGCGTCGTGCGCCTTGATGGGGGCGGTACGCCGGTGGTGCTGACCCGCAGCCCCCCCAATGCACTCCCTTCCGGGCAGCCTCCCGCACGCGGGGAAGCCTCTTCCGACGGCAGCTGGCTGAGCCGTCTGCAGGCTCATGCCGCACAGGCGGGGCCGGACCATCTGCTGGCCACCCCGCCCTATGCCCTCGATGCCCCGGCCGGCACCAAGCGCAATGCCGTGCTGCTGATCGGCCAGGTCGGACGACCTGACAAGCGGGGAGATGCGCCGCGTGAGTACGTCTTCCTGGAAATCTCCATTGACCGCATGCTGCGGGAAGCCCTGCAGCCCGTGGAGGAAGGCGACGCCGCCGGGCAGCGCCTGGAACTCGAGCTGCTGGATGCCAGCGACGAACCCCAGGTCCTGTACCTGGGTGCCGACTTCCGCCTCGGTGAGGTGTCCTACGCCGACTCCCTCGATGTGGCCGACCGGCGCTGGCTGATCATTGCGACGCCAGAGGCCTTCCGCTTCTCCCTGATGCCCAGCCAGGATGCCGGTGCCCGCCTGTTCTCCGGCCTGTCGATGGGCATCCTGGCGGCCTTCGTACTGTACGTGCTGCAGACCCGGGCCGACTCGATCCGCCGCCAGGTGAAGGAGAAGACCCTGGCCCTGGCCGATGCCAACGAAGCCCTCGGCCAGTACGTCAAGGCCCTCGGGGAAACCAACCGCCTGCTCGAGACCGAAGTCGAGAAGCACGCCCGCGCCGAGGCCCTGCTGCGCGAAACCACCTCGCTGCAACGGGCCATCCTCGACTGCGCCGAATACGCCATCGTGTATACCGACGCGGCAGGCATCATCCGCGTCCTCAACCCGGCCGCCGAGCGCCTCTTCGGCCACCGCGCCGGCGACCTGATCGGGATCGAGACCCCCCTGGTCTTCCACACCGCCGAAGACATTGCCCGGTGGACCCTGGCCCACAAGTCGAACGGCTTCGCCGCGCTGGCCGAAGAAAGCGCCGGTCACCACCTGGAGCCCCGCGAGATCACCCTGCGCCGCCAGGACGGCAGCACCTTCCCGGCCAACATCGCCATCTCCGTGGTGCGCGACGGCCAGCGTCAGATCCGCGGTTACCTGGGCATCATCGCCGACGTCACCCAGCGCCACGCCGCGGAGAGCCAGATCCGCCACCTGGCCCATTACGACAACCTGACGTCCCTGCCCAACCGCACGCTGCTCAACAAGCACCTCACCGAGAGCATCGCCGAAGCCCGCAGCCGCCACCGAGGCGTGGCCGTGCTGTTCACCGACCTCGACCGCTTCAAATTCGTCAATGACACCCTCGGCCACCAGGCCGGCGACCAGTTGCTGCTATCGGTCGCCCAGCGCCTGCGCGGCTGCGTGCGGGACGGCGACATGGTGGCGCGCACTGGCGGCGACGAGTTCGTGGTGGTGCTGGGCAGCCTGGAGGAAGGCTACATGCCCGAGGACGTGGCGGAGCGCATCCTCGGCAGCCTGGCCCGCCCCTTCGAGCTGTGCAGCCAGCAGATCACCGTGACCCCCAGCATCGGCATCGCCCTCTACCCGACCGACGGCAACGATGGCGAGGCCCTGATCAAGAACGCCGACGCGGCCATGTACCTGGCCAAGGAACGCGGGCGCAACAACTTCCAGTTCTTCGACCATGGCCTGTCGGCCCGCTACTCGGAACGCCTGGAGCTCGAGAACCGCCTGCGCCACGCCCTCGACGAGAAGCAGCTGGAGCTGTTCTACCAGCCCCAGGTCGACACCCTGTCGGGCGAGCTGATCGGCATGGAGGCCCTGATCCGCTGGAGACAGCCGGACGGCAGCATGGTGCCGCCCGACAAATTCATCCCGATCGCCGAGGAGAGCGGCCTGATCGTGCCCATCGGCGCGTGGGTCCTGCAGGAAGCCTGCCGGCAGGTCCAGTCCTGGCTGCGCGAGGGCATCTGCCGCGTCCCGGTGGGCGTCAACCTGTCGGCCCGCCAGTTCGACGACACCGGCCTGCTGGAGACCATCAAGTCGGCCCTCAGCAGCGTCAATCTGCCGCCCGCCTACCTGGACCTGGAGCTCACCGAGAGCCTGGTGATGCGCAACCCCGAGCACACCCGCAGCATCCTCGCCGAATGCAAGAAGATCGGCCTGCAGCTGTCGGTGGATGACTTCGGCACCGGCTACTCCAGCCTCGCCAACCTCAAGCGCTTCCCGATCGACCGGCTCAAGATCGACCGCTCCTTCATCAAGGACATCGTCACCGAGGCCGACGATGCGGCCATCGCCCAGACCATCGTGGCGATGGCCCACACCCTGCGCCTGGAAGTGATCGCCGAAGGGGTCGAGACCGAAGCCCAGCTGGCCCTGCTGCGCCGCTGGCGCTGCGATGCCTACCAGGGCTACCTGTGCAGCCGCCCCCTCTGCGCCGCCGACATGACCCAGATGCTGCGCTCCCTGCGCGCCTCGCGCATGGTGTCGCTGGCGCCGATCTAGGCTAGAAGCGCTCGGATGGCGGTGGCGCCGCCTCGCCGCCCTTGCCCGGACCTTTGCCGAAGCCCTTGTCCAGGCGCTCGCCGAAACGGCCGAGCAGGCGGGCCAGGTCCACCTGGCCCCGGCGGTCAAAATCAAAACCACCGAGGCTGCCCGTCACCAGGCGGCCGCGGATGCGGTAATCGGCCTTGTCGCGCCCCTTGCCGAGCTCGCCCAGCTGGCGCAGCCAGCCATTCAGACCGGTGGAGACCGTCACATCCATGGTGGCCTCGCCCAGGCGCGGGACCACCAGGGCCCGGTTGCTGACGCCCCTGGCAAAGGGCTGCTCATTGAGGTCCAGATCGAAATTGAGCCCTTCGATGGGAATCTCCACCCTGTTGGGATTCGTGATGCGCAGGGTCAGCACGAAGCGCTGCTCGATCAGGTTGCCATCCAGCAGGCGGATGCCGGCAATCGAGACATCCGGCTTCTCGAGCCCGAAGGGCAGGCCGGCGCAGCCAGCCAGCAGGAGCCCCCCGCCAGTGACGGCAAGGCGGCGGATGAAGGAACGGCGGAAAGGCAGCGTCATGTCATCACCTGGACGTTGAAACGGGCTCAAGCACCCGGAGCAGGCTGGCCGTATCGTCACGGCCGCCCCCCAGGGCCATCAGGGCATTGAGTTGCTGCCAGGTCTGGGCCGCCACCGGCAGGGGCGCGCCAAGCTGGCGCGCCTCTTCCATCAGGATGGCAAAGTCCTTGTGGTGCAGACGCGCCTGGATGCCCGCCACGAAATCCCGCCGGGCCATGCGCCCTCCCATCACGTCGAGCACCCGCGACGCCGCAGAACCGCCCATCAGGGCCTCCCGGACCTTGTGCAGGTCAACGCCGTGGGCACCGGCCAGACGCATCGCCTCGGCGCAGGCCTGGATGGCGTTGACCATGATCATCTGGTTGCAGGCCTTGGCCACCTGCCCCGCACCCGCCGGGCCGATGTGCACGATGGTCTTGCCGAGGCAGGCCAGCAGCGGGCGCACCCGCTCGAGCACCTCGGGCGCCCCGCCGGCCATGATGGCCAGGGTGGCGTCACGGGCGCCGATCTCGCCGCCGGACACCGGCGCGTCCAGCCAGCCAATGCCCTTTTCGGCATAGCGGGCCGCCACCCGGCGGGCGGTGCCCGGGGCGATGGTGCTCATGTCCACATGGATGGCGCCCGACACGAAGCCGGCCCGCAAACCGTCCGGTGCGAGAGCCAGCTGCTCCACATCGGCACTGGCCGTCACCACCGAGATGACGACCTCGCAACAGGCCGCCAGCTCGGCCGGCGTGGCACAGGCCCGGGCCCCGGCCTCGACCAGTGGCACCATGCTGTCCGGACGGCGCGCCCAGACGGCCAGCTCGTGGCCGGCCGCCAGCAGGTGGCCCGCCATCGGGCGTCCCATGACGCCCAGCCCCACGAAACCGACCTTCACCTCATTCTCCCGACAGGCTTTCCAGCAGCTTCAGCGCAGCCACCGAGTCGTCCTCACCCATCCCGCTGCCCACCATGGCATTGAACAGCTGGGCCGTGGCGGCGCTGCTGGGCAGCATCAGCCCCAGGCGATGGGCCTCCTGCATGACGATGTTCATGTCCTTCTGATGCATCCAGGCCTTGAAGCCGGGTTTGAAATTGCGGTCCAGCATGCGCTGGCCGTGGTTCTCGAGGATGCGGCTGTAGGCAAAGCCGCCCAGCAGCGCCTCGCGCACCTTGCCTGCGTCCACCCCGCTCTTGCGGGCAAAGTTGAAGGCCTCCGCCACCGCCAGCACACCCACCCCGGTGAGGATCTGGTTGCAGGCCTTGGCCACCTGGCCGGCCCCGGAGGCGCCGATCAGGGTCGCAGCCTTGCCCATGCAGGCAAACAGCGGACGTACCGTCTCGAAGGCCGCCCCGTCACCGCCGACCATGATGGTCAGGCCGCCGTTGATCGCCCCCACCTCGCCACCGGATACCGGTGCATCGAGCATCACCACGCCCCGCTCCGCCAGGCGCGCCGCGATGGACTGGGCTGCAGAAGGTGCAATGGTGCTCATGTCCACATGGATGAGGCCCGGTCGCGCGCCCTCGGCCACGCCGCCGGCGCCCAGGGCTACCTGCTCCACATCGGCCGCATCGGCCACCATGGAGAACACCACATCACAGGCCGCAGCCACCTCGGCAGCGCTCGCCGCACCCTTGGCGCCCGCCTCGAGCAGCGGCGCCATGGATTCGGCGCGGCGCGCCCAGACGGTAAGATCGAAACCACCCTTGAGAAGATTGAGGGCCATGGGGCGCCCCATGATGCCGAGACCGATGAAACCGACTTTCATGTCCTGTCCTTGTTGCCGGGAAAAACCCCGAGCCTAGCCCCCGCCGCACGCCAGCGCAATCCGCGCAGACCCCCGGTCCCTTCGCCCCTCAGCCTCCATAGCTGACCCGGTAGATCACTCCCGCCAGATCGTCGCTGATCAGCAGCGCACCATCGGGCATCACCAGCACATCGGCAGGCCGGCCGAGGACCCGCTCACGCCCCAGTGCATCAACCTGCAACCAGCCGTCCACAAAGACCGTCTGCTGCGCCTGCCTGCCCGCGGCGTCCACCTCCACGCGCATCACCCGGTAGCCGGACTTGCGGCTGCGGTTCCAGGAGCCATGCTCGGCAATGAACACATTGTTGCGGTAGGCCGCGGGGAACATGCTGCCGGTGTAAAAGCGCATGCCCAGCGCCGCCACATGGGCCCCCAGACGCGCCACCGGCGGCACGAAGGCTTCGCAGCGCTGCCTGCGTCCAAAGTCGGGATCAGGCAGATCACCCTGGTGGCAATAGGGATAGCCGAAATGATCGCCCGGCCGGGCGACGCGGTTGAGCTCGTCGGAGGGCAGATCGTCCCCCAGCATGTCGCGCCCGTTGTCGGTGAACCACAGTCGGCCATCCACCGGATGCCAGTCGAAGCCCACCGTATTGCGCACACCACGCGCCACCACTTCGACACCCGAGCCGTCCGGCCGCATGCGCTGGATGTTGGCATAGCGCTCAGGGTCCGGCTCGCAGATGTTGCAGGGTGCTCCCACCGGGACATACAGCCAGCCATCCGGCCCGAAGGCGATGAACTTCCAGCCATGGTGGCGCTCGGTGGGGAAGCGCCCGGTCACCACCCGGGGCGCCGGCGGATCGGCGAGGCGGCGGGCGACGTCGTCCAGCGCCAGGATCCGCGACACCGCCGACACGAACAGGGCACCGCCCCGGTAGGCCACCCCGACGGGCTGCTCGAGGCCGCTCGCTAGCACATGCACCCGCGAAACCCGGGCCCCGTCCACCTCGACCCCATACACCTTGCCTTCGCTGCGGCTGCCCACGTACACCACGCCCTTGCCATCGGCAAAGTCGCCGAGAGCCAGCCCACGGGCACCGGGCACCTGGTCGGTCAGGACCTCGATGCGAAAGCCCGGCGGCAGCTTAAGGCGTTCTGCCGGTGGTGCCCCGGCGCTCGCCGTCCACACCGCCACCATCAGGCACAGTCCTGCCCACCAGCGTACCTGTCCTGCCGCGCCGCGCCACCCTGCCATTGGAATCTCCACGCATCATCGACCTGAGGAATGGACACCGATACCCGCAGGCCGTTCGTCCCCCCGGCAATTTGCCTGACGCAGTGCCGCATCCGCTACACTCGAGCGTCCGATTACCTGCCATAGCCGTCAACCATGTCCAACGCCTCCCTCTCCTACGCTCCCCTCATCAAGGAGATCGGACGCGGGCCGAAAGGCTCCCGCCCGCTGACCACCGACCAGGCAGAATCCCTGTTTGCCGACATGATGGACGGCGCCGTGCCGGACCTGGAGCTGGGCGCGATCATCTTGTCCATGCGCATCAAGGCAGAATCCCTCGACGAACTGATCGGCTTCCAGCACGCCCTCGACGCCCGCACTGCGCATGTGAGCGTGCCACCCGGCCCGCGCCTCGTGGTGCTGCCCACCTACAATGGCGCCCGCCGCCAGGCCAACCTGATGCCGCTGCTGGCGCTGCTGCTGGCCCGCGAGGGGGTTCCCGTGCTGATCCAGGGGCGCCACGACTTCGACAGCCGGGTCAGCCCCTTCGAATTGCTGGCCGCCCTGGATATCCAGCCGGCGGCCGACATTGCGGCGGCCGAGGCCGCCCTGGCTGAAAGCCGCCTCGCCTGCCTCAATCTCGACAGCCTCGCTCCGGGCTTGGTCCGCCTGCTGGCCCTGCGCCCGCGCCTGGGCGTGCGCAACAGCGCCCACACCCTGGCCAAGCTGCTCGACCCGGCGCCCGGCCACAGCGTGCGGGTGGCCTCGATGACCCATCCTGAGTACCTCGAACGCATTCACGCCCACCTGGTCGCCCTGGGGGCTGTCGCCATGCTGCTGCGCGGCACGGAAGGCGAGGCTTTTGCCAACCCCCGCCGGCGTCCGCTGCTGGAGGCCTTTGCCAATGGCGAGGCCCGTATTGCCTTTCCTGCCGAGGAAGGCGGCGCGCCCCCCATCGAAGGCCTGCCTGACGATCCCGCCGTCCCGGCCAATGCGGCGCTGATCCGCGCCATGCTGGCCGGCGAGAGGCCCGTTCCCCAACCCATCCTCGACCAGGTCGCCGCACTGCGCGAACTGAGCCTCGTCCCACGCGCCTGAGCCCGCTGCTGCCCGACCGCGCCACGCCCAATCGTGGTGCGACAATCCAGATCGCGCACCACCAGGCAGCCTGACAGCCCCGAACTGGTGCATCAATCGGCCGCAGGCCTGCCCGATGCGGGCGGAAAGTGCGGCCGAAGCGGCTTTCGGAAATTGGCACAAACCCTGCTTATCAGTCTCCAAGAGGAGTCGTGATGGCAGAAACCAAATCCACCTGTTGTTACTGCGGCGTAGGCTGCGGTGTCGTAATCGAACACGAGGCCGGTCGTATCACCGGCGTGCGTGGAGACCCGGACCATCCGGCCAACTTCGGCCGCTTGTGCACCAAGGGCTCCACCCTTCACCTGTCGGCCGCACCCGACACCCTGATTGCCCGGGCCCTTTACCCGGAGCTGCGTGCCGACCGCGGTGCCAGCCGCGAACGGGTCAGCTGGGACACCGCGCTCGACACCGCAGCAGAGCGCTTCGCCGCGATCATCGCCGAGCACGGCCCGGATGCCGTGGCGGTGTATGGGGCCGGCCAGCTCCTGACCGAGGACTACTATGTCTTCAACAAGCTGGTGAAGGGCCTGATCGGTACCAACAACCTGGACACCAACTCACGCCTGTGCATGTCGAGCGCGGTAGCCGGCTACAAGCTCAGCCTCGGCGCCGACGCCCCGCCGTGCAGCTACGAAGACATCGCCCACAGCCACGCCCTGTTCATCACCGGCAGCAACACCGCCTTCGCCCACCCGATCGCCTTCCGGCGCATCGAGGATGCGCGCAAGGCCAGGCCCGACATGAAGCTGGTGGTGATCGACCCGCGCCGGACCGACACCGCCGAGGCGGCCGACCTGCACCTCGCCCTGCTGCCCGGCACCGACATCGCCCTGTACAACGCGATGCTGCACGTGATGCTGTGGGAGGGCTGGGTTAACCGGGACTACATCGAGGCCCACACGGAAGGCTTCGACGCCGTCAAGAAGGCCGTGCGGGAATACACCCCGGCCATGGCAGCCACCCTCTGCGGGCTGGACAAGAAGGCCATCGAACAGGCGGCGGAGATCTTCGCCACCGCACCGGCCACGATGTCCATGTATTGCCAGGGACTCAACCAGTATTCGTTCGGCACCCACAACAACTCGGCCCTGATCAACCTGCACCTGGCCACCGGGCAGATCGGCCGCCCTGGCGCCGGCCCCTTCTCCCTGACCGGCCAGCCCAACGCGATGGGTGGCCGCGAGGTCGGTGGCCTGGCCAATCTGCTGTCCGCCCACCGGGACATGGCCAACCCTGCGCACCGGGCCGAGGTCGCCGCCCTTTGGGGGGTGGACGACGTCCCCGCGCAACCTGGCAGGAGCGCGGTGGAGATGTTCGACGGCTTGCGCAGCGGGGAGATCAAGGCGGTCTGGATCGCCTGTACCAACCCGGCCCAGTCCATGCCCGACCAGGCACTGATCCACGCGGCCCTGGCCAAGGCCGAATTCGTCATCGTGCAGGAAGCCTTCGGTCATACCGAAACCTGCGCCTACGCCGACCTCCTCCTGCCCGCCACCACCTGGGGCGAGAAGGAAGGCACCGTCACCAACTCGGAACGCGCCATCAGCCGCGTCCGGGCCGCCGTGTCCGCGCCGGGTGAAGCCCGCCACGATTGGGCGATCGTGGTGGATTTCGCCCGGCGTCTGGGCATCCGCATGGACAAGGCAGACCTTGCCGCGCGGATGTTCCCCTACTCCACGCCGGAGTCCATCTGGAACGAGCACCGGGAATCCACCCGCGGCCGTGACCTCGATATCACCGGCCTGAGCTACAGCCAGCTGGAAACTGCCGGCCCGCAGCAATGGCCCTTCCCGGAAGGGGCCAGCCAGGGCAAGGTGCGCCTCTACGAGGACGGCGTGTTCCCGACGCCCTGCGGCAAAGCCCGCTTCGTCGTCACCGAGCACCGCATCACCGCCGAATCGCCCAGCGCCCGTTACCCGCTACACCTCAATACCGGACGCCTGCGCGACCAGTGGCACGGCATGAGCCGCACCGGCCTGGTAGCCCGCCTGTACAGCCACGAACCGGAACCGATGCTGCACATGCACAAGGACGACATGGAACGCCGCGGCCTGGCCAGCGGCGACCTCGTGCAGGTCAAGAGCAAGCGTGGGGACGTAGTCCTGAAAGTGCTCGAGTCCGCCACCCTGCGGCCCGGCCAGACCTTCGTGCCGATGCACTGGGGCGGCAATACCATGGGTGGCCAGGGCGTCAATGTGCTGCTCCCCTCAGCCTTTGATCCCTACTCCAAGCAGCCCGAACTCAAGCATGCCGCCGTCCAGGTGGAGAAATACAAGGCCGGCAAGGCCCTGGTGGCGATGCGCCGCTCCGAGCCGGACGCCAACGGCGAGCTGCACCCCAACCCGCTGGAGGTGATGGACCGCCTGCGCCGCTGGCTGCCGCATTTCCCCTATGCCAGCCTGACCCTGGCCGGCCGCAACACCCCCGTGGTGGTGCTCAAGGCCCAGGGCGAGGAGCTCGCCCCCAGACTGATGGAAGCCCTGGACCGGGATCTGGCACTGGACGATCCAAGCAAGGTGCTGTCCTACCAGGACACGCGCAAGGACGTGGCAAAACGGGCATTGGTTGAAGGCGACTCACTGGCCGCGGTGCGTCTGGCCGGGGAAACCCGGGCTGCCGACTGGTTGGCCGACATGATGGTGCAGGGGCATTCCGCTGCGGCAGTGCGGCCTTGGCTGCTCGCGCCCCTGACCCAGCCGCCGGCCGGGCAATCTGCGCGAGGCAAGGTCATCTGCAACTGTTTCGACGTTGCGGAGGAGGATATCGCCGCGGCCTTCCGGGGCGGGGAAACGCTGGAAGCGCTGCAGGCACGCACCCGCTGCGGGACCAACTGTGGCTCCTGCGTGCCGGAGTTGAAACGGCTGGCCCAGTCAAACAAGCACTGACAGGCCTGTGCGGGTATCCGGCAGCTCGGCGGATACCCGGGGGCGAAAAGGGCTCGGCCTGGAGCAATGCGCGGGCTGAGCCCCGCTGCGCATGGGCCTGCCCGGCCGCGGCGGGACCCCAAGGTGCATGCAGACGACGCACGCGCGCCAAGATCCGGACAACCCTGTGGCGTCCGGATGCGCGCATGCACCACCTATGAGCGGAAGAGACCCGGCGAAGGGAGCAACTCTGCGGGCCTCAAAGGCGCGCTGCAGCCCGATCCGGGACGGGAACTCAAGGATGACGGGCGACCTGAGCCAGCCCGATCAGATCACGCCAGCTTGGCGTTGACGAACTCCACCAGCGAACGTACGGAAGCAAACGTCGATCCGTCGATCTCGTCGTCCCCGACGATGAAACCGAAATGCTCTTCGAGCATGTTGATCAGACCCACCACCGCCATCGAGTCCAGATCTGGCAGAGCTCCCAGCAAAGGGGTATCCAGATCAAACCGGGCAGCCGCGCCCCCCAGGCTCAGAACCTCATCGAGAAGCGACAGCACTTCCTTCTTCGTATCCAAAAGTACACTCCAGCATAACTAGATCAGAGGTCGGTCACCGACCGTGCCACTTCAGAAGAAAGAGGCTTCGACCATTATATGCGACATTGAGGAACCGGCTGGGCGACAAATTACCGTCCTTTCCCAATCTCCGGCAATAACTTTCCCCGCCCCACTCGATCGGCAACCTTTGTTTGCATTCGATTCAGGGCCGGACAGCAACACACACGGCATCTCGCCCCCAACAATGACACATACCCAGACGGCAAACTTGACTACAATTTCGGCTCCCGCCCGTGCCAGCAAG
This sequence comes from Zoogloea sp., assembly GCA_009026175.1. GTDB lineage: Bacteria > Pseudomonadota > Gammaproteobacteria > Burkholderiales > Rhodocyclaceae > Zoogloea. The sequence continues at coordinate 25,264 of WBTZ01000028.1, read as the reverse complement.
GACAGTAGGTCCGGCTCCTGACCCTGTCCCGGTTTCGCGGGCGCCTCCGTCCCATCCAACGATCAGCTTCGTCGAACAGCGCAATGGAAAACAGCTACGCTCTCCATCACCTCATCATCCATTCAGCCGAAAGACAGCCAGACGCTATCGCGCTTGGCGACGGTAAGGCCGAACTCGGCTACGCCGCGCTTGCCGAGCGCTGTCAGGCCTTTGCCTACGGCTTGCTGGCGCTGGGCGTAGATCGCGGTGATCGTATCGGGATCTATCTCGACAAGCGCTTCGAAACCGTGATCGGGTCATTCGGGAGTGCCGCCGCCGGCGCAGCCTTCGTGCCGATCAACCCGATCCTCAAGGCCCACCAGGTCGGCTACATCCTGCAGGACTGCAACGTCCGCGTACTGGTCACCTCACCCGAGCGCCTGCCCCAGATGACCGAGGCGCTGGCCCATTGCCCGGACCTGCGGCACGTGGTGCTGACCGGAAGCCCCGCAGAGCTGCCCCTGCTCGATGGCGTCGGCGTACACCGCTGGGACGACCTCCTGTCCGCCGCGCCACGACAAGTCCACCGCGTTACCGAGGCGGACATGCTGGCCATTCTCTATACATCCGGCAGTACCGGACGGCCGAAGGGCGTGGTCCTGTCGCACCGCAACATGGTAGCTGGTGCCAAAAGTGTCGCCAGCTACCTTGGCAACAATCCCGACGACACCCTGCTCGCCGCCCTGCCCCTGTCCTTTGACGCCGGCTTCTCTCAACTGACCACCGCGTTCCATAGCGGCGCCCGGGTGATACTCCTGAACTACCTGTTTCCCCAGGATGTCCTGAAGGCCATCGTCCGCGAGCGGGTGACGGGTCTGACCGCAGTGCCGCCCCTGTACATCCAGTTGGCCCAGCTCAAATGGCCCGAGACGGTGACGTCCCACCTGCGCTACTTTGCCAACACAGGCGGCCGCATGCCCCTGGAGACCCTCACGACACTGCGCGCCCACCTGCCCGAGACTCAGCCTTTCCTGATGTACGGCCTGACGGAAGCCTTCCGCGCCACCTATCTGCCTCCCGGGGAGGTCGACAGGCGCCCGGACTCCATCGGCAAGGCCATCCCCAACGCCGAGGTGCTGGTGCTGCGGGAAGACGGCAGCGAATGCAGCCCCAACGAGCCGGGCGAACTCGTGCAACGGGGTGCCCATGTCGCGATGGGCTACTGGAACGATCCGCTCAAGACCGAGGAACGCTTCAAGCCTTTGCCCGCGGGCGCGCCGGCACGCCACAGCGGCCTGGTGCTACCGGAAATAGCAGTCTTCTCCGGAGACACGGTTCGTCGTGACGAGGAAGGCTACCTGTACTTCATCGGACGCCGGGACGAAATGATGAAAACCTCGGGGTACCGGGTCAGCCCCACCGAGGTCGAAGAGATCCTCTACGGCACCCAGCTGGTGGGAGAATGCGCGGCCTTCGGCATACCCCATCCGACACTCGGGCAAGCCATCTGTGTGATTGCCAGTGGTCGGGACGGTGCGCCCCTGGACACCCGGACCCTGCTCGCCGAGTGCAAGCAGCGGATGCCCGCCTACATGGTTCCATCAGTCATCGAGGCCAGGGACGGTCCCCTGCCCCGCAATCCCAATGGCAAGATCGACCGCAAGGCACTTTCCACCGAATTCGAAAATCGCAGCAAGGTACAAGCATGAGTGAAACCAGCCGGGAAAAGCCCGTCCATGCCCCTATGGACCAATTCACAAGCCAGGCCGGCGAGTTGCTGGTGGGGGGGATTCCCCTGGGGCGCCTGCTTGCCCGGGTTGGCCAGACCCCCTTCTACGCCTACGACCGCGGGCTGCTGACCCGGCGCGCCGAAGCGCTCCGCGCCGCCCTTCCACAGGGCATCAAGATTCACTACGCCATGAAGGCCAACCCCATGCCGGCCGTGGTGGGGCACATGGCACGCCTGGTGGACGGCATCGACGTCGCCTCCGCCAGGGAATTGCAGGTCGCCCTGGACAGTGGCGCCGACCCTCGGGAGGTCAGCTTTGCAGGCCCTGGCAAGCGCCACGAGGAGCTGCGCCAGGCCGTGGCGGCCGGCATCCTGATCAACATCGAGTCCTTCCGCGAAGTGTCCGAGCTGGGCGCCATTCGCCAGGCCACGGGGTGGCCCGTGCGCGTCGCAGTCCGCGTCAATCCCGATTTTGAGCTGAAGAGTTCGGGCATGAAGATGGGCGGAGGCCCCAAGCAGTTCGGCGTAGATTCAGAACAGGTCCCCGAGCTCCTTGCAGCCATCGCGCAGCATGAGCTGGCCTTCGAGGGCTTTCACCTCTTCGCCGGCTCCCAGAACCTCCGCCCCGAAGCCATCGTGGAGGCCCAGCGCAAGAGCTTCGAGCTGGCCTTGCGGCTCGCGGAACATGCCCCCTCCCCTGTCCGCTTCCTCAATCTCGGCGGAGGCTTCGGCATTCCCTATTTTCCGGGCGAGCAGCGTCTCGATCTGACTGCCATCGCAGACAACCTCGCGACGATCCAGCGGGAAGCCGCGGAGAAGATGCCCGGCGCCGAGATCGTCATCGAGCTCGGTCGCTATCTGGTCGGAGAAGCCGGAATCTACGTATGCCGCGTGGTCGACCGCAAGGTCTCCCGGGGACACACCTATCTGGTCACGGATGGTGGGCTGCACCATCACCTCTCCGCCTCCGGCAACTTCGGCCAGGTCATCCGCAAGAACTACCCGGTCTGCATCGGGAACCGTATGGACCAGCCCGCCAGCGATACCGTCTCCGTTGTCGGGCCGCTATGCACTCCCCTGGACATCCTGGCCGACCGCATGAGCCTTCCCCACGCGCAGCCCGGTGATCTCGTGGTGGTGTACCAGTCCGGTGCTTACGGTGCCAGCGCCAGCCCCAGGGGCTTCCTGAGCCACCCGGATCTGGTCGAAGTACTGGTCTGAGAACCAAGGCACCAATCAAAACGGCCCGGCTTCTTCACGAAGCCGGGCCGTTCTTCATTCATGCCACCCTCAGTCGGCAGGCTCTAGCGCCGGCCTGAGGGTCAAAGGAAACAATCGTCCGGCAGGACTTCCACCTGAAGATCGTTGTCCTTGGCGAAATTCTTCAAGAAATTATACGCAAGAGGCTCAATGTCATGGATGCGTGCATCGACGAGAACCGTCTTGTCCCCGCGCAGATTACAGGCCGGACGGACATAGGGAGAGTAGGTCATGCGGTGGTCCGCACCAAACGCCGACATGATCCCGCACAGACGATCAGCCCAGTCACTCGGACGAAACGTCCGTCCGTCACTGGTGCGACCCACAATCACGAAGTTATCGACCTTAGGAATCATGCCAAATCAACAAGATTAATCACTACGACAAAAGGCAACATCCGACTCAAGCCGACCCGACCCCGGGCCCCAATGAAGCCCACATCATCCGAACATCAAACGACAACCGACTCCTTCCAGAGGTAGCGCCTGACAAAGCCCGGAAAGCCGGCTACGGCAAAAAGACACGCCGCGACCACGTAAAACTCCCAGCCCTGTCCGTAGGCGGCACCGTAGGCCCCCATCTCGAGCCCCCGAAAAACCAGCAAGGCCGCAACGAAAAGGATCAGGACCTCAAGGACAACAAGCCCCCCGGCCTTCCCGTTTCTCCAGGGGATAAGCCCCAGGAAACGCCGTTCAGTAAAAAACGGAAGATTGGCCAGAACGCACAGAAGCGCAATCACTCCCAGGGTTCCGGCCATCATCGTATCTCCCGGTCCAGTCTTACAGCGATCCGAGCAGCGAATACGCACACAGGGACATCAGCGTCTGCGGCATCAAGCCGAGCGCGGCGATGGCCACACCGTTCATCGAGAGCAGGACGCGCATGTCTGCGGAGGCAGTCAGCGGCGTGGAATCAACCGGCTCGTCAAAGAACATCACCTTGACGACGCGAAGGTAGTAGAAGGCACCGATCAGGGACATCACCACCGCCAGGATGGCAATCCAGATGTAGCCGGCAGCGACCACTGCCTGCAGCACGGAGAACTTGGCGAAGAATCCGATGAAGAACGGAATGCCCGCCATCGAGAACATCACCATCGCCATCACCCCGGCAAACCAGGAGCTACGCTTGTTGAGGCCCTTGAAATCGTCCAGGGTCTCGGCTTCGAAACCGGCGCGGGACAGCAGCAGGACCACACCGAAGGACGCCATGCTCATCAGCACGTAGGACACGACGTAGAACATCGAGGAGCTGTAAGCGTTGAGGGCAAAGTGACGATCCCCTCCCACCACGCCCGACATCAGGCCGAGCAGCATGAAACCCATGTGCGAGATACCCGAGTAACCCAGCATGCGCTTGATGTTGCTCTGGGCGATGGCCGCGAGGTTACCCAGGACGATGGACAGCACGGCCAGGAACATCAGCATCGACTGCCACTGATCGGCCAGCTCGAACAGCCCATTGACCAGCAGGCGCATGGCCATTGCAAAGGCTGCAAGCTTCGGAGCCGATGCGATGAACAGGGTGATCGCCGCCGGGGCGCCGTGATAGACGTCAGGAATCCACATGTGGAAGGGAACGACACCCAGCTTGAAGGCCAGACCGGCGACAACGAACACAAGACCGAACATCAGGATGGTGCGATTGGCGGCCTGGTGATAGATCGCCTGTGCGACGCCGGAGATCTCGAGGGTACCCGTGGCACCGTAGATCATGGAGATCCCGTAGAGGAGCAAGCCGGAGGCCAGCGCACCCAGGACGAAATACTTCATCGCCGCCTCGGTAGCCCGCGCGCTGTCGCGCTGCAGCGCCACCATCGCGTACAGCGCCAGGGACAGCAGCTCAAGGCCCAGATAGATGGTCAGGAAGTGGTTCGCGGAGATCATCACCATCATGCCCAGCGTGGCGTAGATGGCGAGCATGTAGTACTCGGTGGACTCGATCTTCCGGTCCTGCATGTAGCCTCGTGAATAGACCAGCACGATGGCGACCGAGAAATACAGCATCAGCTTCAGGAAGTCGCCCATCAGGTCATCAACGTACATGTTGCTGAACGTGAAATTGACCTGTCCGTCCATGGTCATGATGGTGACGGCGGCAGCCCCCACCAGCGTGAACTGGGTCAGGAAATAGACGATGTTCCGGGAGTCCCTGACGAAGGTACCGATCAGGAGAATCGCGAAGGACATTGCGACGACGAATAGTTCAGCCGCCGCTGGATAGAAATCAGGGATAACAAAGTTCATCTTCAGCCCACAATCCGAAGGGTTTTTCTCATTGACTCGGTGTCAGAGCTTGCTCGCAGCAACATGCTTGAGCAGGTCATTGACAGACGCGTGCATGACTTCCGTGACCGGGAAGGGGTAGATACCCATCACCAGGACGCAGACGGCAAGGATCGCGAGGAACACAAACTCCCGGTTATTGATGTCTGTCAGCTCGGAAACATGGTGATTCGTGATCGCACCGAAGACGACACGCTTGTACATCCAGAGGGTGTAGGCGGCGCCAACGATCAGCGTGGTTGCGGCAGCGAAACCCACCCAGAAGTTGAACTGGACGGCACCCAGGGCAACCATGAACTCGCCGACAAAGCCGGAGGTCGCAGGCAGACCGGAGTTGGCCATGCTGAACAGCATGAAGAGCGCCGCGAACTTGGGCATCACATTGACCACACCGCCGTAGTCAGCGATCTGACGCGAGTGCATGCGGTCATACAGGACACCGATACACGCAAACATGGCCCCCGACACGAAGCCGTGGGAAATCATCTGCACCAGGGCGCCTTCCATACCCAGCGGGTTGAAGATGAAGAAGCCCAGGGTGACAAAGCCCATGTGCGAGATCGACGAGTAGGCGACCAGCTTCTTCATGTCGGTCTGCACCAGCGCGACAAAACCGATGTAGATGACTGCGATGAGCGACAGCGTGATGATCAGCGGTGCGAACGCCTGGCTGGCGTCCGGCGCGATCGGCAGCGAGAACCGCAGGAACCCGTAGGCACCAAGCTTCAGGCCGATGGCCGCCAGCACGATGGAGCCGCCGGTCGGCGCCTCCACGTGAGCGTCAGGCAACCAGGTATGTACCGGGAACATCGGGATCTTGACCGCGAAGGATGCGAGGAAGGCCCAGAAGATCAGGGTCTGCGCATCCATGCCCAGCTTCAGCTGATGCCAGTCCAGGATATTGAAGCTGCCGCCCGACTCCATGAACAGGTAGAGCAGCGCAATCAGCATCAGCAGGGAGCCGGCCAGGGTGTAGAGGAAGAACTTGATCGCAGCATAAACCCGGTTCGGACCGCCCCAGACGCCGATGATGATGAACAGCGGGATCAGCGAGGCCTCGAAGAACACGTAGAACAGCACGCCGTCGAGTGCCGAGAAGATCCCGTTGATCAGCCCGGACATGATCAGGAAGCCGGCCATGTACTGCGCCACCTTGACCTGGATGACCTCCCACCCGGCAATCACCACGATCAGCGTGATGAAGCTGTTGAGAAGGACGAACAGCACCGAGATGCCATCCACCCCGAGGGCGTAGTAGATGTTGAAGCGCGGAATCCACGCGTAAGACTCGACGAACTGCATCGCGCTCGTGGTGACGTCGAAGCCGGTGTAGAGCGGAATGCTGACAACAAGACCCGCGAGCGCGAAAAACAGCGCCACGAATCTGGCGGCCGACGCATTGCGGTCCGAGCCCGTGGCAAGTGCCAGCAGACCACCAACGATCGGAACCCAAATCGCAAGGCTGAGGAATGGAATACCCGTCATCTCTACTTTCCGTTCTATGCACCGCGAGCGGCGCTCAAGTCCTAAATCTCTATAACCCCTGATCGATGGGTCGGGCTTATCCGCGGTTGAACCAGAAGGTCAGCAGGATGAAGACGCCGATGATCATCGAAAACGCATACTGGTAGATATGCCCGCTCTGGAACAGCTTGGAGAGCTGGGCAATAAAACCGACGAACTTGGCAGAGCCGTTCACCACCATGCCGTCGATCAGCGCCTGATCACCGAACTTCCACAGGCCACGACCCAGCAAGCGGGCGCCGCCTGCAAAAACCAGCTCGTTGAAGCGGTCGAAGTAGTACTTGTTCTCCAGCAGGGTGTGGAGGGGCTTGAAGGTGCGCATGATGGCCGCAGGAATCGCCGGCGCAACCATGTAGAAGAGGTAGGCCAGCACGACACCCGCCATCGCCAGGGCGAAGGGCAGCGAGGTCAGGCCGTGGATCGCCATGGCTGCTGCGCCGTGGAACTCCTCACCCAGCTCGTGCATCACACCGTGCGCCTCGCTCATGTGAATGACCTTGTCGAAGAAGCCACCGAACAGCATGGGCTCAACGGTCAGGTAACCCACGATCACCGACGGGATCGCCAGCAGGGCAAGCGGCACGGTCACGACCCACGGGGACTCGTGCGGCTTCTGCCCCGGAGCGAGACCATGGTGATGCTCGTCCGCGTGGTCATCATGGTGGTCGTCATGGCCGTCAGCGTGCGCCTCAGCCTTGGCGTGGCCGTCGTCATGAGCGTGATGGTCATCGTGAGCCTTGCCGAAACGCTCTTCCCCGTGGAAGACCAGGAAGTACATCCGGAAAGAGTAGAAAGCCGTGACGAAGACCCCCACGATCACGCAGAAGTAGGCATAGCCGGAACCCGGGAGGTGGGACAGCTTCACCGCCTCGATGATCATGTCCTTGGAGTAGAAGCCGGACAGGAAGGGGAAGCCGATCAGCGCCAGCGAACCCAGCAGAGAGGTAATCCAGGTGACGGGCATGTACTTCCACAGGCCACCCATGTTGCGCATGTCCTGGTCATGATGCATGCCGATGATCACGGAACCCGCGCCAAGGAACAGCAGCGCCTTGAAGAACGCGTGGGTCATCAGGTGGAACACGGCGGCGGAATACGCGGACACCCCGAGGGCCACCGTCATGTAACCAAGCTGGGACAGGGTCGAGTAGGCCACGACACGCTTGATGTCGTTCTGGACGATGCCAAGGAAACCCATGAACAGCGCGGTGGTGGCACCAATCACCAGCACGAAGGACAGCGCGGTCTCGGACAGCTCGAACAGCGGGGACATCCGCGCAACCATGAAGATGCCCGCCGTCACCATCGTCGCAGCGTGGATCAGCGCGGAGATCGGGGTCGGGCCTTCCATGGAGTCAGGCAGCCAGACGTGCAGCGGGACCTGGGCCGACTTCCCCATCGCGCCGATGAACAGACCAATACAGATCGCCGTCATCAGCGGCCAGCCGGTGGCCGGCACGGTCATCGCGACGAGGGAGTCGGCCTTGGCGAAGACTTCCGCGTAGTTCAGGGTACCCGCATAGGCGGCCACCAGGCCGATGCCCAGCAGGAAACCGAAGTCACCCACGCGGTTGACCAGGAAGGCCTTCATGTTGGCGAAGATCGCCGTCGGCCGGGTGTACCAGAAGCCGATCAGCAGGTAAGAGACCAGACCCACCGCTTCCCAGCCGAAGAACAGCTGCAGGAAGTTGTTCGACATCACCAGCATCAGCATGGAGAAGGTGAACAGGGAGATGTAGCTGAAGAACCGCTGGTAGCCAGGATCCTCGGACATGTAGCCGATGGTGTAGATGTGCACCATCAGTGACACGAAGGTCACGACCAGCATCATCATGACCGTCAGCGTGTCGATCAGGAAACCCACCTCGAAAGTCAGCCCGCCGCTGGTCGCCCAGGTATAAAGGGTTCCATTGAAGGCGTTGCCCGCCTGCACGTCCTGAAAGACGAACAGGGAGGACACGAAAGAAACGGCAACACCCAGAATGGTGACCGTATGGGCACCTGCACGTCCGACCACCTTACCGAACAGACCGGCAACGATAGCGCCGAACAAGGGTGCCAGGGGTACCAACAGATAGAGCTTCTGCATCCCAGTCATCGAACGCTTCCTTATCCCTTGAGACTATCCAGGTCATCAACGTGAATCGTCCGCAGATTACGGAACAATGCAACGAGAATGGCCAGACCGATGGCGGCTTCGGCCGCTGCGACGGTCAAAATGAAGAAAACAAAGATTTGACCCGCAGCGTCCCCGAGATAGTGGGAGAACGCGATGAAGTTCATATTGACGGCGAGCAGGATCAGCTCGATGGCCATCAGCAGAACGATCAAATTCTTGCGATTAAGGAAGATCCCGACGATACCGATGGAAAACAGTATCGCCCCGAGAATCAGATAATGAGACAACGAAAGCATTAATACCCCCCCTGACGATCGTCAGCAGAATTTTTCAGTCTTTTTCTGCACGCATCGAAACGATGCGCACGCGATCGTCACGCTTGACTGCAACCTGAGCAGCAGGATCGACCACCTTCACGTTGGTACGCTTGCGCAGCGTCAGCGCAATCGCAGCGATCATCGCAACCAGCAGCACGATGGATGCAAGTTCGAACGGATAGACGTACTCGGTGTAGAGAAGGCGCCCCAGCTCCTTGGTGTTGCTGTAACCCTCACCCGGGTCGGCCGGAGCAGGCATGCCTTCGAGGCCGAAATACTTGCCGCCGAGCACGATCGCCATCTCGATCACCATCAGCAGGCCGATCACCGCACCGACAGGCAGATAGCTCCAGAACCCCTCGCGGATACGATCAAGGTTGATGTCCAGCATCATCACGACGAACAGGAACAACACCATCACCGCGCCCACGTAGACCATCACCAGGGCGATGGCGAGGAACTCGGCACGCAGCAACATCCAGATGCCACCGGCCGTGAAGAACGTGAGAACGAGGAAAAGGGCTGCGTGCACCGGATTGCGCGCAGTGATTACGCGCAGCGCCGAAAGCACCAGGACCGTCGAAAAGAAGTAAAAGACTGCTGTCTGGAAATCCATATACGTGACCCGCAAAGAAGATTTGGCTCGTGTGCTGTCGCCTTAGCGATACTTGGAATCGACTTCCCGATCCTTGGCGATCTGCGACTCGTAGCGGTCTCCGACTGCCAGCAGCATCTGCTTGGTGTAGTAGAGATCGCCCCGCTTCTCCCCGTGGTATTCGAAAACCCGGGTCTCCACGATCGCATCCACCGGGCAGGCTTCCTCGCAGAAACCACAGAAGATGCACTTGGTCAGGTCGATGTCGTAGCGACTGGTCCGACGGGACCCGTCGTCACGTTGCTCCGACTCGATGGTGATCGCCAGCGCCGGACAGATCGCTTCACAGAGCTTGCAGGCGATGCACCGCTCCTCGCCATTCGGATACCGGCGCAGGGCGTGCAGGCCGCGGAAACGCGGACTCTGCGGCGTCTTCTCTTCGGGGAACTGGACAGTGATCTTGCGTGCGAAGAAGTGACGCCCGGTCAGCGCCATGCCTTTCAGCAGCTCCTTGAGGAAAAGACTGCCAACGTAATCTTTCATAGAACCCATCTTCTTCTCCTCACTTCCAGATCGAGAACGGCGACATGACCCAAACCGCCACCACTACAACCCAGAACAATGTCAGGGGAATGAACACCTTCCAGCCCAGACGCATGATGTGGTCGTACCGGAACCGGGGGAAAGTCGCCCGGAACCAGAGGAACAGGAACAGGATGAACGAGGTCTTCGCCACCAGCCAGAGGAAGCTGTCAGGCAGGAAACCCACCGGCGACAGCCAGCCACCCAGGAAGAGGATGGAGGTCAGCGCCGAGATCAGGATCATGTTCGCGTATTCCCCGAGGAAGAACAGCGCGAACGCCATGCCGGAGTACTCGACCATGTGACCGGCCACGATCTCCGATTCGCCTTCCACCACGTCAAAAGGCGCGCGGTTGGTTTCGGCGATGCCGGAGATGAGATAGACGATGAACATGGGGAACAGCGGCAGCCAGTTCCAGCTCAGGAAACCGAAACCCCATTCAGCCCACTGCCCCCTGCCCTGCCCGGCAACGATCTCGCTCAGGTTGAGGCTCGAGGAGATCATCAGCACGCAGACCAGTGCGAAGCCCATCGCGATCTCGTAGGACACCATCTGGGCTGCCGCACGCATGCCGCCAAGGAAGGCATACTTGGAGTTCGAAGCCCAGGCAGCGATGATCACGCCATACACTTCAATCGAGGTGACCGCCAGCAGGAACAGCAGGCCGGCATCAACGTTGCCCACCACCCAGCCGTCCGAGAACGGCACCACCGCCCAGGCAGCCAGCGCGGGGCCGAGAGCGAGGACAGGTCCGAGGATGAAGAGGCCCTTGTTCGAGCCGGACGGAACGATGATTTCCTTGAGCAGCAGCTTCACGCCGTCGGCGATCGGCTGCAGCAAGCCACGCGGGCCCACACGGTTGGGGCCGATACGGACCTGCATGTAACCGATGACCTTGCGTTCGGCCAAGGTCAGGTAGGCAACACACAGGAACAGCGGCGCAATGATGCCGATGATCTTCAGCAGAGACCAGACGAGGGGCCACGCAGGCCCGAACAATGCCGCTACCGGCTCGATGATGGATTCCATTACACCCGCTCCACGCTGACTTCACCATTGAGCGCCCCGAGAGGCGCCGTAAGGACATGCGCGGCCGCCAGTCTTACGCAACCGCCAGCAACGCCTTCATCCTCGATCAGAGTGACCACGACCGCGCCCTCGGGAGACACGACCTTCACCCGGGTGCCGGCATCGACACCGATCTGGGCCAGCGTTGCCTTCGACACGCGGGCCTTGGGCTCTGCCGCGTCGGTGGTTTGCTGCAGCGGCGCGGAGCGCCGGGCAATGGGATCAGCAAAATAAATGGGTACGTCTGCGACGCGCTCCAGCTTTGCCGAAACCGCGCCGGTCTTCAGCTCGATACCATGAACCGCGTTGCCCAGCTTGCCGGGCTCGACGCTCCCATCAGCCGCGAGAACACGCTTGCGCACATCCTCCACGCTATCAACGGAGAATCCATCAAGACCCAGCATGTCGCCGATGACCTTGAGCACCTTCCAGGCAGGGCGGGCCTCACCGCGCGGCTTGACAACGGCGTAGAAGGACTGGGCACGGCCTTCGCAGTTGACATAGGTTCCGGCAGTCTCGGTGAACGGAGCAACCGGAAGCATCACGTCCGCGTACTCGAGCGCAGCTGCAGACTTGAAGGCCGCGAACACCGCCACCATCTCTGCCTTGCCCACGGCGCGCAGGGCGCTGCCGCCCGCTGCCGTATCGAGCTCGGGCTCGACGTTGAGCAGCAGATAAGCCTTGAGCGGATTGGCCAGCATTTGTGCCGCGTTCAGGCCTTTGCCAGCAACAGGCAGCGCATTCGCCAGATAGCCGCCAACACTGTTGGCCGCCTCGCCCACGACACCGAAGGACGACCTGGCGATGCGGGCAATCTCCTGGGCCAGCGCATGCAGCGTTGCCGCATCCTGGTGCTGCACAGCCAGGTTGCCCAGCCATACAGCGGTACGCCGGCCGGACGCCAGACTCTCTGCGATGGCACGGGCGGCCGGCTCGGAGGCCGCTGTGGCCAGGGCAGCGCCGTATTCGCCGTCGTACGCCTCACCAGAGATTTCGACCAGGCTCTTGAGGACCGCCAGCAGGCTCGACGCCATGGCGCTGGGCCTGACATTGAGCGTGTTGGCAACCGGCAGCTGCCAGTCGTCGAAGGCCGGATTCAGCGCACTCACCTTCAGGCCGCGCTTGGCAGCCTGGCGAACGCGCTGGGCGATCAGCGGGTGATCCTTGCGGAAGAAACTGCCGATCACGAACAAGCGATCCAGGCTGCCGATCTTGCCGACCGGCATGCCGAGCCAGGGCGCGCCTTCGCGCTTGCCGTCGGCCGAGAAATCGGACTGCCGCAGACGGAAGTCAACGTTACCGGAGCCGATGCCGCGTACCAGCGCCTGGCTGAGATGCAATTCCTCGAGCGTGCTGTGCGGGGACACGAGGGCACCGATCGATCCGGCGCCATGCTCGGATGCGATGGACTTCAGCCCATTTGCCACGTACTCGAGCGCAGTGGCCCAGTCCGTCTCGGCCCACTGCCCGCCCTGCTTGATCATCGGCTTGGTCAGACGCTCCTCGGAGGCCAGCGCCTCGTACGAGAAACGATCCTTGTCCGACAGCCAGCACTCATTGATCTCCTCGTTCTCGAGAGGGAGCACACGCTTGACCTGATCATTCTTGATCTGGACAACCAGGTTGCTGCCGAGGGAGTCATGGGGGCTCACCGACTTGCGCCGGGACATTTCCCAGGCACGGGCACCAAAGCGGAAGGGCTTGGAAGTCAGGGCACCGACCGGGCACAGGTCGATGATGTTTCCAGACAGCTCCGTCTCGATGGTCTTCTCGACAAAGGGCATGATCTCCGCATGCTCACCCCGGAAGGCCTGGCCAAGCTCCATCAGACCTGCAATCTCGGTGGTGAAACGCACGCAGCGGGTGCAATTGATGCAGCGGGTCATGTCGGTCGACACGAGGGGGCCGAGGTCCTTGTTGGAGACCACGCGCTTCTCTTCCTCGTAGCGGGACTGCACACCGCCGTAGCCCACGGACAGATCCTGCAGCTGGCACTCACCGCCCTGGTCACAGATCGGGCAGTCCAGCGGGTGGTTGATCAGGAGGAACTCCATCACACCCTTCTGCGCCTTCACCGCCTGTTCGGAGTGGGTCCACACCTTCATGCCGTTGGTGACGGGCGTCGCGCAGGCGGGCAAGGGCTTCGGCGCCTTCTCGACCTGGACGAGACACATCCGGCAGTTTGCCGCGATGGACAGCTTCTTGTGATAGCAGAAATGCGGCACATAGGCGCCGACCTGGTTGGCCGCCTCCATGACGGTGCTACCGTCAGGAACCTGCAACTGCTTTCCGTCAATTTCGATTTCTAGCATGTCGAGCCTACGCTACGTAAATCTTGCTGCCTTCGTGCTGAACATCCTTCGGCACGAGGCACTTCTTGTGTTCAATGTGGAACGCGAACTCGTCGCCGAAGTGCTTGACGAAACTCTGCACCGGCATGGAGGCCGCGTCGCCCAGGGCACAGATGGTGCGGCCCATGATGTTGGCAGTCACGCTGTTGAGCAGGTCCAGATCGTCCGGACGGCCAAGGCCGTTCTCGATCCGATGCACGACCCGGTAGAGCCAGCCGGTGCCTTCCCGGCACGGCGTGCATTGACCGCAGGACTCTTCGAAATAGAAGTAGGAGAGCCGCTCGAGCGCCTTGACCATGCAGGTCGTCTCGTCCATCACGATGACCGCGCCGGAACCCAGCATCGACCCGCCCTTGGAGATCGAGTCATAGTCCATCGTGCAGTCCATCATCACCGACGCGGGCAGCACGGGCGCTGACGAACCACCCGGGATCACGGCCTTCAGCTTGCGGCCGCCACGTACTCCACCGGCCATCTCGAGCAGGGTGGAGAACGGCGTTCCCAACGGGATCTCGTAGTTGCCCGGCTTGTTCACATGGCCCGACACCGAGAACAGCTTGGTGCCGCCATTGTTGGGCTTGCCCAGCGCCAGGAAGGCATCCCCACCCTCGCGGATGATGTAGGGGATGGACGCGAAGGTCTCGGTGTTGTTGATGGTCGTCGGCTTGCCGTACAGACCGAAGCTGGCAGGGAACGGCGGCTTGAAGCGGGGTTGCCCCTTCTTGCCTTCGATGGATTCCAGCAGTGCGGTTTCTTCGCCGCAGATGTACGCACCGTAGCCGTGGTGAGCGAACAGGTCGAAGCTGAAATCGGAACCCAGGATGTTGTTGCCGAGCAGACCGGCTTCACGCGCCTCCTGCAGGGCCTCTTCAAAGCGTTCGTACACTTCGAAGATCTCGCCATGGATGTAGTTGTAACCCCGCTCGCACCCCATCGCATAGCCGGCAATGACCATGCCTTCGATCACCGAGTGCGGGTTGTAGCGAAGGATGTCCCGGTCCTTGAAGGTGCCGGGCTCGCCCTCGTCCGAGTTGCAGGCGATGTACTTGGCCCCCGGGAATGCACGCGGCATGAAGCTCCACTTCAGGCCGGTCGGAAAACCTGCGCCACCACGGCCGCGGAGCGCGGACTTCTTGACCTCGCTGATGATCTGATCCGCAGGGATCTTCTCCGCGATGATCTTCTTGAGTGCATCGTAGCCGCCGCGCTTCACATAGTCAGCGAGCCGCCAGGTTCGGTCTCCATCGAGGCCGGAGAGGATAATGCCTTGTGAAGTCATTTTTTCAGATCAGCCAGGAGTTGGTCGATTTTCTCTTCGGTCATCCAGCTGCACATCCGGTGATTGTTCACGAGAAGTACAGGTGCGTCGCCACAGGCCCCCATGCACTCACCCTCCTTGAGGGTGAACTGGCCGTCAGCCGTGGTCTCGTTGAAGTCGATACCCAGCTTCTTCTTGATGTAGTCGGCGGCATGCACGCCACCCGACAATGCGCAGGGAAGGTTGGTGCAGACAGAGATCTTCTTGGCACCGACCGGCGCGAGGTCGTACATGTTGTAGAAACTCGCCACTTCATAGACGGCGATCGCCGGCATACCCAAGTACTCGGCCACGAACTCGATGGTTTCGCTCGCGAGCCAGCCCTTCTCCTCCTGCGCAATGCGCAGGGCGCCCATGGACGCCGACTGCTTCTGGTCGGGAGGATATTTGGCGATCTCGCGATCGATCTTCTTCAGGGATTCCGGACTAAGCATTTTCGTATCTACTGTCTGCAGAATGTCGTTAAGGTCGCAGGCCGACTCGACCGGATCAACGGTCGACGTCGCCGAACACGATGTCCATCGTGCCGATGATCGCCACCACGTCGGCGATCATGTGCCCCCGGGACATTTCATCCATGGCGGAAAGGTGTGCGAAGCCCGGGGAGCGAAGCTTCAGACGGTACGGCTTGTTGGCGCCATCCGAAACGGCGTAAACGCCGAACTCGCCCTTGGGATGCTCCACCGCTGCATAGACCTCACCGGGCGGAACGTGCATGCCTTCGGTGAACAACTTGAAGTGGTGGATCAGCTCTTCCATATTGCCCTTCATCCGCTCGCGGGACGGGGGAGCCACCTTGTGGTTGGAAGAGATCACCGGACCGGGATTCTTGCGCAGCCAGTCGATGCACTGCTTCATGATGCGGTTGGACTGACGCATTTCCTCGATACGGCAGAGGTATCGATCGTAGCAATCGCCTTCCACGCCGACCGGCACGTCAAAATCAAGCTGGTCGTAAACTTCGTAGGGCTGCTTCTTGCGAAGATCCCACTCAATGCCTGAGCCGCGCAGCATCACTCCAGAGAAGCCAAGGGCAAGCGCCTTCTCCGGGGTCACGACGCCGATACCGACAGTACGCTGCTTCCAGATACGGTTATCGGTCAGCAGGGTCTCGTATTCGTCGACGTACTTCGGGAAACGCTGGGTGAAGTCTTCAAGGAAATCCAGCAGCGAGCCCTGGCGGTTCTCATTGAGCTCCTTGACGGTCTTGGCAGACTTCCACTTGGAGACCTCGTACTGCGGCATCCGGTCCGGCAGGTCACGATAGACACCGCCCGGGCGGTAGTAGGCCGCGTGCATACGGGCCCCGGAAACCGCTTCATAGGCGTCCATCAGGTCCTCCCGCTCGCGGAAGGTGTACAGCACCATGGTCATTGCGCCGATATCGAGCGCGTGGGTGCCGACTGCCAGCAGGTGGTTCAGGACACGGGTGATCTCGTCGAAGAGCACGCGGATGTACTGGGCACGCAGCGGCACTTCCAGGCCGAGCAGGCGCTCGATGGACATGCAGTAGGCGTGCTCGTTACACATCATGGAGACGTAGTCGAGGCGATCCATGTACGGAACCGACTGTACCCAGGTCCGGGTCTCGGCCAGCTTTTCCGTACCGCGATGCAGCAGCCCGATATGCGGGTCAGCGCGCTCGACAACCTCACCGTCAAGCTCGAGTACCAAGCGCAACACCCCGTGCGCGGACGGGTGCTGGGGGCCAAAATTGATGGTGTAGTTGCGGATCTCAGCCATTGCCTACATTTCCATAATTTTCGTCGCGCACGATGCGCGGGGTGTTCTCACGCGGCTCAATGCTGACCGGCTGATAGACCACACGGCCCAGCTCCTGGTCATAGCGCATTTCCACATAGCCGGAGACCGGGAAATCCTTGCGGAACGGATAGCCGACAAAGCCGTAGTCGGTGAGAATCCGGCGCAGATCCGGGTGATTCGGAAAAACGATACCAAACAGGTCGAAAGCCTCGCGCTCGAACCAGTTTGCGCTCGGCCAGATCTCGCAGACCGAATCCAGCATGGGGAAGGACTCATCCTCGGCGAAGACACGAAGACGCAGACGAACATTCTTGCTGACCGAAAGCAGATGAACCGAGACGGCAAAACGGCCCGGCTGCTCCTGCCCTGCATAAGAGGAATAATCCAGTCCGGTGAGGTCGACGAGCTGCTCGAACTTCAGGTCGGGATCATCGCGCAGGAGCACTGCTACGGAAGAGTAGTCCCCGGCGGACACAACCAGGGTCAGTTCGCCGGTGGCCAGAACCAGGCTTTTGGCGCGTTCGCCCAGCTTTTCTGCCAGGACCTGGCTCAGACGCTCAAGTTTTTCACTCATGATGGTCAATGCTCAGCGATCAGCGGGCGATGGTGCATTCGCGCTTGATCTTGTTCTGAAGTTGAACGATGCCGTAAAGCAGCGCTTCCGCGGTCGGAGGGCAACCAGGCACATAGACATCGACCGGCACGATCCGATCGCAACCACGAACCACGGAATAGGAGTAGTGGTAGTAACCGCCCCCATTGGCGCAGGACCCCATGGAGATCACCCACCGCGGCTCGGACATCTGGTCGTAAACCTTGCGGAGAGCCGGAGCCATCTTGTTGCACAGCGTGCCGGCAACGATCATCAGGTCCGACTGCCGGGGGCTGGGCCGGAACACCACGCCGAACCGGTCAAGGTCATAACGAGAGCAGCCCGCATGAATCATCTCGACTGCGCAACAGGCGAGCCCGAAAGTCATTGGCCACAGAGAACCCGTACGAGTCCAGTTGATTACCGTATCAAGCGAAGTGGTGACAAACCCTTCCTTGAAAACACCTTCGATGCTCATAGAAACCCTCTATGCAACAATTTGTCCGCCGATGCAGTTCGACGAATCATTCCCAGTCCAGCGCACCCTTCTTCCAGACATAGACATAGCCGAGCAAGAGAATGCCGAGAAAAACAATCATCTCGAAGAAACCGAAAAGACGAATGGATTCATTCGCTGCAATTTCCCGGAGAATGGTTGCCCAGGGAAAAAGAAATGCGATTTCGAGATCGAAAAGAATGAACAGAATGGCGAGAAGATAATAACGAACATCGAACTTGATGCGCGCATCTTCAAAAGGCTCAAAGCCGCATTCAAACGGGGAGAGTTTTTCTGCGTCAGGCTTATTTGGCCCGAGGACCCAGCCAGCCAGGATTGGAATGAAACCGAAAGCGGCCGCGAACAGGATAAAAACAAGAACTGGAAAATAGGTTTCCAACATAGCTTGAGCTCCCGCAACCGACAGCACTATTTCTAGCTGCCTTCAAGCAAACGCCCGCGGAATGCGGGCGAACTGCGTACTTTTTTATGGTGCCGACGATGAGACTCGAACTCATACGGCTTTCGCCACTACCCCCTCAAGATAGCGTGTCTACCAATTTCACCACGTCGGCTTTACGTTTTGACGCTGCGCATTATAAGCCAATCACCCTGCAGCGCCAAGCATTACATATTTTTATCGGGGAATATCCTTGGCCTTCGATGCATCCCCAGCCGGCGCCGCAGGAGCTGCCGAATTTGCAGCCGGAGCCGGCACCTGAACCGCCGCACCCTCCATCACGCTGGTCGCCGCAGGGGACTTGGCACCCGACAAGTAGCTCAGGCTGAGGCTGGTCACAAAGAACACCCCGGCCAGCACCCCCGTCGTACGACTGAGGAAATTCGCGGAGCCGGACGAGCCGAAAAGGCTGCCCGAGGCGCCACTACCGAACGCCGCGCCCATGTCAGCCCCCTTGCCATGCTGCATCAGCACCAGGCCGATCACACCGAGACCCGCCAGAACG
This sequence comes from Zoogloea sp., assembly GCA_009026175.1. Classification (GTDB taxonomy): domain Bacteria; phylum Pseudomonadota; class Gammaproteobacteria; order Burkholderiales; family Rhodocyclaceae; genus Zoogloea. Next base: position 6,319 of record WBTZ01000028.1, on the reverse strand, counting down.
TGCACGGTCAGAACAATAGAAAAAACCAGACCACCCATCACCATCTCCGTTAAATGCCGCTCGACACACGCGCAGCGGCCGCGCAAATAGCCAGAAAATTCCCGGCAACCAGGGAGGCTCCACCAACCAGCGCCCCATCGATATCCGGCTTGCCAAACAGGAGTGACGCGTTATCCGCGGTGACACTCCCACCATACAGCACTCGAACCTCTTCACCCAACCAGCCGCCAGCAGACAATCGCTGGCGGATGAACACATGCATTTCCTGCGCCTGCTCCGGCGTCGCGGTACGCCCCGTACCGATGGCCCAAACCGGCTCATAGGCCAGCACAATGGATTTCGCATCGGCATCGGGCAGGCCCTGCGTCAAGGCATCCACCTGGGCCCCCACCACCTGCTCCGCCAGACCGGACTCGCGCTGCGCGAGAGTTTCACCGACACAGACAATCGGACGCAGCCCCGCCGCAAGCGCGACCCGCAACTTCTCCACGACGAGCGCATCGGATTCGCCGAAGTACCCACGGCGCTCGGAGTGCCCGACGATGACCCACTCACACCCCAGATCACGAAGCATGGATGCAGAGATCTCGCCCGTATAGGCTCCACCGGCAAAAGCAGCCAGATTCTGGGCACCCAGGACGATCCCGCAACCATCAAGGCCGGAAGCAGCCTGCCCAAGGTATACAAACGGCGGACAGACCGCGACATCCACGGCATCGACCGGAGGATTCTCGGCCAGCCCCAGCAGCAACTGCGCATTGCCTGCGAGAGACCCGTTCATCTTCCAGTTTCCAACTACAAGCTTTTTCCTCACGTCCGACACCGAAGCCAAATCCTTTGATTCTATCTCTGGAGACACCTCAGGTCAAAACCGAGCCTGCTGGCATCGTGCAGACCCGCCAGCGATGGACTCCATCAGCGCTCAGCCTCGCGCCTCACAACCTCTGCAATGCCATGAGCAATCCTGTCCACGCGCACGGCGTCCTCGCCCTCGACCATGACCCGCAGCAGGGGCTCCGTCCCGGACGGCCGCAACAGCACGCGCCCTGCCCCGGCCAGCTCGGCCGTGGCGGAATCGACCGCATCCTGGATGGCACCGTTACCTACCCACGAGAAGCCCGGCTTGATCCGCACATTCACCAGTTTCTGCGGATAGAAGACCAGATCTGCACACATCTCCTTGAGCGTCGCCTTCTCTTGCAGCAGCGCGGCCAGCACCTGGAGGGCTGCAATGATGCCATCCCCCGTCGTGTGTCGATCCAGACAGATGATGTGCCCCGAGTTCTCGCCACCGAGGGTCCAGCCCTTCTCGTGCATCATCTCAAGCACATAGCGATCACCGACCTTGGCCCTGGCAAAAGGCAATCCAAGCCTGCCGATCGCATGCTCGAAACCCAGATTGCTCATCAAGGTTCCGACCACACCATTGGCCTTCCCCCGCCGGGCTGCGGCCTTCGCGATCACATAAAGAAGCTTGTCTCCGTCATACACCTCCCCGTCCGCATCGGCCATGATCAGGCGGTCGCCGTCACCGTCAAGGGAAATGCCGAGATCGGCGCCGCTTTCAAGCACGGCCTTGCGCACGCTCTCTGGAGAGGTCGCACCGACGCTCTCATTGATGTTCAGGCCGTTGGGGTCGACGCCAACCAGATGCAGCTCAGCACCCAGCTCGTGGAAGACCTTGGGGGCGACCATATATGCCGCACCATGCGCACAATCCAGCGCAATCTTCATGCCCCGCAGATCGAGCTCATTCGGAAAGGTGCTCTTGCAGAACTCGACGTAACGCCCCCGCGCATCGTCGATCCGCTTTGCCTTGCCCAGCCGGGATGAGGGCTCGCAGCCCATGGGCTCATCCAGACGCTCTTCGATCTCCAGTTCGACCGCATCAGGCAGCTTGGTCCCCGCTGCGGAAAAGAACTTGATCCCGTTGTCTTCAAAGGGGTTATGAGAGGCCGAGATGACAACTCCGGCCTGCAGACGCAGGGCCCGGGTGAGATAGGCGATGGCCGGGGTCGGCAGGGGGCCGGCGAGGTACACGTCAACACCGGCCGCAGAGAAACCGGCCTCCAGGGTGGATTCGAGCATGTACCCCGAAATGCGCGTGTCCTTGCCGATGATCACGGCCGGATGCTCCGAAGGTCGGAGACGCTCATGGGCGACGAGAGTTTTGCCGGCCGCATAGCCGAGACGCAGGCAGAAATCGGGAGTAATGGGCGCCTCCCCCACACAACCACGCACACCATCCGTTCCAAAATACCGTCGAGACATCTCTTCCTCACTTACATGCATTGCAGATGTAAAACCGGATTATCCCGGACTCCTGCTTCAAGCGGCAGCCTCCAGCGCACCCCAGACCCGAAGTGCATCACGAGTCTGCGCAACATCATGGGTACGCACGATCCTGGCACCTCGCTCCACCGCAGCAAAGGCCGCCACGGCCCCCGCTATCGCCCGCCCGGACACATCCCGGCCGGTAATCTGACCCAGCATGGTCTTTCTGGACATACCAACGAGCAAGGGAAAGCCCAACGCCAGAAACGCCTCGAGGTCACGCAGCATCGCAAGGTTATGCTCGAGCGACTTGCCAAATCCGAATCCGGGATCGAGCACGATTCTCTGCCGGGCAACGCCCGCAGCCTCGAGGACCCCTACCCTCCCGGACAAAAACTCCGACACCTCCTGACAGACCTCAGAGTACTCGGGCGCAAGCTGCATCGTGCCGGGCTGCCCCTTCATGTGCATCACACAGAGCGCGACCGAGGCCTCCGCAACCGCATCAAGCGCCCCCTCTGCCCTGAACCCCGCGATGTCATTGATCATGTCAGCCCCCGCCGAGATGACAGCCTTCATCACCCCCGGCTTGACGGTATCGACTGACAAGGGAAGGCCGAACGAGGCCAACGCCTCCACCACCGGCACCACGCGGTCAAGCTCTTCCTGCTCTGACACCGGCAGCGCCCCCGGCCTGGACGACTCCCCTCCGATGTCCAGCATGTCAGCTCCCTCCTCCACCGCGAGCTCAGCGGCCCTCAGTGCTGCATCCACGGTCATATGACCGGGCGCCGAAAACGAGTCGGGGGTGACGTTGATGATCGCCATGATGCGCGGCGCGCTCAAGTCCAGCTTGAAGCGCCCGCAATCGATTACGGAAAACATGATTGGAATCCAGAAATGAATAAGGCCGGTCTAGGACCGGCCCTTGAAATCAACCGAGGTACTCAGGCCACAGGGGCTGCGGCAGTCGGCTCTGCGCCCGGAGTATCGTCACCCGAGCGCCGCGGATGCACCGACGACGGCTTGGGAGGACGGGGCGCACGCCCTGCCATGATGTCATTGATCTGGTCGGCATCAATCGTCTCCAGTTCGAGCAGCGCGGCGGTCATGGCCTCGACCTTGTCGCGGCTTTCCTCGAGGATCCGGCGGGCGAGAGCGTACTGCTGGTCAAGAATCCGGCGGATTTCCGCGTCAACCTTCTGCAGCGTGGCCTCGGACATGTTCTTGTGGGTCGTGACGGACCTTCCGAGGAAAACCTCACCCTCCTCCTCCCCATAGACCATGGGACCGAGGTTGTCCGACATACCCCACTGGGTGACCATGCGCCGGGCCAGATCGGTGGCACGCTGGAAGTCGTTCGAGGCGCCCGTCGTCATCTGGTTCATGAACAGCTCCTCGGCGATCCGCCCACCAAACAGCACGGCGATCGTCTGCAGCAGCCGCTCGCGATCCTGACTGTAGCGATCCTGCTCAGGCAGCTGCATGGTCACGCCGAGCGCGCGGCCCCGCGGAATGATCGTCACCTTGTGCACTGGATCCGTCTTGGTCAGGCACTTGGCGACCACCGCATGACCGGACTCGTGATAAGCCGTATTACGGCGCTCCTCCTCGGGCATCACCATGGAGCGGCGCTCCGCGCCCATCATGATCTTGTCCTTGGCGCGCTCGAAGTCATCCATATCGACCAGGCGCTTGTTGCCACGGGCTGCGAACAGCGCAGCCTCATTGACGAGGTTGGCCAGGTCGGCACCCGCAAAGCCGGGGCAACCACGGGCCAGGATCATTGCATCCACGTCCGGAGCAATGGGCACCTTGCGCATGTGCACCCGCAGGATCTGCTCACGCCCCCTGATATCGGGGAGCGGCACCACGACCTGGCGGTCAAAACGCCCCGGACGCAGCAGCGCCGGATCGAGCACGTCAGGACGGTTGGTGGCCGCAATCACGATCACGCCGGAAACGCCCTCGAAGCCGTCCATCTCGACCAGCAGCTGGTTCAGGGTCTGCTCACGCTCGTCATTGCCGCCACCCAGGCCTGCGCCGCGCTGACGACCTACGGCATCGATTTCATCGATGAAGATGATGCAGGGCGCCTGCTTCTTGGCCTGCTCGAACATGTCGCGCACCCGGGCCGCACCGACGCCGACAAACATCTCGACGAAATCCGAGCCCGAGATGGAGAAGAACGGCACCTTGGCCTCACCGGCAATGGCCTTGGCGAGCAGCGTCTTGCCGGTACCCGGCGAGCCGACCATCAGCACCCCCTTGGGGATGTGACCGCCCAGCTTCTGGAACTTGGTCGGATCACGCAGGAACTCGACGAGTTCGCTGACCTCTTCCTTGGCCTCGTCGCAACCCGCCACGTCGGCAAAGGTCACGGTGTTGGCACTCTCGTCAAGCATCTTGGCCTTCGACTTGCCGAAGGAGAATGCGCCTCCGCGCCCGCCCCCCTGCATCTGGCGCATGAAGAACACCCACACGCCGATGAGCAGGATCATCGGGAACCACGAGACGAAAATGTTCATCAGGAAGGACTGCTCTTCCTCGGGCTTGGCTGCAGTGACCTTGACGCCGTACTTCATCAGGTCGCCGACCATCCAGATATCCTGGACGCCAGGAGTGTAGACGGTCACCTGACGGCCGTCCTGGGTCGTAGCACGCACGGTGCGGCCATCGACGACAGCCTTGGCGATCTTGCCCTGCTTGGCGTCCTCCATGAACTGGGAGTATTCGACCGAGTTCTGGGCGGTCTGCCGACTGTTGAACTGATTGAAGACGGTCATCAGCACCACACCGATAACCAACCAGATCGCAAGATTCTTGAAGAGATTGTTCAAAACGATTCCTTGAATGCCCGTCAGGGGCCACAGCCTAATGGACCGATTCTATGTCCGATCGTTCGCTGGATCAAATGATGATCACCATAGCGAAGCCCAATCGAACACAAATTCGATCGTGCAGCGCAACATACTCAACGGCGCCCCGCCCCCAGCAGGTACACCTCCGAACTCCGATCGCGGGAAGCCTGGGGTTTCCGGACGATCACGGACTTGAACTCCGCCTCCATGGCCTTGCGGAACGCATCAAAGCCTTCACCCTGGAAAACCTTCACGAGGAAACGCCCCGGCGGGGCCAGGTGCTGACAGGCAAAATCGAGGGCCAGCTCGGCCAGGTAGACCGAGCGCGCCTGATCAACCGAAGGGATCCCCGAGATGTTGGGGGCGATGTCCGACATGACCAGATCGACCTTCCGGCTGCCCAACAACTCCTCGAAGCTGGCGACGAACGCCTCGTCGTGGAAGTCCCCCTGCATGAACTCCACACCATGGATGGGCTCCATCGGGAGAAGATCGAGTGCAAGCACGCGCCCTCCGCTTCCGACGCGCGAGATCGCCACCTGGCTCCAGGAACCAGGCGCGGCCCCCAGATCCACAACCACCATACCGGGACGGATCAGCCTGTCCTTGTCGTCGATTTCCATCAGTTTGTAGGCGGCCCTGGCCCTCAGGCCATCGGTCTTCGCGCGCTGGACGAACGGATCATTAACATGCTCCGCCATCCATGATTTGCTGGTCTTCGAACGCTTCATCGCGGTACAATTACGCCCTTTTTTCAATGGGTTGTAAAATGATTGAACTTACGCCAGCACAGCGGCGAGCATTTCGCGCGCAAGCCCACCATCTCCACCCCGTGGTGAGCGTGGCCGGCAATGGCCTGACCCCGGCCGTACTCAAGGAGATCGACCTCGCCCTGCAGGCCCATGAACTGATCAAGGTTCGTGTATACGGAGAAGACCGGGCCCAGCGCGACACCATCATGGCGACCGTCTGCAGCGAACTGGGCGCCGCATCGGTACAGCACATCGGCAAGACGCTGATCTTCTGGCGCGAAAAGCGGGAAGTGGAAGCCACCGCGCGGCCCCCCGCCGAAAAGCCCAAGCGCTCCACGGCCACGGCGAAGTCGGCCAAAGCCCTCTCTGCACGCCGTGGCGTATCGTCCCTGAACAGGGTCGCCCCCAAGAAAGACCGCTGGTTCCCCGCCC
>WBTZ01000228.1 GCA_009026175.1 Zoogloea sp. | reverse complement strand
GGGTCAGGGTCAGAAGCAGGGCCAGGCCCAGGCTCAACCCCAGGCTCAGGGGCAAGCCCAGGGCGCCCAGGCCCAACCCCAGCGCCAGGGTCAGGGCCAGAAGCAAGGCCAGGGCAAGCAAAGAAGCCAGGGCAGCGCACAGGCTGCGCCGGGCCGATCTGGCGAAGCAGGCCAGCGCCAGGGTCGCCCGGGTGGTCAGAGTCAAGGCCAGGGACGCCGCCAGGGCCAGGGCAGCAGCCAGCCGCAAGGCAGTGCAGCCAGCCAGGGACAACGCCAAGGGCGCCAGAACAATGGCCAGCCCGCAGACGACGACTTCGGCAACCGGGTGGACTACCAGCCCAAGGCCCGCAGCGAGTACCGCGACCCGGAGGCCGCCTTCAACCGCGTCCGCTATGGCAATGACAAATCCGGCCAGAACAAGGGCGGCCGTGGCAACCCCAACCAAGGCCCCCCTGCGGCGCTTGATGAAGCCACCCGCCCGGTGGTGACCCTGACCGGTCGCAAGCCGGGCGACATCAAGCCGGCCGCGCTGTTCAGCCCGCGCGGCGGCGGTCACAACAACAACCGCTGAACGCGCTGCGGCCGGCAGGCCGCAAGCACGAAAAAAAGAACGGCACCCGCGAGGGTGCCGTTCTTCATTCAAGAGTCCGGCCGGACGGAGCCCCGCCGGCCGGAGCGCGCCCTCAGACCTTGCGCCGACGCAGCCAGAAGCCGCCAGCAAGAGCGCCCAGCGTCAGGGCGAGCGTACCCGGCTCGGAGACCTTGTTGGTGTATTGCCCCCCCACGGCGGCGAGCTTGACATAGTCCAGGTTGCCATCCACGCCACGGCTGTCGATGGCCGTATTGACCGCACCGATCAACCAGAATCGGGCGCTGATGTTGAGGTCATTGATGGACAGTGACTTGAAGGTGGAGGCCGTCGAAGAGCCTGCCACACCGCCGTTGGCCGCGTTGCTGTAGTTCGCCGAGCCGGATGAGCGCACCACGCTCCAGCCACTGGTCAGCAGGGAGTTGTAGGCCACGTTGGTCGAGGTGAAGTTCGGCACCCCCGTCCCGGTATAGGCCAGCACAAAGACATCCGAGTCCCCCGACCACCAGCCCACCGTCAGGCTATTCAACTGCATCGACTTCCCGACGCCGAAATCGAACAGGATGGAGTCCTTCCGGTTCTCGTTGTCCATGGAGTGGTTGGGCGCCGCACCCTCGGTACTGTCGCCAGTCCCCACCGAACCACTGGTATTGATGCTGTCCTGGTTCCGCACACCGAGCCCGCCACCATATGTCGCCAGGTAGGCGCTTTCCAGATAGGCGGAATTCGAGGTGGCCGAGTTCTTGGTATTCGACCAGGCAGACGCGGTCACCGTGCCACCATCCCCCGTACCGGTAAAGCTGCGGGTGTTGTTATAGACCCCTGTGAAGCTGGAGCTTCCAGTCAGGGACCAGTTGGTCACCGCCTGCGCGCTGCCGCAGCAGCAGAGAGCCGCCAGCATAAGGATCAGGGGGCGGGGCATTTTGGTCATCATGGAAACTCCGTAAAAATCTGCAAATTCATCAATTAATCTTAAATCATGCAAATTTCAGGCCTATTCGGCAAATGCATATAAGGAAACAACTAATTTATGCAAATTCACATAACAAGAAGCCAGTTGTAAGAATTATCGACATCTCCCGTCAGCTCCCGAGCTCCTCTCCCAGAACACGGGCATCCCGTTCGCTTTCGAACTCTCCCTTCCCGCGCAGGGCTGCCGCCAGTTCAGCGCGGGCCTCCTCCTTCATGCCGCGCCGGCTCAGGACCCACGCCAGGTGGAAGCGGATATCGCGGGATTCCGGAGCCCTCTGGCGTGCCTCCCGCAAGGTCTTCAACGCGGCCTCCAGCGCCCCGCCGCGCACCTGCAGCCAGCCCAGTGTATCGAGGCTGGCCGCATCGCCCGGCGACAGCCTTACCGCACGCTCGGCCATGGCAAGCGCTCCCGGATCATTCAGGCGCATCAACACCTGGGCCAGGTTGTTGGCCGCAGCGGCATTACGGGGCTCTTTGGCCAACAGGGCCTCATAGGCCGTACGGGCAGCCCCGAGCCGCCCGAGGCGGAAGCGCCCCTCCGCCAGGGCGGCCAGCGCCGGCCCATCATCAGGATGCGTGCGCAACCAGGCTTCGACCTGCTCGACCCCCTTGGCTCCCGAGCCTGTCAGGAAAGAAGCCCTGAAACTGCGCAGCAGAAGTTCGGTGGACGGCTGTCTCGCCATACCCGCCCGGTACTGGCGATCCGCCTCCGGCATGTCATTGCGTGCCGTGGCGATGTCGCCGGCGATACGGAACGCGTCTGCGCCCTGGCCCGTCCGGGCCGCCAGGGCACGCTGCAATGCCTCCGCCCGGGGCAGGTTGCCGGCCAGGACCTCCGCATCCGCCTGCAGGACCAGCGCCGGCAGATGACCCGGCTTGACCGACAGCGCCTTTTCGGCGCTGGCCCCGGCATCGTTACCTGCGCCGGCAGCCAACTGAAGCCTGCCGATCATGATGAGGCGCTCCGCATCCCGATCGGCCATCCGGGCCAAGCGGGCGAACGCCCCCCGGGCACCGGAGCCATCCCCGACTGCAAGATAAGCGCGGCCCAGCGCCTCCAGGACGAAGGGATCGTCAGGCCGCTGCTCGGCGAGCTGCCGGGCCAGGTCCAGGGCCGCCCCAGGCTGCCCCAGGCGCTGATAGGTCTCCAGCAGCGCCAGGCCGACCGCAGTATCCGAGGGCGCCGCGGCACGGGCTTTCTCGAGCAGGCCCCGGGCGGCCTCGGGACGCCCTGACGCAAGCTCCAGGCGGGCCATTTCGGCCAGGACCTGAACATTGCGCGGCTGGGCAGCGAGCAAGGACGACAAGTCCTTGCGGACGACATCCAGGCGCCCCTCGGCCATATCGAGGCGGGCAAGATTAAGACGTGCGGCGAGCAAGCCCGGCTGCAGCTTCAGCGCCCTGGCATAGGCGGCCCGGGCCTCCACAGGTTGCCGGGTGGCAGCCTTCACGACCCCAAGCAGGTTATGGGCAAGTGCGTCATCGGGCAACCTCCTGACCAGCGCATCCGCCACCTGCCGGGCATTCTTGCTGTCATCCCGCCGCAGATAGAGCGTGGCCAGCGCCATGGCGACCTGGGGTTGGCCAGGCTCCCGGTCAAAGGCGGTACGCAGGGCCTGCAGGCCCTGGTCGGCTTGCTGGCCCGCCAGCCGGACAAACCCCATCTGGGCCGTGATCCCCGGATCGCCTCCGGTCACCTTGGCAGCACGCTCGAGGGCCTCGGCGGCGTCCCGAAAACGTCGCTGCTGCATCCGCAGGGCGGCCAGCGTGGTCAGCACCTGGGGATCGGTGTCTCCCAGCCGCAACAGGGGCTCGAGAAGATCGGCGCTCCGGGCGGTCTCGCCCCTCGCCAGGTAGATGCCCGCCAGCAGCTTGCGTCCGGCCGGGTCGTTGGGCATGCGCAGGACGTAATGCTCCAGCAGCGCCCGGGCCCGCTCGAGGCGGCCGAGGGACTGGCTGGCCAACCCACCCAGCATCAGGAGCGGAGGCTGGTGAACGATGAAGGACTCAGGCAGGGAGTCAATCAGGCTTGCAACATCCTCGAGCTGGGCCCGGGACGCCTTGACATCACCCCTGCTGGAATAGACCAGACTCTTGAGGTAGGCCGCCCGGGGATCCCGCTTGGCCAGGGCGACAGCACGCTCCAGATCGGGCATGGCCTCTTCGGGGCGCTTCAGGTCGATCAGCAGAGAGGCTCTCGCAATCAGTGCGTCCACCAGCCCTGGCTCCAGGCTCAGGGCCTGGGCGTACAGGGCCAGGGCCCCCTGGGGATCCCCGTCGCCCTGACGGAAGGCCCCCAGCAGATGAACCAGCTGGGCATCGCGGGGGGCGATGCGCAACGCCAACTCCAGGGCCTTGCGCGCCCGGACGCCATCCCTCACTCGCAGCGCGACGTCCAGCTCGGCGCGTAGCGGCGCCAGGGAAGCAGGGTCCGCCGCCCGCCCTGCCTCGACCGCCTGGAAGGCCGCCTTGATATCGCCCTGATCGGCATAGGCCGTGGCGCGCAGGGCCAGAACCTCCGCCCTGGCTGCGGGAGGCAGGCCATCCGGCTTGATCCGCGCCAGCAGCTTCTCGCTGTCACCGAACAGCATCAGCGAGGTGGCGTAGGGCTGGGCCACCTCGACCATGCTGGCGCCCGCCTCCAGGGCGCGCTCGAACTCCGCCTGGGCCGCCGCAGCCTGACCATCCCGCAACAAGACCTTGCCCAGCAGGATCCTGGCCGCCACAAAGTTCGGATCCTGCTGAACCGCATTGCGCGCCTGGATGATGGCGCCATTGAGATCATTACGACGCAAGCGCTCCTGCGCGTCCTGATGAAACCCCCGGGCCCGGGCATCGCCCGCAGGCGCGGCAGTGGCTCCTGCTGCCGCCAGCAAGGCAGCCATGAGGACAATCCGACAGGGACGGGCAATACGAAAGACTACAGGGCTGAACATGGCGGGATCCGTGCGATCACTACAAAGGAATACGACTTTGGTTATATGTGACGCCGCCGTTCCGGCCCGTGAAATAACTCTCCAATATGTAAAAAGGAGCAAAATCGAATTCACCATGAAGCGCGTCCGGAACACCCCGGAAAAAGGTGACGGGCGCATAATCCGGGGTCGCCCGCCCGGAGTCACTTCATGCGCACCACAACTCTCCTGCTGAGTCTTCTTGCCGCCCCCTGCATCGCCTCGGGCCCGTCACCCACGGCGCCCGGCGACGGGATCTACGTCCATCTGGCCGACAGTGGCCGCTTCGTGGACTGCCGCTCGGGCAAAGCCGTGCTCGTCGCCCAGGAGGCCGACAACGCAGCACTCGAGCGTGCTTATCTGCATGCGGCGGGCACACCGGGAGCGCCCCTGTGGGTCAGCCTGCTCGGCCACGTGGAAAAGCGTCAGCGCCAGGAAGGGCCAGGCACGGAAGAGCGCCTGGTGGTCGAACGCTTCGCGCGCACCCAGTCCAGCCGGGGCTGCACGGGCGTCACCGAACTGGGGAATGCGCGCTGGCGGCTGGTCAGCCTCGGCCCCTGGCAACTGCCCCCGGACGAGACCCCGCCGGCCTTCCTGAGCTTCCTGCCAGGAGGCCGCCTGGCCGGCTCCACCGGCTGCAACCGGATCATCGGGGAGTACCGCAGCTGGGGGGTGGCAGGCTTGGCCGTCCTCAACACCGCCACCACGCGCATGGCCTGCCAGAGCCCGGCTGCGGAGCGGGAAGCCGCCGTGCTCGACGCCCTGCGCCGCAGCACCCACCGCATCCAGGCCGGCACCGTGCTGGAACTCCTGGCAGAGGGCATCCCCCTGGCCCGCTTCGAGGCCGAGTCTCTGCGCTGAACCGCGCTGGGGCTACAATATCCCTGCACGCGCGTGAAGGCGCCGTTTCCCGTGGGAGACGCGCCCGCCAGCCCTGATCGTTCGACAAGCTCCGGAGGAACCCGTCCATGCCCCTTAGCCCCAAGTCAGTCCGCGCCACCTGTGCCACCATCGCCACACTCGCCCTGCTGGTGACCCAGCCGGCGCTGGCGCAGGAATCCCCCACCCTCAAGAAGATCAAGGACAGCGGCACCATCGCCCTGGGACACCGGGAATCCTCCATCCCCTTCTCCTACTACGACGACAAGCAGCAGGTCGTCGGC
>WBTZ01000226.1:2500-5790 GCA_009026175.1 Zoogloea sp. | reverse complement strand
TACCTTTGCACCCCGTTCTGATAGAGAGTAGATGCTGTGACGAGAAAAAAGGTGAAAATAATACTTGACAAAGAAATGAAAAGTATTACCTTTGCAGCCCTTCAAATTTTGAAGGGGGAAGTTCTCTGAAGCGTCGGGTTGCCTGAAAAAAAAAGTTTAAAATAATACTTGACAAATAAACGGAAAGTATTACCTTTGCAACCCCTCTAAGAAACGAGGAAATGTTCTTACAACGGTAGCAAAAAAAAGGGAATAAAAGATTTGCGAAAGCGAGTAAAATAAGTACCTTTGCGACCCTTAAAACAGACATCTATAATTAGAAGTATATAGATAAAGTTCTTTGAAGTACTGAAAAGAAATAGCGGACCTCAAGAGTTAATTCTTTTGAGAACAAGTAAATCCAAAATAGCCAATTATTAAACTTTTTTTACAACGGAGAGTTTGATCCTGGCTCAGGATGAACGCTAGCGGCAGGCATAATACATGCAAGTTGAACGCTGAGGACAGCAGCAATGTTATCCTTGGAGTGGCGCACGGGTGCGTAACACGTATGCAATCTGCCCCTAACAGGGGAATAGCCCGGCGAAAGTCGGATTAATACCCCATAACAATGCGAACCGGCATCGGTTTGTTTTTAAAGCTCCGGCGGTTAGGGATGAGCATGCGCGACATTAGCTAGATGGCGGGGTAACGGCCCACCATGGCTACGATGTCTAGGGGGTCTGAGAGGATTTTCCCCCACACTGGTACTGAGACACGGACCAGACTCCTACGGGAGGCAGCAGTAGGGAATATTGGGCAATGGACGCAAGTCTGACCCAGCCATGCCGCGTGAAGGATGAAGGCCCTATGGGTTGTAAACTTCTTTTGTACGGGAAGAAACCCCTCTACGTGTAGGGGGCTGACGGTACCGTAAGAATAAGGATCGGCTAACTCCGTGCCAGCAGCCGCGGTAATACGGAGGATCCAAGCGTTGTCCGGATTTATTGGGTTTAAAGGGTGCGTAGGCGGATTATTAAGTCAGAGGTGAAAGTTTGCAGCTTAACTGTAAAATTGCCTTTGAAACTGGTAGTCTTGAGTATAGTTGAGGTGGGCGGAATGTGTCATGTAGCGGTGAAATGCTTAGATATGATACAGAACACCGATTGCGAAGGCAGCTCACTAAACTGTAACTGACGCTGAGGCACGAAAGCGTGGGGAGCAAACAGGATTAGATACCCTGGTAGTCCACGCCCTAAACGTTGAATACTCGTTGTTGGCGATATACAGTCAGCGACTAAGCGAAAGCATTAAGTATTCCACCTGGGGAGTACGACCGCAAGGTTGAAACTCAAAGGAATTGACGGGGGCCCGCACAAGCGGAGGAGCATGTGGTTTAATTCGATGATACGCGAGGAACCTTACCTGGGCTTGAAAGTTAGCGACCGCTGCCGAAAGGTGGCTTCCCTTCGGGGCGCGAAACTAGGTGCTGCATGGCTGTCGTCAGCTCGTGCCGTGAGGTGTTGGGTTAAGTCCCGCAACGAGCGCAACCCCTATCTCTAGTTACCATCAGGTTAAGCTGGGCACTCTAGAGGGACTGCCTACGTAAGTAGTGAGGAAGGTGGGGACGACGTCAAGTCATCATGGCCCTTACGTCCAGGGCTACACACGTGCTACAATGGCGGGTACAGAGAGTTGCCACTTGGTGACAAGGAGCCAATCTCAAAAAACCCGCCTCAGTTCGGATTGAAGTCTGCAACTCGACTTCATGAAGTTGGATTCGCTAGTAATCGCATATCAGCAATGATGCGGTGAATACGTTCCCGGGCCTTGTACACACCGCCCGTCAAGCCATGGAAGATGGGAGAGCCTGAAGCCGATAACCGTAAGGAGTCGTCTAGGGTTATACCATTGACTGGGGCTAAGTCGTAACAAGGTAGCCGTACCGGAAGGTGTGGCTGGACCACCTCCTTTCTAGAGTGGATTTTACTGTTCGCTATTTCTTTTTCAACTTCAAAAAAAAATTGTTCTTTAAAACGATGCACCCATAGCGAGCCATCAGAGTGGCTATAACCAATACTCTGAGCAAAGCTATTATGAAGAAATTTACTAATAGCCTCGTAGCTCAGGTGGTTAGAGCACTACACTGATAATGTAGGGGTCGGCAGTTCGAGTCTGCCCGAGGCTACCAAACAGTTCAATATGGGGGATTAGCTCAGCTGGCTAGAGCGCCTGCCTTGCACGCAGGAGGTCATCGGTTCGACTCCGATATCCTCCACCAAAAATGGTGGAAAGAGTATCATTTTAGTTCTTTAAAAACACACGGGCATTAGCATAAAGGTTAATGCAAGCAAACAAGAGAGGTTCAACTCCTTTCATGCCCGCACTTCCCTGTTACAGGTGCACTACAACGGTAGGCAGACTGTAGCAAACAAAAAGGGAACAAGTTCTTTGACATGTTGAAAGAAAACGAGAAAACCAAGTTTTGAGATTAAGTTACTAAGGGCGTATGGGGGATGCCTTGGGTTTCAGAGGCGATGAAGGACGTGACCAGCTGCGAAAAGCTACGGGGAACCGCTGATAGGTTTTGATCCGTAGATGTCCGAATGGGGTAACCTGTCCGTTTAGGACGCTAATAGCGCAAACCTGCTGAACTGAAACATCTAAGTAAGCAGAGGAAGAGAAAACAAAAGTGATTTCCTGAGTAGTGGCGAGCGAAAGGGAAACAGCCTAAACCTTATATGTTACGGCATATAGGGGGTTGTAGGACCACAACATGATAATAAAAACGAAGCTGAACTGTCTGGAAAGTCAGGCCGCAGAGGGTGACAGCCCCGTAAGAGTAAGTTTTTGTTTGATAGTGGTATCCTGAGTACCGCGAGGTCGGAGACGCCTTGTGGGAATCTGCCGGCACCATCCGGTAAGGCTAAATACTACTGAAACACCGATAGCGAACTAGTACCGTGAGGGAAAGGTGAAAAGAATCTTGAATAAAGAAGTAAAAAGAACCTGAAACCATACGCTTACAAGCGGTCGGAGTCCCTTTGGGATGACGGCGTGCCTTTTGCATAATGAGCCTACGAGTTACTCCTCACTGGCAAGGTTAAGTCTGTTGACGGACGAAGCCGTAGCGAAAGCGAGTCTGAATAGGGCGAAAGTCAGTGGGGGTAGACGCGAAACTTTGTGATCTACCCATGACCAGGATGAAGTGTCAGTAACATGACATGGAGGTCCGAACCAGTTTACGTTGAAAAGTATTTGGATGAGTTGTGGGTAGGGGTGAAAGGCTAATCAAACTGAGAGATAGCTCG
>WBTZ01000027.1 GCA_009026175.1 Zoogloea sp. | reverse complement strand
CGCAGGTCTCGTGGTGGAGGGCCGCGCCGCGGCTCACAACCAGCTCGCGGGCCACGTCGGCGAGCTTGCGGCGACTGCTGCGGGCGGCGCGGCGCAGGAGTTCGAAGGCGGCCCGGTGGTCGATGTCCATGCGGGCCATCACGATGCCGGTGGCGATGCTGATGTCGCGTTCCTGGTCGAGGGCATTCTGGAGCTGGTCGCGGTTTGCCCGCAGGCCCGCCAGCTCGGCGCTGCGGGCCATGGCGGTGGAGATCATCGGCAGCAACTGGGCCACGTCCACCGGCTTGACCAGGTAGGCGAGGGCTCCTTCGCCGATGGCGCGCTCGATACAGCCGCTGTTGTTGCAGGCGGTGAGGAAGATGAACGGAAGCCCGTGCCGTTCGCGCAGGCGGGCTGCAAACTCGACGCCGGAGCATCCCGGCAAGCCTTCATCGATGATCGCCAGGCGCACCATGACGGAGTCCAGCAGGTTGAGGGCTTCCTCGGCGCTGGGGGCCAGGAAGACCTGCAGCCCGGCGGCTTCGAGGCCGAGGCGCAGGGTGGCGGCGAACAGCCGGTCGTCTTCGACCAGCAGGACGGGAAGGGGGGCGGACAGGGGGTCAGCGCGCATGGGCAGGCGCCTCCTTGGGACAGGGAATCCGTTTGGTGCGCAGG
Source organism: Zoogloea sp. (assembly GCA_009026175.1). Lineage (GTDB taxonomy): Bacteria > Pseudomonadota > Gammaproteobacteria > Burkholderiales > Rhodocyclaceae > Zoogloea. Next base: position 42,457 of record WBTZ01000027.1, on the reverse strand, counting down.
CTGAGCCTGGCGCGGACGGTGTCGGGGCCGCCCTGGAAGACGTCCACCAGGGTGTCGGGCGGATCGGCCAGGGCTGCCAGCAATTGCAGGCCGCTGCCGAGCCCCTTGCCCTGCGCGAAGTTGAAGTCGGCGGGCAGGCGGCCCGGGTTGTCGATGCGGAGCACGCAGTACTCGCCGTCGACGGCGGTGACGATGCGGATTGCGCCGGACGGGCCGGCCTGGCCGTGCTTGAGGGCGTTGGTCAGCAGTTCGTTGAGCATGACGGCCAGGGGCTGGATGTCCGGCTCGGGGAGCGGGGCCGCGGCGATCTCCGGCAGAGGCGCGATCTCGACCGGGCGTCCGGGGTAGAGCCCTTCGGCGCTGCGGCTCAGGGTGGCGATCAGGTCGCCCAGGCTGGCCCGGGGCCGCCCGTCGTGGCTGTAGAGTTCGTGAACCGCGGCGATGGCGCGGATCTGGCCGACCGCTTCGGTGAGGATCTCCCGGTGGTCGCCAGCGCTGTCGGCGTGCCGGCGCAGCAGGGCGGCGAGGGCCTGCAGGCTGTTCTTGATGCGGTGGTGACCCTCCCGCAGCAGGACTTCCCGCGAGGGGGCCTGCGCGGCGGCGTCGCTGCGCAGGGCGGTGATGTCGAGCACGAAGCCGGTGACCTGGGCCCGGCGCTGGCGGTCGACCCAGGGGCAGGAGTGGGCCCACAGCCAGCGGATGCCGCCGTCCTGATGACGGATGCGCACTTCGGTGTCGGAGATCCGGCCCGCCTGCTGGGCGGCGATGAAGGCGTCGACACGGGGCTGATCTTCGGGCAGCACGGCATCGCGCCAGATCGCCGGCGCCGGCGCGGTGTCCGCGGGGTGGCCCCACAGGTGGGCAAAGCCGGGGCTGGCATAGAGGAAAGCCTGGAGCGCCGGGTCGCTGACCCACAGCATGGCCTGGGTGCTGTGCTGCATGCCCTGGAAAAGGGCTGCGGCCACAGGCTTCGTCAGCGGACAGGCGTCGGACGGGAGCGCCTGCAGTACGGTGAGCAGGGGGCCGGGCTGGGCGGTGGCCAGGTGCTGGTAGTTCAGGAGCGTGCCGGTGTCGTGTGCCGGCTTCGGCCGGGCTTGCCCCTTGCCTTCAGGGCCGGGCGGCACGGCATCCAGGTCGAGCACGGTGTCGAGCATGCAGCCGACCAGGTCGGCATGCTCCCGCCCGAGCAGCCAGGCGGCATTGCCGAGGACTTCGAGGATGCGCCCGTCCGGGCCGGTGATCAGGCCGCCGTAGTGGCGATCCTGCATGATCATGTCGAGGAGTGCGCGGACCTGCCCTCCGGGCCTCGAGGACGGTGTAGTCGATGGCGAGGTGGTCGGCGTGATGGCCCCGGAGACGTGCTCCGGGGCTTCTGCTTGCGGAAACGCCCCCAAACTGCGTGATCCCATGTGTTGCCTGCGTACTGTTGATGCCATCCAGGACGCGGGGGCGGGGCGACGGATGGAATGGCCGGTCAATGTCACCGGCATGTCCGGGCGGCCTGGCCGCGGCCAGTTCAAGTCTCGGTGCCGAAGGCTTGATGATACCCCATTGAAATGGCCGTGGAGCGGAACCCAATAGGGACTCGTCGCCCTCAGGCCGCAGGCGGCGCAGGCAGCAGGCGGGCCAGGTAGCGTCCGGTATGGCTGGCGGGATTGGCCGCCAGGGCTTCGGGGGATCCGCTGCCGACCAGGGTGCCGCCGCCGTCACCGCCTTCGGGGCCCATGTCGATGAGCCAGTCGGCGGTCTTGATGACGTCCAGGTTGTGCTCGATGACGACCACGGTGTTGCCGTGGTCGCGCAGGCGGTGGAGCACCGACAGGAGCAGTTCGATGTCGGCGAAGTGCAGGCCGGTGGTGGGTTCGTCGAGGATGTAGAGCGTGCGGCCGGTGTCGCGTTTGGACAGTTCGAGGGCCAGCTTGACGCGCTGGGCCTCGCCGCCGGACAGGGTGGTGGCGCTCTGCCCCAGGCGGATGTAGCCGAGGCCGACCTGCATCAGGGTCTCGAGCTTGCGGGCGACGATGGGCACGGCGGAGAAGAAGGCCAGGGCCTGTTCGACGGTCATCTCGAGGACCTCGTAGATGGTCTTGCCCTTGTAGCGGATCTCCAGGGTCTCCCGGTTGTAGCGCTTGCCGTGGCAGATGTCGCAGGGCACGTACATGTCGGGCAGGAAGTGCATCTCGACCTTGATCAGGCCGTCGCCCTGGCAGGCCTCGCAGCGCCCGCCCTTGACGTTGAAGCTGAAGCGGCCGGGGCCGTAGCCGCGGGCCTTGGCCTCCGGCACGCCCGAGAAAAGGTCGCGGATCGGGGTGAGCAGGCCGGTATAGGTGGCTGGGTTGGAGCGGGGCGTGCGGCCGATGGGGCTCTGGTCCACGTTGATGACCTTGTCGAAGTGGTCCAGGCCCTCGATGCCCGCGCAGGGGGCCGCTTCGATGCTGCTGCCGTTCACGTGGCGGGCCACGTGGGCATACAGGGTGTCGTTGATCAGGGTGCTCTTGCCCGAGCCGGACACGCCGGTGACGCAGGTGAACAGCCCCACCGGGATGTCGATGGTGACGTGCTTGAGGTTGTTGCCGCTGGCGCCCTCGATGCGCAGCACCCGTTCCGGATCGGCCGGGTTGCGCCGGGCCGGCACGGCAATGCTGCGGGTGCCGGACAGGTAGGCGCCGGTGAGGGAGTCCGGATGGGCGGCGACCACCTCCGGCGTGCCCTCGGCGATCACCCGTCCGCCGTGCTCGCCGGCACCGGGGCCCATGTCCACCACGTAGTCGGCCATGCGGATGGCGTCCTCGTCGTGCTCGACCACGATCACCGTGTTGCCCATGTCGCGCAGGCGGCGCAGGGTCTCCAGGAGGCGGTCGTTATCGCGCTGGTGGAGGCCGATGGAGGGCTCGTCGAGCACATACATGACGCCGGTCAGGCCGGAGCCGATCTGGCTGGCCAGGCGGATGCGCTGGGCCTCGCCGCCGGACAGGGTGTCGGCCGAGCGGTCGAGGGACAGGTAGTCGAGGCCGACGTTGATCAGGAACTGCAGGCGCGAGGAGATCTCGGAGACGATCTTGTCGGCCACCTGGGCGCGCTGGCCGGTCAGGCTGAGGCCGTCGAAGAAGGACTTGCAGTGGGCCAGCGGCAGGCGGCTGACCTCCGACAGGTTGCGCTCGCCGATCAGCACGTAGCGGGCCTCGGTGCGCAGGCGGGTGCCATGGCAGGCCGGGCAGGGGCGGTTGGCGCGGTACTTGGCCAGTTCTTCGCGCACGGCGATGGAGTCGGTTTCCTTGAAGCGCCGTTCCAGGTTGGGGATGATGCCCTCGAAGGCATGTTCCTTGAGGACCGGCTTGCCACCGTCGGAGAGGTAGCGGAAGGCGATCTTGTCCTTGCCGGAGCCGTGCAGGATGATTTCCCGGGTGGCTTCGGGCAGGTTCTCCCAGGGGGTTTCGATGTCGAAGGCGTAGTGGGTGGCCAGGCTGGCGAGGAGCTGGAAGTAGAACTGGTTGCGCCGGTCCCAGCCGCGGATGCAGCCGGAGGCCAGGGACAGCTCCGGGTGGGCGACGACCCGTTCGGGGTCGAAGAAGTCCACGTTGCCGAGGCCGTCGCACTTGGGGCAGGCCCCCATCGGGTTGTTGAAGGAGAACAGCCGCGGCTCCAGCTCGGCCAGGGCGAAGCTGCACACCGGGCAGGCGAACTTGGCCGAGAACAGGTGCTCCTGGCCCGAGTCCATCTCCACCGCGATGGCCCGGCCCTCGGCGTGGGTGAGGGCCGTTTCGAAGGATTCGGCGATGCGCCCGCGCAGGTCCTGGCGCACCTTGAGGCGGTCCACCACCACCTCGATGCTGTGGCGGCGGTTCTTGTCGAGCACGGGCAGGTTGTCCAGCTCATGCACGATGCCATCCACCCGCACCCGAACGAAACCCTGGGCGCGCAGCTCGGCGAAGAGGTCGGCCTGCTCGCCCTTGCGGCCGCTGATCACCGGGGCGACGATCATCAGCTTGGTTTCTTCGGGCAGGGCCAGCACCGCGTCCACCATCTGGGAGATGCTCTGGGCTTCCAGGGCGTGCTCGGGGTGGTCGGGGCAATGGGGTGTCCCGGCGCGGGCATACAGCAGGCGCAGGTAGTCGTGGATCTCGGTGACGGTGCCCACCGTCGAGCGGGGGTTGTGGCTGGTGGCCTTCTGCTCGATCGAGATGGCCGGCGAGAGGCCCTCGATGAGGTCCACGTCGGGCTTCTCCATCAGCTGCAGGAACTGCCGGGCATAGGCCGACAGGCTCTCCACGTAACGCCGCTGGCCCTCCGCGTAGAGCGTGTCGAAGGCCAGGGAGCTCTTGCCGGAGCCGGACAGGCCGGTGATCACGGTGAGCTTGTTGCGCGGCAGATCGAGCGCGATGTTCTTCAGGTTATGGGTGCGGGCACCGCGGATTCGGATGGCGTCCATGGAGCGTTCGGGGTTTGGGCAACCTGTTAATATACGCCTCTTGCCCCTCCCCAAGCAGCACGTTTGATGGCTTCCCAAATTGACGACAAGATGAGCCCGGCCGAGCGCCGCGCCGGCGTATCGCTGGCGGCGATCTTTGCGCTGCGCATGCTGGGCCTGTTTCTCATCCTTCCGGTGTTCGCCGTCCATGCCGCGGGCATGCCCGGTGGCGACGACGTGGCCCTGGTCGGCATGGCGATCGGCGCCTATGGCCTGACCCAGGCCTTCCTCCAGATTCCCTTCGGCGCCGCCTCCGACCGCTTCGGGCGCAAGCCGGTGATCGTCTTCGGACTGATCCTGTTCATTGTCGGCAGCGTGGTGGCGGCCCTGGCCCACGACGTCCAGACCGTGCTGATCGGCCGGGTGCTGCAGGGCGCGGGGGCCATCTCCGCGGCGGTGACCGCCCTGGCCGCCGACCTGACCCGCGACCAGCACCGTACCAAGGTCATGGCCATGATCGGTTCATCCATCGGGCTGGTCTTCGCCCTCTCGATGGTGGCGGCTCCGCTGCTCTACAGCGTGATCGGCATGTCCGGGCTGTTCTGGCTGACGGCGGTGCTGGCCGCAGGTGCCATCTTCACCGTGCTCTTCGTCGTGCCGGCCGCGCCGCCGGTGCCGCGGGCCACCGGGCGTTTCGCCGAGGTGCTGGGCAACGGCCAGCTGATGCGCCTGAACTTCGGCGTGTTCGCCCTGCACCTCATGCAGACCTCCATGTGGGTGCTGGTGCCCGCCGGCCTGGTGGCGGCAGGGCTGCCCATGGCCGAGCACTGGAAGGTCTATCTGCCGGCCGTGCTGCTGTCCTTCGTGGTGATGGTGCCGGCGGTGATCATGGCCGAGAAGAAGGCCGCCATGAAGCAGGTCTTCAACGCCGCCATCGTGCTGCTCTTGCTGGTGCAGGCGGGGCTGTACCTGGCCGGCGCCGGGATGTGGCCGCTGGCCTGCCTGCTGACCCTGTTCTTCGTGGCCTTCAATGTGCTGGAGGCGACCCAGCCGTCGTGGATCTCGCGGGTGGCGCCGCCGCACGCCAAGGGCACCGCCCTCGGTGTCTACAACACGCTGCAGTCCATCGGGCTGTTTCTGGGTGGGGCCCTGGGCGGCTGGCTGGTCAAGCATGTGGGGCCTTCGGCAGTGCCGCTGCTCGGCGGTGGCCTGGCCGTGGTCTGGCTGATCCTCGCCGCCGGCATGATGCCTCCGCCGGTCCGTCGCGTGGCGGCTGCCTGATTCCCGCTCGCCCCGGTCGGCCTGCTCTCCGGCCGCCGACGGGGCTCTTGACGCAGCATCTTGGTGCATCCGCTGCCTGGCTGCCCCTCTCCGGGTGAGCCTGGCCTTCACGCAAGGCTACGAAAGCCTGTCCCGTCACCATGCGGGTCAATGGCACGCTGCATGCTTCATTCTGTTGGACGTGGCCGCTCTTACGGCAATGCCCATCCGCTAACAGAGTCCCTAGCATGCACCCCATCGATTCCGTGAATGGCTGGCGCGAGTCCATCCAGCAAGACTTCTTTCCTCTGGATCTGCAGGTCATCCGCCCGGATCGGTTCCAGGTCGAGTCCGCCACCAAGGTGCGTGCGGGAAGCCATATGGCCCAGATCCGGGCCTCTGAACATGTTGCGAGGATGACCGATGCGGCCTGTCAGCGCCTTGCGCAGCCGTGCATCAAGGTGCTCTGGCTGCATCAGGGGCAAGCCGCCTACCGACAGGGGAGCCGCAAGGTGGCAATCGAACCGGGCCAGTGGCTGCTGTATGAAGCGTCCCGGCCCTACAGCCTCGAGATGAGCGACTGTGCCCATTTCACGGTGCTGTTCAGCCATGTCTCACCCAATGATGCCTGGCTGCAGCGCGGCCTGCCCGGCAGGCTGGGCCCGCAGCCCATCGAGGAGGCCGCCCGGCTGGCCCTCGACATGATCAATTCCGCACTGAACCAGGATCTGCACCTGCAGTCGAGAACCCAGATGGCCTTCAATCTGGGATTGCGTGCCCTGCTTGACGCTGCCTTGCAGGACGAATCACCCGGTGTGGCGCGGCAGGGCGGCCGCAGGCATCTCCTGGAGGAGGCTAAGGCCTGCCTGCTGGCCCATCTCACCGACAGCCGCCTCACCTCGGATGAACTCGCCAAACGCCTGGGCGTGTCGCGCCGTGCTCTGTACAAGGCCTTCCAGGCGGATCAGGAGACGCCCCAGTCATTCCAGCTCACCCAGCGCCTGCTGCGCTGCCGCGAGATGCTGCTGTCTGGGCAGGGGGCGCACTTGAACCTCACCCACCTCGCCTACGAGTACGGTTTTGCCGACGCGGCGCATTTCAGTCGCGCGTACAAGCGGCAGTTCGGAGAGTCCCCGTCTCAAGCCCAGAGACAGGCCCGCAGCACGCAGGCCTGAGCCGTTTGTGCACAGCAATACAAAGCCCGGGCACGCTCGGGCAAGACCCGATGGACGGGCATTCCTAGCATGGAGCCACCCCTTCACTCCAGCAGGAAGAACTCATGTCCAAGAACTTTCCAGCCTTGCGCACTCTCGCCCTGGGCATCTGCTCCACCCTCGTCAGCACGGCGGCCTCGGCCTACGAACTGCCCTCCATCAACCTGGGCCTGACGACCTTCGTTGACGGTGCGCCGCCCCCTGCCGGGCCTGGCTTCTACCTGATGAGCTATCTGCAGCCCTACAGTGCAGACCACTTCAAAGACAGCAAGGGCAAGGATCTGCCCTTCCCGAAAAGCGATGTCCGCGTCGTCCCGCTGATCAACCAGTTTGTCTATCAGAGCAATTACAGCGTGGCGGGTGCGCAGCTCGGCGGCATGTTGTTGTTGCCGGCCGTGCTGTCCGCCTCGCTGGACGATGGCGTCCATGGCGCCATCCTCGGCAAGACCGGGACGGGCATGGGTGACCCGGTGCTGGGGGCATTCCTGCAGTGGAGCCCCATCATGGGCGAGCGGGGCCCGCTCTTTTCACACCGCGTGGAGCTGGACGTGACCCTGCCCGTCGGCGAGTACGACAGTATGCTGGGACTCAACCCCGGGGCCCACCACACCTCCGTGGAGGCCTATTGGTCGGGTACTTGGTGGGCAAGCCCCAAGTGGACGCTGTCGAGCCGCGTGTTCTACCTGTGGAACGGCAAGAACAGCGATCCCCTGGTCACCCGCTTCGCCCAGTACGGCATTACCGAAGCCCGCAACTTCCAGCCGGGTCAGGCCATGCATGCCAACTTCGCGGCCGATTACACGCTGACCCCTCAGTGGCGTGTCGGCGTGGCGGGCTACTGGCTGCAGCAACTGACCGAAACCAAGGTCAATGGTGAGTCCCTCAGCGGCAGCAAGGAGCACGTGGTCGCCTTCGGGCCGGGTGTCATGTACAGCTTCAGTGCCAAGGATCACCTAGTCCTCAACCACTATACCGAGACCGCGGCCCGCAATCGTTCAGAAGGCCAGCGCCTGACGTTGCGCTACATCCACGCCTTCAACTGAGCCGGGAGCCCATCATGAACATTCAAGCAGACTGCCTCAACCTGATCGCAGGTGAACGCACCCCTGGGTACGGCAATGCCTGGTTCGACAAGCTCGAACCGGCCACCGCCGCGCAGCTGGCCCGGGTGGCGGCCAGCACCCCGGCCGATGTGGACGCCGCCGTGAGCGCCGCCCGCAGCCAGTTTGACGGGGGGGACTGGGCGGCCCTGTCCGGTGCGGCACGGGCGCGCCTGATCCACCGGCTGGCCGACCTGCTGGAGGTCCGCAGCGACTTCTTCGCCGAGCTGCTGGCCCGCGAGCAGGGGCGCGCCATCATGGAGATGCGTATGCTCGACATCCCCATGGCGGTGGACACCCTGCGCTACTTCGCCGGATGGGCCGACAAGCTGGAAGGCCGTCAGATCCCCACCTCCGGCTTCATGGGGCGCCCGACCTTCAATTACACCGTCCGCGAAGCCGTCGGCGTCGCTGCGCTGATCGTGCCCTGGAATGCACCCCTGATGATCGGCGCCTGGAAGCTCGGCCCGGCCCTTGCCGCCGGCTGCACGGTGGTGATCAAGCCTTCGGAGGACGCGCCGCTGGCGCTCACCGCGCTGGCTGACCTCAGCGTGGAGGCCGGCTTTCCGGAGGGCGTCATCAACGTGGTGCAGGGCAGGGGGCCGGAGGTGGGCCGAGCCCTGGTGACCCATCCAGGCGTGGACAAGATCAGCTTCACCGGCAGCACCGTGGTGGGGCGCGATATCGCGGCGGTGGCCGGCCCCTTGTTCAAGCGGCTCACCCTGGAGCTGGGCGGCAAGGCGCCCCAGATAATCCTGCCCGATGCGCCGCTCGAGCAAGCCATTGCAGGCTGCGCCATGGGGCTCTTCGTGGATCAGGGGCAGACCTGCGCCGCAGGGAGCCGCATCCTGGTCCATCGTTCCCTGCATGATACCTTGTGCCAGGCGCTTGCCGGCGCGGCCGACAGCCTGACCCTGGGCGATCCGCTGGCCGCCGGGACGCAGATGGGCGCCCTCATCAGCGCCCGCCACGCCGAGCGCGTGCGTGCCCACATCGCCCGGGCCGTGGCGCAGGGGGCGACCCTCGAAACCCGTGAAGGTCCGCTGCCCGACCAGGGCTTCTTCGTCCGCCCCGCCATCCTGAGCGGCGTCACCCCCGACATGGACATCGCGCGGGAAGAGGTCTTCGGGCCGGTGGGCGCCGTCATTCCCTTCGATACCGAGGAAGAGGCCATCCAGCTGGCCAACGACTGCGCCTACGGCCTCTCGGCCACCCTATGGACCCAGAACCTGAGCCGCGCCCACCAGATGGCTGCCCGGCTGCGCGTGGGGGCCGTGGCCATCAATGGCTGGAGCCCCCTCGATGCCCGCCTCCCGTGGGGCGGCATCAAGGAAAGCGGCACGGGCAACGACCTGTCCCGCTCCGCGCTGGATGCCTACCTCACCGAAAAGCTCGTCACGCTCGTCATGTGATTCCCAGGACCTATCATGAAAAAACTATCGTTTTGCCCCCTGCTAGGTGGCTTGCTGTCCCTCGCGCTGGCTGTCCCGGCGCCCCAACTGCTCGCCGCAGCGTCAAAACCCGCCTGGGTGGACGCCCAGCGCCTGCAGCAGGCCGACCAGGAGCCGGGCAACTGGATGAGTCACGGCCGCACCTACGGCGAGCAGCGCTACAGCCCCCTGGACCGGATCAATGCGGGCAACGTCGCCAAGCTGGGGGTGGCGTGGACCCGCAAGCTCGATTGGGATTTTGGCGTCGAAGCCACGCCCATCGTCGTGGATGGCGTGATGTACACCACCGGCCCCTACAGCATCGTGTATGCCTTCGATGCCGCCACCGGCAAGCCGCTGTGGCGCCACGATCCCGGGGTGCCCCGCGACAAGGGGGGGGAAGGTTGCTGCAGCGTGGTGAATCGCGGCGTGGCGGTGTGGGAGGGCAAGGTCTATGTAGGCGCCTTCGACGGCAGGCTGATCGCCCTCGACGCCCGCAACGGCAAGCGGCTCTGGTCGGTGGATACACGCCTGGATCGGGACAAGAGCTACACCATCACCGGCGCCCCGCGGATCGTCAAAGGCAAGGTGCTGATTGGCAATGGCGGTGCGGAGTTCGGGGTGCGCGGCTATGTTACCGCCTACGACGCCCGCAGCGGCAGGCAGGCCTGGCGCTTCTTCACGGTGCCGGGCGACCCGGCCCAGCCTGCCGAGAACGAGGCCATGCGCATGGCTCTCAAGACCTGGCACGGCAACGGCTGGGTCAAGTGGGGCGGTGGCGGCACCGTCTGGGACTCGATGGCCTATGACCCCGAGCTGGACCTGCTCTACATCGGCGTCGGCAACGGCTCGCCCTTCAACTACCAGTTCCGCAGCGATGGCAAGGGGGACAACCTGTTCCTGTCCTCCATCGTAGCCCTCAGGCCCGAGACCGGCGAGTACGTCTGGCACTACCAGACCACGCCGGGCGAGATGTGGGACTACACCGCCACCCAGCACATGATCCTGGCCGACATCCGGATCGACGGGAGGGTGCGCAAGACGCTCATGCAGGCGCCGAAGAACGGCTTCTTCTATGTGCTGGATCGGACCAACGGTCAGTTGCTGTCGGCGGAGAAGTTCGTGCCGGTCAACTGGGCCAGCCATATCGACCTGCAGACTGGCCGGCCGGTACTGACCGGGGCGGCCAATTACCTGGATGGCAAGGGCATGAAGCTGGTGATGCCCAGCTTCCTGGGTGGGCATAACTGGCAGCCCATGTCCTACCACCCGGGTACCGGCCTGGTCTACCTGCCCGCGCAGGAAACTGCCGCCGGCCTCGAGCCGCAGAAGGAGCCCCTGTTCATGCCGATCCGCAACGTGGTGAACATCGGCCTGGATGTGCCCAGCCTGCCGGAAGACCCGCAGGTGGTGAAGCAGATCGCCCAGAGCTGGAAGGGTGCCCTGCTGGCCTGGGATCCCGTCAAGCAAGAGGCCGCATGGAGGGTCGATTACCCGACGGCCTGGAACGGCGGCACGCTGGCGACGGCCGGCAACCTGGTCTTCCAGGGCACGGCGGACGGGCGTGCTGTCGCCTATGCGGCCGATTCCGGCAAGGCGCTGTGGTCCAGCCCGGTGAACTCCGGTGCCATGGCCGGCCCGGTGACCTACAGCGTCAAGGGCGAGCAGTACGTCACCTTCATGGTCGGTTGGGGAGGCTCCTTCCCCAACATCACCGGCCCCCTGTCGCTGGGCGCCAGGGTGAAACCTGAGGCCCGTGTCGTCACCTTCAAGCTGGGTGGGCAGGCGACGCTGCCACCCGCCAGGCAGGCCGTCGTTGCCCTGCCGCCGCTCGAGGCCGTCAAGGCGGACGCCGGCCAGTTGCAGATCGGCCGCAGCCTGTTCAATGGTCTGTGTGCCAACTGTCATGGCCTGAATGCGGTCAGCGGCGGCGTGGTGCCCGACCTGCGCTATCTGAGCCCGGACAAGCACAAGCTCTTCCCCGGCATCGTCTATGGCGGACGCGCCAACCGGGGTATGCCGTCCTTCGCCGGCGGTATCGGCCAGGAAGACGTGGAGCGCATCCGGCAGTACATCCTCTTCCGGGCCCAAGCGCTGAAGGCCGAGCAGGAGGCTTCCTTGTCCCCCCGCTGACATCAGGTGCCGATCATGCCCGGTCTGCCAGGCCGGGCGCTCCATTGCTGTGCAGGAACATCGGTCCGTTCTCGAAGGAGGATGTAGGGCCGAGCCTCTACCGGATATACTTGCGCTCTTCAGCGGCGGCAGGATGTTGCCGCTTTCCTTTTTCAGCTGACCTGCAATCCCCGGGAAATACTTGAGGTTTGCAGGTGAGGTTATTGATCATGTGGAAGGGCGCGCTGCGCCACGATGGGCCGGTCCACGCGCCTCGGCGGCGAGTGGAGCGGCGCCCGGGCCAGCGGCATTTTCAGGAGAGACATATGGCTTCGGTCAACAAGGTGATTCTTATCGGCAACCTGGGCAAGGACCCGGAAACCCGCTATGCCCCGAGCGGGGACGCAATCTGCAACATCACCCTCGCCACCACCGATACCTGGCGCGACAAGGCCAGCGGTGAGAAGCGCGAGGCCACCGAATGGCACCGGGTGGTGTTCTTCGGCAAGCTGGCCGAGATCGCCGGGCAGTACCTGCGCAAGGGCAGCCCGGTGTATGTGGAGGGTTCCCTGCGGACCCGCAAGTGGCAGGACAAGGACGGCCAGGATCGCTACACCACCGAGATCCGCGCCGACGAGATGAAGATGCTCGGCAACCGCCAGGGCATGGGCGGCAGCGATGCCCCGTCCCGCAATGAAGGCAACTTCGGTGGTGGCGCCCCGGCGGGTGGCGGTCGCGACAGCGGCGCCTACGGTGGTGGTCGTGACAGCGGCTACGGTGGTGGTGGCGGTGGCGGTTTTGGTGGTGGTGCCCCGGCGCCTGCCAGCGCTCCGGCCCCCAAGAAGCCGGCTTCTGGCGGATTTGGTGATTTTGACGACGATATCCCTTTCTGAAACATAAATTTATTTTTATGTCATGATCGATTCGGCGCTCGTGTCTCGCGATTTCGTCGGCTTAGCTGGTAACATCAAATAAGTATCTTGTTCTTTATGCCCGATTGAAATGGCCGCCACGCCCGAATCTCCTGAAAAGGAATATTGCAGCACTTCCGAAGCCGCCCAGCGTCTGGGCCTGTCTTTGGGTACCGTCCAGCAGATGGTCGAGAACGGCCAGCTGGAGGGTTGGAAAACCGCTGGAGGGCATCGGCGGATCCGCGTCTCGTCCATCGAGGAGTTCCGTGCTCGTTCGATGGCGGGGGGCGGCCAGAGCGGCAGTCGCGGCTCTGCCGGTGTCCTCCAGGTGCTGGTGGCCGAGGACGACCGGATTCTCCAGAAGCTTTACGAGCACACCTTCTCCACCTGGGGGCTGCCCCTCCAGGCCCGCATGGTCTCCAGCGGCATCGACGGCCTGCTGGAGATCGGGCGCGTACCGCCCGATCTGCTGATCACCGACTTGCGCATGCCGGGTATCGACGGCTTCGAGATGATCCGTCGCCTGCGGGCAGATCCGCAGCTGCAGGATCTCGACATCGTGGTGGTCAGCGGCCTGACCGAGGATGAGATCGTCGAGAACGGCGGTCTGCCGGCCGACGTCATTTTCTACAGCAAGCCGGTTCCCTTCCGGGAGCTCAAGGGCTACGTGCAGGCCAAGATCATGGCCATCCAGCGGCGCGGGCGTCCTGCCTGAGCCACACCTTCTCCCGCAATTCCGTTCCGTCTCCGCAACGCCCCGGCTGATCCCGGGCAGGCGTCTCGTGCCTGTCCGGGGCTTCCTTGCGCGCCTGCTCCGGCCGTAGGGGCTCATCTGACCCTGTGTTCGGTTCGGGGAGCAGGATCGGATAAATCGCAAATTCATAAAATCTCGTGACTTTCTGCGGAGCGGAAGCGTTCTGCGCGTCAGTCCCTCAGGCAGAAAGACAACAAAAATGTCGATTCGATATCTGCTTATGCGAAATCGGATTTTTGCCGTAGAATTTTATGCAAGTGTTGAATAACGTATTTTTGGGTGGTTTTGGAACGTTCTGGTTGCGGCATTTTGTCGCAGCCTGGATGGCTGGCCGAAAATGCACTCTGCGAGAGTCGATGCCATGTTCGTGAGCACGGAGCCCCAAGCAAAGACGCAGGGCCTGAGGCCCTTCGATGGTGGCGGGACTCCGCCGCTCATCGGGGGGGACCCTGTTTCGCAGGCTGCCATGACGGGTGCTGCCTTGGTGCGCCATCTGGACGACCTGCGTTTTGCCGCCCTGCGCGCACTGAGGCAGTTGCTGCGCGCCCTGGACGCGGAGCGCATCGCGCTCGGGCGCCTCCATCCCCTGGAAGGCGTGATCCACGAGGAACTGGTCTGGGTCAGTGGTTCCGGCCGTTGCGGGGAATCGGAGCGCAAGGTGTCCTGCAAGCCATTTGCGGCCCTGGTGAAAGCCTGGGTGGCCTCCGGCGAGGACGTCCTCGGCATCCCCATCGGTCCGCTGTCGCCGGCCTGGCCGGAGCTGCCCTGCGATCACCTGTTGCTGGTGCGTACTTCCGAGCGCACGGCAGGGGAGGGATATCCGGTGATCCTGGCTCAGCTGCGTGGGGTGATTCCCCTGCCGGATGCCGCGCCGCGGGCGATCTCCATCCTGCTCAAGGAATACGCTCAGCGCAGCGCTTCCGTCTTGCCCTGAGTGCCTGCGAGCTGCTGACGCCAGTGCTCTGCCGCCGGTGCCGCCAGGCAGGCATGCAGATGGCGCCGGGCAGCCTCGAGGTGCTTCACGGCGCTGGCGCTGAGGGCTTCACCCAGGGTGAAGTCCTCGCCCCGCACGCATAGCAGGAAGGCGGGCGGAGGTGGGTGACCATGGAGTATTTCGTAGACCCGAAGTACCTCCTGCGGAGTGAACGCGTGGCTGCTCACGGCGTGTCCTGCGGCGGCTTGCAGCTCCCTGAACTCGAAGGGGGCCGGCGTGCCGGCGCCGGCATCGATGAACAAGGCCAGGGCCCGGCCGTGCAGGTCGAGGGCGTGCTCGGGCTGCAGCTGGAAATCATTGACCAGCTGAACGCCCGGCGGCGCCTGCCGCTCCAGCTCGTCCATCAACAGGGGCCCCAGGGCGTCGTCGCCGCGGGATGGGTTGCCGACTGCAAAGATCACCAGGTCCACGGTGCGTTCAGCCTCCCCGTTCGGCGCTGTCGAGCAGGGCTCCGTCCGCGCCTCGCAGCTCGACCACCATCGGCATCTTGCCGAGAGCATGGGTGGCGCACGACAGGCAGGGGTCGAAGGCCCGGATCGCCACCTCGATGTGGTTGAGCAGGCCTTCGGTGAGCTGCCGGCCGTCCAGGTAGCGGCGTGCCACCTGGCGTACCGCCTCGTTCATGGCCTGGTTGTTGTGGGTGGTGGACACGATCAGATTGCAGTAGCTGACCAGGTCGTCCTCGCCGACCCGGTAGTGGTGGATCAGGGTGCCCCGCGGAGCTTCGATGATGCCGACGCCCTCGCGGCCCCGCGGGCCGCCGGCCATCCGCTGGTCAGAGAGCAGGTCGGGGTCGTCCAGCAGTCCACGGATGATCTCCGCGGCGTGGAGCATCTCGATCATGCGCGCCCAGTGATAGGCAAGGGGGGCGTGGATGGGCTCGCCCTCGCCGCGGGCGATGAAGTCCTGGCGTTCCACCTCGGCCAGCGGGCTGGGGATGAAGTCGCAGTTCTGGACCCGGGCCAGGGGGCCGACCTTGTACCAGCCGCGGGTCGGGCCAAGCTCCTTGATGAAGGGGAACTTCATGTAGCTCCAGGACTTCACCTCCTCGACGATGTGCTGGTCGTAGTCGGCGCAGGGGATCGCGTCCCGCACGATCTGGCCGCGGGCGTCGCGCAGGCGCAGGTGGCCGTCGTAGAGGTCGAGCGCCCCATCCGCCCGCACCAGGCTCAGCAGGTGGCTGCGGAACAGGCCGAAGTCGTCGTACAGCGCCGCATTGGCCTCGTGCAGCTGGCGGGCCAGGTGCACCGCCTCGTGGCTCCATTCGATCATGCGGTCGGCCTCGGCGAGCAACTCATCGCGCTCGGCGGCCGTCAGGGAGCGGTTGACTCCGCCCGGCACCGCGCCCGTGCCATGCACCCGCTTGCCGGTGGTGATGCGGATCACCTCCTGGCCGAACTTGCGCAGCAGCACGCCCTTCTTGGCGACCTCCGGCCAGGCGCCGGCCACGCCGACGATGTTGCGCTGCTGGACGGGCGAGTCGAAGCCGAACAGCAGGTCCGGCGAGGCCAGGTGGAAGAAGTGCAGGGCGTGGGACTGGAGGATCTGGCCGTAGTGCATCAGGCGCCGGATCTTGTCGGCCGTCGGGGTGACGGTGAGGGCGCCGACCACCGGGTCGAGGGCCTTGGCCGCCGCCAGGTGGTGGCTCACCGGGCAGATGCCGCACAGGCGCTGCACCATCACCGGCACCTCCCAGTAGGGACGGCCCTGGATGAATTTCTCGAAGCCGCGGAATTCGACGATGTGCAGGCGGGCTTCCTTCACGTGGCCGGCGTCGTCGAGCAGCAGGGTGACCTTGCCGTGTCCTTCCACCCGGGACACCGGGTCGATGGCGACCCGGCGCAGGCCTTCGCGGTTGGCGGCAGTTTCCAGTTCGAAGCTCATGGCGCGAACCTCAGTCGTAGTGGAGCAGGCCGTCGCTCAGGCGCGGAGTGCGGCCGGCGATCAGGTCGGTGAGGAACTTCCAGATGGCCGGGCCGGACGGGGGGCAGCCAGGCAGGAAGTAGTCGATGCGCACCACCTCGTGGATCGGCCGCACCTTGTCGAGGGGCAGGGGCAGCTCCGGGTCGTTGGGGATCTGGCCGTTCTCGATGCCGGGCCGGAACTGGTAGACCTCGCGCAGGCATTCGGACAGGGACAGGTGGTTGCGCTGGGCGGGCAGGCCGCCATTGACGGCGCAGGCGCCCAGGGCGATCAGGGTCTTGCACTGGCGCCGGAAGGCCCGCAGCACGTGCACGTTCTCGGCATTGCAGACGCCGCCCTCGATCAGGCCGATGTCGCAGGGCCCCACCTCCTTGATGTCGGTGAGCGGCGAGCGGTCGAACTCGATCAGTTCGACCAGCTCGAAGAGGTGCTCGTCGATGTCGAGGAAGGACATGTGGCAACCGAAGCAGCCGGCCAGCGAGGTGGTGGGGACGCGCAGCTTGCGGGCGGGGGGGGAGCCTGGGGCTGGACTCATGATTCCTCCTCCTTCAGCTTCTGTTCGCGGATGCTCTGGCCGTCGTAGGTGCGTTCGCCGATCGGCACGGCGAAGCCGGGGCCCTTGCGCAGGATCACGCCCACCGGGCAGATCCGCGCCGCCAGGTCGTCCTTCGAGAAGTCCGTGTCGCCGAGCCGGCCGGATTCCGCATTGACCACCAGGTGTTTGTTGATGCCGCGCCCGGTCAGGGCGAACACCGCCTTGCCGTCCACGTCGCGGCTGGCCCGCACGCACAGTTCGCAGAAGATGCAGCGGTTGAAGTCCAGCAGCACGTCGGGGTGGGACGCATCCACCGGGCGGTCCGGGTAGAAATGGCGGAAGCGCGAGGTGAGCATCTCGTACTCGTAGCCCAGGGCCTGCAGCTCGCAGTTGCCGCTTTTCTCGCAGGAGGGGCAGAAGTGGTTGCCCTCCACGAACAGCATCTGCAGCAGGGCGCGGCGCTCGCCATTCATCTCGGGGGTGGCGCTCTCCACCTCCCAGCCTTCCTTGGCGGGGGTGGCACAGGCCGACACGTGGCGCCCGGCGGCCTTGACGATGCACAGCTTGCAGCTGCCGTGGGCCGGAAAGTCCTTGTGCCAGCACAGGCTGGGAATGTAATGGCCGGCCTGGCGGGCGGCCTCGAGGATGCTCTGGCCGTCCTCGAAGGGGACGGGCTGGCCGTCCAGGAGAAACTGTTTCATCGTCCGTCCTCCTCGTGGGTCTGGAGGTGGGCGCCCGGATCATCCCGGGCGGTGAGCTGGCGCGCCTCGGCGAGGGCGGCGTCCAGGTCGAAGGCGGGCTCGAAGTCCAGGGACACCAGGCGCCGCTCATAGGCCGGCCGGAACTTCTGCAGGGTGTCGATCACCGGGTTGGGGGCGGCGCTGCCCAGGCCGCAGTGGCTGGCGTTCTTGAGCAGCCGGTCGAGCCAGTCGATGTCGGCCAGGTCGGCCTTGGCCCCGTGGCCGTCGTTGAGCTTGTCCATGAAGCCCCTGAGCAGGGCGGTGCCGACCCGGCAGGGGGTGCAGAAGCCACAGCTCTCGTGGGCGAAGAAGTGCACGAAGGCCCGCGCCACCTCGAAGAGATCGCGGCTGCCGTCGAAGATCATGAAGGCGCCGGCGGTGGGTACGTCTTCATAGGCGATGCGGCGCTGGAACTCGTAGGCCGCCAGGCAGATGCCGGCTGCGCCGCCGACCTGCACGGCCTGGGTGTCGCTGGCGCCGCAATCCTCGAGGATGCGGGCGATGGAGACGCCGAAGGGGTATTCGTAGATGCCCGGCGCGGCACAGTCGCCGGAGATGGACAGCAGCTTGGTGCCGGCCGACTGGGCGGTGCCGGTGGCGGCGAAGGCTGCGCCGCCTTCCAGGGCGATCAGGCAGGTCTTGGCCAGGGTCTCCACGTTGTTGACCACCGTCGGGCGGCCCAGGTAACCGTGGGTCACCGGGAAGGGGGGGCGGATGCGGGGCGTGCCGCGCTTGCCTTCCAGGGATTCGAGCAGGGCCGTCTCTTCGCCACAGACGTAGGCGCCGGCCCCCAGGTGGATGGTGATGTCGAAGTCGAAACCGGCCTCGCCCAGGATGCCCTTGCCCAGCAGCCCGGCGGTGCGGCGCCGGGCCAGCACGGCCTCGAGCTGCGGGCGCAGGTAGCGGTATTCGCCGCGCAGATACAGGAAGCCGCTGTCGGCCCCAGCCGCCCAGGCCGCCAGGGTCATGCCCTCGAAGACCAGGTCGGCGCAGGTGTTGAGCAGCACCCGGTCCTTGAAGGTGCCCGGCTCGCCTTCGTCCGCGTTGCAGACGACGACCTTGCGCGTCCCCGCGGCATTGCGGGCGCTGGCCCACTTCACCGCGGTGGCGAAGCCGGCGCCGCCCCGGCCGCGCAGGTTGGAGGCCTGCATCTCGGCCAGCCAGCCTTCGCGGCCGCGGGCCACGGCGGCGGCCAGGGCCGCGCCGGGCAGCATGTCCAGCTGGAGCAGGGCATCCCGGCGGCGGATGTTGTCGTCGATGTGGAAGTACTCGGCGGGCCACTGGTCCAGGGGGCGTTGCTGGCGGATCAACTCGGCGATCTCGTTGATCCGTCGGTGGTTGAGCTGGCCGATGGCCCGGCCGTTGATCAGCATCGCCGGGCCCTGGTCGCACAGGCCGGTGCATGAGGTGGTGGCAATGCTGACCAGCCCATCCTCCGAGACCTTGTCGGGTTCCACCCACAGCTTGCGGCACAGGGCATCCAGCAGCGCCCGGTTGCCGAGCATGCGGTCGGTGATGTTGTCGGAGAAGAGCACCCGGTAGCGCCCCACCGGCCGGTCGTACAGAAAGCTGTAGAAGCCGGCGACGCCTTCGACGCGGGCGCGTGGCAGGCCGAGGGCCGCCGCGATCTGCGTCAGCGCGGGGGCGGGCAGCCAGCCGTCGATGTCCTGGGCTTCGATGAGGATCTGCAGGAGGGCCGATGGGTCATGACCGTGCCGCCGCAGGATCGCTTGGAGGGGGGCGGCAGGGTTGGGCGGGAGCGCGCTCACGGAAACCTCCTGTGACGGATGGCGACGTGGGGAGTATGCGCTCCGGCCGGCGGCGTTTCTTGCGCTGGATCAGGAAATGCCGTCGGGGTCGGGGCGGGCCGGGCGCATTGCTCCCAGCTCGGGAAAGATCCGGGGAGCCAGCAGGACGATGGCGATGGTCATCAGCCCGCCGGCAACCACGGCGACGACCGGCCCGGTGAGGCTGGCCAGCAGGCCCGACTCCAGGGCGCCGAGTTCGTTGGAGGAGCTGATGAAGACCCGGTTCACCGCGGCGACCCGCCCGCGCAGGGCGTCGGGGGTGCCCTGCTGGATCACCGTGCTGCGCTGGACCACGCTGATGCTGTCGAGTCCGCCGAGCAGGATCAGGGCTGCCAGGGACAGGGGAAACGCGGAAGACAGGCCGAAGACCACGGTCATCAGTCCGAAGCCGCCCACTGCACCGAGGAACAGCCGGCCGTCGAGGGCGACGCCGCGGCGGGCCACGATCAGCCCGGCCGCCACCGCCCCGATGGCGGGGGCGGTGCTCAGCAGCCCTAGCCCTGCCGGCCCCACATGCAGGATGTCCTTGGCGTACACCGGGAGCAGGGCCACCGCGCCGCCGAACAACACCGCGAACAGGTCGATGCTCATCACGGCCAGCAGCAGGCGCTGGCGCCAGATGTGGGTGAAGCCGGCCAGGACTTCCGCCATGCGTCCCCGGGATGGTTCGCCGGCATTGCCGCGGGAGCGCTGGCGGATGGCCAGGGCGGCGCCGAGGGCGAGCAGGGTGATGAAGGCGTTGAACAGGTGGACCGGCAGCGCCGAATGGAACAGGGCGAGGCCAAAGCCGGCCAGGGCCGGGGCGGCCATGGAAGCGATCTGGTGCAGGGAGGTGGCGAGGGCAATGCTCGGGGCCAGCCGGGCGGGGGCGACCAGGGCCGGCATCAGGGCATCCCGGGCCGGGCGGTTGAGGATCTGCGCGCAGCCGGTGAGCACCAGGGCGCCGTAGGTCCAGCCGGGCGGCAGGTGCAGCCCGGCGCAGATGGCCAGCAGCAGGGTGGCGAGCAAGGTCAGCACGAGGCTGACCACGATCACGCTGCGCCGCTCGAAACGGTCGGCCACCTGACCGGCGGGCAGGAAGAAGAACAGGATCGGCAGGAACTGGGCCAGCCCGACCAGGCCGAGGGCCATGGCCGTGCCGGTCTGCTCATAGATGGCCCAGCCCACCGCCACGGCCTGGCCGAACTGCACCGTGGCGCCGGCCACGCTGATCAGCAGGTAGAGCCGGAAGTCACGGGGTAGGCGTTGCGCAGGGGCAGGGGAGGGGCTCACCCGGGTGTCAGCCGAGCACGGCGCGGCGGATGCGTCCGAGCCCTTCTTCGAGGCGGCTCGGCGGGCAGCCGAAGTTGAGGCGCACGAAGCCGGGCAGGCCGAAGTCCTTGCCGTCCGAGAGGCCGACGCCGGCGCCCTCGAAAAAGGCGGCGGCGTTGGCGATGCCCCGCGCGGCGAGGAAGTCCCGGCAGTCGATCCAGGCCAGGTAGGTGGCCTCGACCGGCGTGGTGATGAGGCCCGGTAATTCAGCGATGGCAGCCTCGACCCGGGCCGCGTTGGCGCGCAGGGTGTCGAGCAGCGCCTCGCGCCAGGGGCCGCCGTCCCGGTAGGCGACCTCGGTGGCGGTCAGGCCGAGGACATTCACGTGCGGCACGATGCCGGCCATCGCCCGCTTGTAGCGGGCCCGCAGGCTGGCGTCGGGGATGATCGCGAAGGCGCAGTAGAGCGCCGGGATGTTCCAGGTCTTGGAGGGCGCCATCAGGGTGATGCTGCGGCGGGCGATGTTCTCGTCGAGCGCCGCGATGGGGATGTGCGGGGTGGCCGGGTCGAGGACCAGTCCGCAGTGGATCTCGTCGGAACAGACGACCAGGTCGTGGCGTTCCGCCAGGGTGGCGATGCGGGTCAGCTCCTCCCGGTCGAAGACGCGGCCCACCGGGTTGTGCGGGTTGCACAGCATGAACAGGCGCACCCCGTCGGCCAGGGCTGCTTCGGTCTGTGGCCAGTCCCATTCCCAGCGTGCCCCGTTGCGGACCATGGCGGTGCTGACCAGGCGCTGGCCGAAGTTGGCGGGGGCGTGCAGGAAAGGGGGGTAAACCGGGGTGGCGGTGAAAACGCCATCGCCGGGCTGGCCAACTGCCCGTACCGCCACGTTGAAGCCGGTGACCACGCCGGGCAACCATACCAGCCAGTCGGGCTGGATGTGCCAGGCGTGATCGCGGGCGATGCCTTCGATGACGGCTTCCTGCAGGGAGGGCCAGGGGTCGGCGTAGCCAAACACGCCGTGCTCGAGGCGGGCCCTGAGGGCGTCGAGCACGGGGGGCGGGGCGGCGAAGTCCATGTCGGCGACCCACATCGGAATCACATCCCGACCGGCGTAGCGCCGCCACTTGATGCTGTCGCTGCCGGCCCGGTCCGGGCCCTGGCTGAAATCGAAGGCGGTCAAGCGCTCAAACCTCCAGATGCTGGTAAAGCACGGTGGACAGGTAGCGCTCGCCGAAGGACGGGATGATCACCACCACCAGCTTGCCCGCGTTCTCGGGGCGCTCGGCCACCTGCAGGGCGGCCCACACGGCAGCGCCGGAGGAGATGCCGACCAGCAGGCCTTCCTCGCTGGCAAGGCGGCGGGCGACATCGAGGGCCGCATCGTTGGGCACCTGGACGACCTCGTCGTAGACCTTGGTGTTGAGGATGCCCGGCACGAAGCCGGCGCCAATGCCCTGGATGGGGTGGGGGCCGCGCTGGCCGCCGGACAGGATGGGGCTGGCGGCGGGCTCGACGGCGATGACCTGGACGCCGGGCTTGCGCTCCTTGAGCACCTCGCCCACGCCGGTGACGGTGCCGCCGGTGCCTACGCCGGAGACGAAGATGTCCACCTGGCCGTCGGTGTCGGCCCAGATCTCCTCGGCCGTCGTCTTGCGGTGGATGGCAGGGTTGGCGGGGTTCTCGAACTGCTGGGGGATGAAATAGCGGCTGTCGGCGGCGGCCAGCTCCTCGGCCTTCTTGACGGCGCCGGGCATGCCCTCGGGGCCGGGGGTGAGGATCAGGTCGGCGCCATAGGCCTTGAGCAGCAGCTTGCGCTCGCGGCTCATGGTCTCGGGCATCACGAAGGCACACTTGTAGCCGCGCGCCGCACAGACCATGGCCAGGCCGATGCCGGTGTTGCCGGAGGTGGGCTCGAGGATGATGGTGTCGGGCTTGATCTGGCCGGCTGCTTCGGCGGCGTCGAGCATGGCGGCCGCGATGCGGTCCTTGACGCTGTGGGCCGGGTTGAAGAACTCCAGCTTGAGGGCCAGGGTGGCGCCGTTCTTCGGGGCCAGCTTGTTGAGCTTGACGAGGGGCGTGTTGCCGATCAGTTCGGCCACATTATTGGCGATGCGCATGGCGGATCTCCTGCTCAGGGAAAGGGTTGGGGGGCTCTTAGTTATTCTAGGGCTGAAAAAGCCTTGATCTTAGATATAAAAGGAATAATAAAAGAACCGGCCGCGGGCCCCAAGCGTCCTCCGCATCACTACAGCCGCCGGATCTTGTCGAGCAGGGCGGTGGTCGAGCGCTGGTGTTCGAAGGGAATGGAGTGCACGCTGCCGCCCCGCGCCAGGGTCTCCGGGGCTCCCACGATGCGCTCCGGCGCCCAGTCGCCGCCCTTGACCAGCACGTCGGGCCGGCATTCCAGGATGCGCGCGATGGGCGTGTCCTCGTCGAACCAGGTCACCAGGTCCACGCAGCCGAGGGAGGCCATCACCGCCAGGCGGTCGGCCAGGGTGTTGATCGGCCGGTCGGCGCCCTTGCCCTGGCGGCGCACCGAGTCATCGCTGTTGAGCGCCACGATCATGGCGGCGCCCAGAGCACGGGCCTGGGCCAGGTAGGTGACGTGCCCCCGGTGCAGGATGTCGAAGCAGCCGTTGGTGAACACCAGCGGGCGCGGCAGGGCGCCGATGCGGTCGGCCAGGGATTCGGGCGGGCAGATCTTGGATTCGAAGTCGGGTGCGGGATACATGGCGTGGCTGGGGTCGGTGGCAGTCTTGGCAGCCCGCATTGTCCCATTTCCGGGTGGGCTTGCTCAGTGGCGGTTGCCGTAGCCGGCGATGCCGATCATCAGGCGTACCAGCCCGTATGCCGTCCAGTTGATCAGGCGTTGCGACAGCGGCGCGCGTTGCCAGGCGTCGGCATGGATCTCCCGGCCTCCCCGGGCGATGGCCTGTTGCAGGCTGTCGCGCAAGGCCGTGGCGAAGGGGGGGTGGCGGATCACCACGTTGGCCTCGCGGGCCAGCAGGAGGCTGAAGGGGTCGATGTTGCTGGAGCCGACAGTGGCCCAGTGCTCGTCGATCACGGCGACCTTGGCGTGCAGGTAGCTGCGGTGATACTCGATGATCCGCATGCCGGCGTTCAGCAGGGAGTCATAGATGGCCCGGGTGGCGCGCTGCTGCAGAGGGTGGTCGGCGAGCCCCTGGACCAGCAGGGTGATGCGGACGCCGCGCCGGGCTGCCGCCAGCAGCGCCTGGCGGAAGCGCCGGCCGGGCAGGAAGTAGGCGTTGGCCAGGATGATCTCCCGGCGGGCGGCGGCGATGCCCAGCAGGTAGGCGTCCTCGATATCGCGCCGGTGGCGGATGTTGTCGCGGATCACGAAGGCCGCTTCCATGTTGCCGACCGGAAGGGCCTGGGCATTCGCCTTGCCCAGCAGGCGCAGGCGGCGCCGGAAGGAGGCCCAGCTGACCAGCCCCCAGACGTGCTTGACACTCGTGTGGATGGGGGCCAGCAGCGGTCCTTCGATGCGCACCGTGTAATCCTGGCGGGGAGCGTCCAGGGCGGGTGCCTCGTAGTCGCTGATGATGTTGATGCCGCCAACGAAGGCGACGCGGCCGTCGATCACCGCCAGCTTGCGATGCAGCCGGCGCAGGCGGTGGCGTCGCAGGGACAGGGTGGCGACCTCGCGGCGGTAGATCAGGACATGGACGCCGGCCGCCGTCAGGGGCTCCATCAGGTGCGCCACGAAATCCCGCCCGCCGAAGCCATCGACGATCAGATGCACGGTGATGCCGCGCCGGGCGGCCCGCTGGAGGGCGGCGGCGATGGCCTGGCCGACATCGTCGGGGGCGAAGATATAAGTTTCGAGGAAGATCTCGGTGGTGGCCCGGTCAATCTCCTCCAGCAGCGCCGGGAAGAAGCAGGTGCCGTTCTCCAGAAGGGTGATGGCATTGCCCCGCAGCCAGTGCAGCGTCATCGCGCGTGGCGCTCAGTGGGTGCTGAGCTGGGCGGTGAGAGGGGCATGGTCGGAGATCTGGCTCCACGGCAGGCCGTAGTGCACCTCGGCCCGGTCCACGCTGAAGCCGCGCACATAGATCCGGTCCAGGCGCAGTACCGGCAGGTTGCTCGGGAAACTCCGGGCCGGCCGGCCGCGGATCGACACGAAGGCCTCCGTCACGCCCAGCTGGCTGGTCAGGCAGTCGTCGGCGTGATTGCGCCAGTCGTTGAAGTCGCCGGCGATGATCAACGGGGCCCCCGCCGGCGCCAGCTCGTCGAGGCGCTTGACCAGGGCGGCCATCTGGCGCCGCCGGCTGCCGGCGGTCAGGCCGAGGTGCACGCAGACGCAATGCACGGGCTGCGCCACGCCATCGACCCGGATTTCGCAGTGGAGCAGGCCGCGGCTTTCGAAGCGGTGGTCGGAGACATCCTGGTTGGCCTGGGACAGGATGGGGTGGCGGCTGAGGATGGCGTTGCCGTGATGGCCGTGGTCGTAGATGGCGTTGCCACCATAGGCGGTCTGCTGCCACACGTCGCGGGCCAGGAACTCGTGCTGGGGCTGCGTCGGCCAGTCGGGGCGCAGGTGGGCGTGGCGCAGGTGCATGCCCTGGACCTCCTGCAGGAAGACGACGTCGGCGCCGAGCAGGCGCAGGCGCTCGCGCAGGTCGTGGATGGACAGGCGCCGGTTGAACTGGGAGAAGCCCTTGTGGATGTTATAGGTGCAGATGCGCAGGCTGCTCATCGGATCTCCTTTGTTGTTGCGCCCTTCCTGCGATGAAAAACGGCGCCCGCAGGCGCCGCTTGAGTGCGGAGTCGCGGGTGGGACGCTCAGGACACGGCAAGCATGCGCTCGAGGGCGACCTTGGCCAGCGCGGCCTCATGTTCGGGCACGGTGATGCGGTTGACCACCTTGCCGTCGGCGAGGTTCTCGAGGGTCCATGCCAGATGCTGCGGGTCGATGCGCTGCATGGTCGAGCACATGCACACGGTGGGGGCCATGAACTGCACGATCTTGCCTTCCGGCTTCACTTCCTCGGCCAGGCGGTTCACCAGGTTCAGCTCGGTGCCGACCAGCCAGCGGGTGTTGGGGGCGGCGTCCTTGATCACCTTGATGATGTACTCGGTGGAGCCCACGTAGTCGGACTGGCGGCACACTTCCAGCGCGCTCTCCGGGTGGGAGATGACGAAGCCGTCCGGGTACTGGTTGCGGAACTTGATGATGTGCGCGGGCTGGAACATCTGGTGTACCGAGCAGTGGCCCTTCCAGAGCAGCACCTTGGCTTTGCGGATCTGCTCGGGGGTGAGGCCGCCGTACTCCTGGTCGGGGTCCCACACCACCATCTCATCCAGGGGGATGTTCTTCTTGAAGCCGGTCCACCGGCCCAGATGCTGGTCGGGGAAGAACAGCACCTTCTCGCGCTGGTTGAAGGCCCAGTCGAGGATGATGGGGGCGTTGGTGGAGGTGCACACGATGCCGCCATGCTCGCCGCAGAAGGCCTTGAGGTCAGCCGCGGAGTTGATGTAGGTCACCGGGGTGATCTGCTCGTCCGGCGTGCCGAGCACTTCGGTGAGCTCCCGCCAGCAGCGCTCCACCTTGGCCAGGTTGGCCATGTCGGCCATCGAACAGCCGGCTGCCAGGTCGGGCAGGATGGCCTGCTGGTGGGGCTTGGACATGATATCCGCCACCTCGGCCATGAAATGCACGCCGCAGAAGACGATGAACTCCGCATCGGTCTCGGCGGCCAGGCGGGACAGCTTGAGGGAGTCGCCGGTCAGGTCGGCGTACTGGTAGACGTCGGCACGCTGGTAATGGTGGCACAGCAGCACGGCCCGGTCGCCGAGGCGGGCGCGGGCGGCCTGGATGCGCGCGTGCGCGTCCTGATCGGAGAGCGTGTTGAATCGGTCGAAACTGATGGGTACGGCTTGCATCTCTGGGGGTGTCCTGTGGTTCAGCTCTGGATCCACGGCAGGCCGGCGTGACGCCAGCCTCCGACCTTGTTGCGGTGGCCGCCGGCATCCTTGTCGCCCTCGAAGCCTTCGAGGATGTTGTAAGCGTTGGTGTAACCGGATCCTGCGGCCAGTGTCGCTGCGGCGTTGGAGCGCGCTCCGCTGCGGCACAGGAACATGACCAGCGCTTCCGGATCCACCTGGCGCTTGAACTGGGCGAGGAAGTGGGGGTTGGGTTCGTTGCCCGGGTAGAGCATCCACTCGATCTCGATCGCGCCGGGGATCCGGCCGACCCAGTCCCACTCGGCACGGGTGCGCACGTCCACGAGTTTGGCGCCGGGGGCCAGCGCCAGCACCTCTGAGGCTTCGCGGGGCGTGAGGGAGCCGGCATAGGGGACGTTCAGTCCGCGGGCGCGCTCCTGGGCGAGGGTAAGGGTGTCACTGAGTTTTCCCATGGCGGTGGTCCGATGAGAACGACGGGTTTGCGAGTATACCGCTGCCCCCCGGAGCTGCAAGCGATGTGCGGGATTGCACTTCCTGCAACTCCGGAGGCGGGGCGCGGTGGGCCTTGAAGGTGCATGCGCCGGGGCGGGCTGGAGAAAAAGCCCTATTTACGCACTGTGTTGGTGCAGTTTGTGGGATTGCGCACCTTTGCGGTGCAATATTTTTTCGGGGCGCGCCGTAATGCCCTTGTGGCACAATGAGGTGTTTTGTTTTTCGGGCTGGCATGTTTGATGCTTGCTTGCTCGGCTGAGTCATTGTAGTAACCGATATCTTTTTCCACTGCGCAGCAGCTTCAACCCGTTAGGAGTGAGTTATATGACCCCGCAAGACGTCATGAAGATCGTCCAGGAAAACGAAGTCAAGTTTGTTGATTTTCGTTTCACCGATACCAAGGGCAAGGAACAGCACGTTGGCGTGCCGGTCAGCGCTTTCGACGAAGACAAGTTCGAAAGCGGTCATGCATTCGACGGCTCCTCGATCGCCGGCTGGAAGGGTATTCAGGCTTCCGACATGCTGCTGATGCCGGATCCCAACACCGCCTATATCGATCCGTTCTTCGACGAAACCACCCTGGTCCTGAGCTGTGACGTGATCGATCCGGCCGACGGCAAGGGCTACGACCGCGACCCGCGCTCCATCGCCAACCGTGCCGAGGCTTACCTGAAGTCCTCCGGTATCGGCGACACCGCCTACTTTGGCCCGGAACCCGAATTCTTCATCTTCGACTCCGTCGAGTGGAAGGTCGGCATGTCCGGCGCCTACCACAAGATCTTCTCCGAAGAAGCTGCCTGGTCGTCCGACCAGAAGTTCGAAGGTGGCAACACCGGCTACCGTCCCGCTGTGAAGGGTGGCTACTTCCCGGTTCCCCCGGTTGACTCCTTCAACGACATGCGTGCCGCCATGTGTCTGGCTCTCGAAGCCTGCGGCGTGCCCGTTGAAGTGCACCACCACGAAGTGGCGACCGCCGGCCAGAACGAAATCGGCACCAAGTTCGACACCCTGGTGCGTCGCGCCGACCAGACCCAGATCACCAAGTACATCGTCCAGAACGTTGCCCACCAGTACGGCAAGACGGCCACCTTCATGCCGAAGCCCATCGTCGGCGACAACGGTTCCGGCATGCACGTGCACCAGTCCATCTGGAAGGACGGCAAGAACCTGTTCGCTGGCAACGGCTACGCCGGCCTGTCCGAGACCGCCCTGTACTACATCGGCGGCATCATCAAGCACGCCCGCGCGCTGAACGCCATCACCAACCCGCTGACCAACTCCTACAAGCGTCTGGTGCCCCACTACGAAGCTCCGGTGAAGCTGGCCTACTCCGCCAAGAACCGTTCCGCTTCCATCCGCATCCCGTTTGTGAACAGCGAAAAGGCCCGCCGCATCGAGACCCGCTTCCCGGATCCGGGTGCCAACCCCTACCTGTGCTTCGCTGCGCTGATGATGGCTGGCCTCGACGGCATCCAGAACAAGATCCACCCGGGCGACCCCGCCGACAAGAACCTGTACGACCTGCCGCCGGAAGAAGACGCGCTCATCCCGACCGTCTGCTCCAGCCTCGAACAGGCTCTGGAAGCCCTGGACAAGGACCGCGAGTTCCTGACCCGCGGCGGTGTGTTCAGCAACGACTTCATCGACTCCTTCATCGCCCTCAAGCAGGAAGAAGTGAACCGTCTGCGCGTCGAAGTGCACCCGGTCGAGTTCGAGATGTACTACGCCATCTGATCTCCGGATCCGAGCCGGTCAGCTTGCTGGCCGGTTGATGCGTTACAGGAGGACGGGCCGAGGCCCGTCCTTTTGTTTCCGGTCTGCGTTTGTGTTTGCCCGGGCCGGCCCCTAAACTAGCGCTGCTTCCGGAACTGCCTGTGCCCACCATGCTCTCGAGAATCCCTGTTCTGCTGGCTGTACTGCTGTACGCCCTGCCTGTGCGGGCGGACATCTATAAGTGCGTTGATGAGGCCGGTCATACGACCTATACCAACAGCAAGTCGTCCGGAAAAGGGTGCAGCATGCTGGCGCGGGATCAGGCGGTTTCGTCCGTTCCCAGTGCATCCAGGCCTGCGGCGCCCCAAAACAGTGCATCCGGCACCTCTGCCGGCTTTCCCCGGGTCGATACGGGCACCCAAAAGGCGCGTGACAATGACCGCCGCCGCATCCTCGACGATGAACTGGCCAACGAACAGCGAGCCCTTGAGGTGGCCCGCAAGGAGTTGGCCGACCAGGAGGCGCTCCGCTATGGCGACGAGCGCAACTACCAGAAGGTGCTGGACCGCCTGCAGCCCTTCAAGGACAAGGTGCAGATCCACGAGCGCAACATCGAGGCCCTGCGCAGAGAGATCTCCAACCTGCGCTGAGGGGCGCTGGCGATGTGCCGGTGCGGGTCTGGCTGCGGGTGCAGAGCAGGTGGTCTGCTTCTTGCATTGAACTCTCCATATGCAAAACGACCCGTCCCCATCCGCTGTTTCGCCCTTTGCGGGGCTTGAGCTCCTGTCGTCCGCCGTGGTGCTGGTGGATGATGAGTTCATCGTTCGTTACCTGAACCCGGGGGCGGAGAACCTGTTTGCGGCGAGCAGTCGCAAGATTGTCGGCTATTCCCTCCGCCGCCTGCTGGGTGAGCCCGTCGGGCTGGCCAGTGCCCTCAACAATGTGCTGAGGGACAACTGGAGCTATACCGGGCACAACCTCACGGTGGTACGCCCCGGGATGGAAGCCCTGCACCTGGATTGCACGGTGACGCCGATCGATTCGGGCAATGCGCGCCTCCTGCTGGAATTCCGGCCCATGGATGCGCACCTGAAAGTGGCGCGGGAGGAACAGCTCGCGCACCAGCAGCAGGCGAACCGCGAGCTGATCCGCAATCTGGCGCACGAAATCAAGAATCCCCTCGGCGGCATCCGGGGCTCGGCTCAGTTGCTCGAGCGCGAGCTGGACGATCCCCAGCTTCGCGAGTACACCCAGGTGATCATTGCCGAGGTGGATCGGCTGCAGGATCTGATGAACCGGCTGCTGACCTCGCACCGGATGATGCAGCCCTCGCAGCTCAACCCCCACGATGTACTCGAGCGCGTGCGGCGCCTGATCCTGGCGGAGTTCCCGTCGGTCGGGGTGCGACGGGACTACGACACCAGTTTGCCCTACATCACCGGTGACCGGGAGCAGCTGATCCAGGCCATCCTGAACATCGCACGCAATGCCGCCCAGGCGCTCAACGGCAATGGCGAGATCGTCCTGCGGACCCGTGCCGCCCGCCAGGTCACCCTGGCCAAACGGCGTTTCAAGCTCGCGCTGCAGCTCCAGGTGATCGACAACGGCCCGGGCATCCCGGACAACATCCGCGACAAGATCTTCTACCCGCTGGTGTCCGGGAGGGAAAACGGCAGTGGCCTGGGTCTGTCCCTGGCCCAGAGTTTCATCGAGCAGCATCAGGGGGCCATCGAGGTCGAGTCGAGGCCTGGCCGGACCTGCTTTACGGTCTTCCTGCCGATCTCGCGGGATCTGGAAGCGTGATGTGCACGTCGATGCACGATAATGGTGCATCGCAGCCGGCAGCCCATTTTTTTGCTGTACCTCTCTTGTGCGTGTGAATGACATGAATGCAGTGTGGATTGTTGATGACGACCGTTCCATCCGCTGGGTGCTGGAGAAGGCCCTGGCCCGGGAGGAAATTCCGTACAAGAGCTTCGGCTCTGCGGGCGAGGTGCTGGCCGCGCTCGAGAGCACGGCCCAGGCGCCCCGCGTGCTGCTGTCCGACATCCGCATGCCCGGCGAATCCGGCCTGACCCTGCTTTCCAAGGTGAAGACCCGCTTCCCTCACATGCCGGTCATCATCATGACCGCCTACTCCGATCTGGACAGCGCGGTGGCGGCCTTTCAGGGGGGAGCCTTCGAGTACCTGCCCAAACCCTTCGACGTCGACCAGGCGGTCGAGCTGGTGCGCCGTGCCATCGACGAAAGCGCCCACCAGGCGGGTTCCGAGGAGGTGCTCAGTGCCGTCCCCGAGATCCTCGGCCAGGCCCCCGCCATGCAGGAGGTCTTCCGGGCCATCGGCCGGCTCTCCCAGTCCCATGCCACGGTGCTGATCAACGGTGAGTCGGGCACCGGCAAGGAGCTGGTGGCGCGCGCCCTGCACCGTCACAGCCCGCGCAAGGACGCGCCCTTCATCGCCATCAACACCGCGGCGATCCCCCGCGATCTGCTGGAGTCCGAGCTGTTCGGCCATGAACGGGGGGCCTTCACCGGCGCCCAGACGATGCGCCGGGGCCGTTTCGAGCAGGCGGAAGGGGGCACCTTGTTCCTCGATGAAATCGGTGACATGCCTGCCGAACTGCAGACCCGCCTGCTGCGCGTGCTGTCCGACAACAACTTCTACCGGGTGGG
Source organism: Zoogloea sp. (assembly GCA_009026175.1). Lineage (GTDB taxonomy): Bacteria > Pseudomonadota > Gammaproteobacteria > Burkholderiales > Rhodocyclaceae > Zoogloea. Next base: position 11,211 of record WBTZ01000027.1, on the reverse strand, counting down.
CGGTCATCAGCCGATCAAGGCCAATGTACGGGTCATCGCCGCCACCCACCAGAACATGGAAGAGCGTGTCCGCCAGGGCTTGTTCCGGGAAGACCTGTTCCACCGCCTCAATGTGATCCGCCTGCGCCTGCCGCCGCTGCGGGAGCGCCGCGAGGACATCCCGCCCCTGGCCCGTCATTTCATTGCCCTGTCGGCCCAGGAGCTGGGCGTCGAGGCCAAGCGCCTGTCGGAGGCGACCCTCAAGTACCTGCAGAGCCTGGATTTCCCGGGCAATGTGCGCCAGCTCGAGAACCTCTGCCACTGGCTCACCGTGATGGCGCCGGGGCAGACCGTCGAGGTGGCCGACCTGCCGCCCGAGCTGAAGGACCAGCCGACCCGCGAGCAGCCGGCCAACTGGTGCGATGCCCTGATGGTGGAAGCCGACCGCGCCCTGGCGCAGAACCCCGGGGAGGTCTTCGACCGCCTGAACAAGGACTTCGAGCGCATCCTGATCCGCCGTGCCCTGGCGGCCACCGGCGGTCGCCGCATCGAGGCGGCCCAGCTGCTGGGCATCGGCCGTAACACGATCACCCGCAAGATCCAGGAGCTGGGGCTCGAAGAGCCCGATCACGCCTGAGTGTCCGGGCGCGTTTCCGCGTTCCCTCCTGCCCTGCCGGCCCCTTCCCACGGGGGCCGGCTTCGCTGCATTCCCCGCTTCGTCCATAATGACCGGCTTGTTGCAACCTGCCGGGAATGGATTCTTGGAACAGATCGGATACGAAGCCCTCGATGCAGGGGCTGTGATGGCGGCCCTGGGGGGCAAGGCAGCGGCCTTCTCCCTGGTGTGCGTGCCTGAATGTGACTCCACCAACACGCGCCTGATGGCCGAGCCACCACCCGACGACGGACGGGTGCATGTGTTCGCCGCCGATGTGCAGACCGCCGGCCGAGGGCGGCGTGGCCGGGTGTGGCAGTCGTGGCCTGGTGCCAGCCTGACCTTCTCGGCCCTGTGGCGCTTCGCGCCCGGTGCGCCGGTCCCCGCCGGCCTGTCCCTGGTGGCCGGGCTGGCCGTGGCCCGGGCGCTGGAGGGGCTCGGCGTCGAAGGCGTTCAGCTCAAGTGGCCCAATGACGTGCTGATCCACGGCTGCAAGCTGGCCGGCATCCTGGTCGAGCTGATGCCTGGCCGCGGGCGCACCCCGGCCGCCGTGGTCGGCATCGGCATCAACCTGCGCCTGCCTGCCGATGCGGCCATCGATTACCCGACCGGCGTCACCGATCTGGCGGCCTGCCTCCCTTCGCCGCCCGGGGCCAGTGCCCTGCTGGCCCGGGTGCTCGACGAGCTGCAGGCTCTTTTCGAGATCTATGCGGCGGCCGGCTTTCCAGCCCTGCGTGGCGCCTGGCAGCAGCGCAATGCCTTTGCTGACCTGCCGGTGCGCATCCTTGGCGAAGCCGAGTCCCTCAGCGGCCGCTGTGCCGGGGTGGATGAGGATGGGGCCCTGCTGCTGGAGACGGATACGGGGATGCGTAGGGTGTTGTCCGGCGAAGTGTCCTTGCGGGTGGTGAGCTGATGGATCTCGTCTTCGACGTGGGCAATACCCGTCTGAAGTGGGGCCTGCACGACGGTATGGGCTGGCGCGGGCAGGGGGCGGTGCTGCTCACTGCCCTCGATGGCCTGGGCGAGGTGCTGGCGGGGTTTGGCGATGTGCGGCGGGTGCTCGGTGCCAATGTGGCCGGCTCAAGCGTGGCCGGGCGGATCGGGGCGATGCTGGCCGCCCGGGGGCTGGATGCCGAGTGGATCCGGCCGGAGCGGGAAGGCTTTGGAGTGCGCAATGCCTACCAGGACCCGTCCCGCCTGGGGGCGGACCGCTGGGCAGCCCTGATCGGAGCCCGGGCCCTGCATGGCGCTGCGGCGCTGGTGGTGACCTCCGGCACCGCGACGACGGCCGATGTGCTGGACGGCGACGGGGGCTTCCAGGGCGGCGTGATCCTGCCGGGGCTGGAGCTGATGCGCATGTCCCTGGCCCGCGATACGGCCCAGCTGCCCTTCACCGACGGCCGCTTCGAGGCCTTCCCGCGGCGCACCGCCGATGCCATCTTCACCGGATGCCTGCATGCCCAGCTGGGCGCCATCGAACGCATGTACCGCCTGGTCGAGGCCGAGCCCGGGGCGCTATGCCTGCTGAATGGCGGGGCCGCCGCGGTGCTGGCGCCCATGCTCGGCTGCCCGCTGCGGCAGGTGGACAATCTTGTCCTCGAAGGCCTTGTCCGCATGCTGGGGGAGCGATGAGGGATGTGCCGCGAACCTCGTTCGATGGGCGCCTTTTCCCGTCCTGCCTGATCGGTTAGTCTTCGGCCATGGCTCCTTTGCGCATCGCGATCATCGTCCTCATCTTTGCCAATCTGCTGGCCCTGGCCCTCTGGAAAGGGTGGCTGGGGGGCGCGGGTTCCCATGGAGAGCCCGAGCGTCTGAGCAACCAGCTCAATCCGGAACGCATCCACCTGGTGTCCGCGCAGGCTCCGCCGGCCGTGCCACCCGTGGTCGCCAGGCCGGCTCCGGCCGAGGAAGAGGCCAAGGCCCCCGCCGCTCTGGCCGAAGTGGCTGTCGAGGCCCTGGCGCCGCAGGCCTGCGTGGTGTTTGCGGGACTGAATGCCGAGCAGGCGCGTGAGCTTGCCGCCCGTATCTCGAAAGCCGGTACCGGCTTTGCCTTGAGTGAAAAGCGCAGCGAGGTGCCGTCCTCCTGGTGGGTGCATATCCCCTCCCAGGGCAGCAAGGAGGGGGCGGACAAGAAGGTGGCTGAGCTCCGGCGCCTGGGAGTGGACGACCTTTTCGTCATGCAGGATGCCGGGCCCGGGCAGTACGCCATTTCCCTGGGACTCTACAAGAACGAGGCAGCGGCCAACCGCCACCTGGAAAGCCTGAAGGAAAAGGGCGTGCGCAGCGCCCAGATCGCCACCCGCGGGGCGGGGGCGGTCCGTATCGAGGTCCGCGGCCCTGGCGATGGTCTGGCGACCCTGGTCAGCGACCTGTCGGAGCGCCTGCGTGGTGCCAGCCGCCTGGAGTGTGCCCCGTGAAGCCGCATCTGCCGCCTTTCGTGGTGGGGCTGACCGGTGGCATCGGGAGTGGCAAGAGCGCGGTGGCCGACCTGTTTGAAGCGCACGGTGCGTGCATCGTCGATACCGACCGGATCGCCCATGAGTTGACGGCGCCGGGGGGGCTGGCCATGGCTGCGATCCGTGATGCCTTTGGTGAGGGGGTGGTGGCGCCGGACGGTGCCCTCAACCGTGCCGCGATGCGGGCCCTGGCTTTCGAGCTTCCCGATGCGCGCAAGCGCCTGGAGGCGATCCTGCACCCCATGATCCGCGAAGAGAGCGCACGCCGCTGCGGGGAGGCAAGCAGCCCCTACGTGATTCTCGCCGTGCCGCTGCTGATCGAGTCCGGCAGCTACCGGGAGCGGGTGGCGCGCCTGTGCGTGGTCGATTGCCCCGAGAGCCTGCAGGTTGAAAGAGTCATGCGGCGCAGCGGGCTGGAGGAAAGCCAGGTACGTGCCATCATGGCCGTGCAGGCGTCCCGTGCGCAGCGCCTCGCCGCCGCCGACGACGTGATCGATAACTGCGGTGCCCTGGAAGCGCTCCAGGGACAGGTGGATGTGCTGCATCGGCGCTACCTGGGTCTAGCCGCTTCCGTAGGGACCGTGTGATATGATTCACAGGACTGATTCAGGCTTTTGCTCCCAATTCAACTCCATTCAGGCCCAGGCGCGCGCGTGATCACTTACGAATATCCGCTCAACGAGAGGATCCGCACGCTGTTACGCCTTGAAGACCTGTTTGAAAAGGTCATGCATTTCGTGCGTGCAGAGGGTTCCCTCGAGCATCACGTGGCCCTGATCACCCTGTTCGAGATCCTCGAGGTAGCCAGCCGCGCCGACCTCAAGGTGGATCTGGTTCAGGAACTCGAGCGTCAGCGCCAGATCCTGCTGTCCTTCCGCAATAACCCCCAGATATCCGAAGAGGCCCTGTCCGGAGCCCTGTACGAGATCGAGCAGGCTTCGGCCTCGCTGCTTGCCATGGCCGGCAAGACGGGCCAGTACCTGCGCGAGAACGAGTGGCTGATGAACATCCGCAGCCGGGCCGCGATACCGGGCGGCGCCTGCGAATTCGACCTTCCGTCCTACCACCACTGGCTCAACCGGGAGGTGGAGTCCCGTCGCCGGGACCTGGGGGGCTGGGTGCATCCCCTGCTGCCGATCCGGGACGGCCTCGCCATCGTGCTGCGCCTGCTGCGGGCGAGCGGTCGTCCCGAAGAGCTGCTGGCCCAGCGGGGCGCCTTCCAGCAGACCATGGGTGGGCGCACCGCCCAGATGATCCGCATCCGCCTGGCCGGTACGGCCATGTGCGTGCCGGAAACCAGCGCCAACAAATACGCCCTCAACATCCGCTTCATGCATGCCGAAACGGTCGCCCGGCCGCGCCAGGCCGAGGTGGATGTGGCTTTCGAACTGACTTTCTGCAATCTGTGAGCGAAGCTGCCAAGCCCCCCCGTGTCGTGAAGTGCCCGACCTGCGCCAAGGATGTCGTCTGGGGACCGCAGAATCCTCAGCGCCCATTCTGCTCCGAGCGATGCCGCCAGATCGACCTGGGGGCGTGGGCTTCCGACGTCTATCGTGTCGAGGGGGAGTCGCCCCTCGACAACGATGCTGACCCTCTCAGCCACTAGGTTTCCTCAGCCACTCAGCCATCAAGCCGCCCTCGGAACACGTCCGCTGGCGGCTTTTTCATCAGGCCTTCCAGAAACTCCGGATGCCGGCGACGCCGTGGGCTCCGTGGAATTTTGCCTGCAGCAGATCGTCCGGGGCGAGGCCGCCCAGGGCCAGCACTGGAAGTGGGAGGCCCTTGATCATGCCGGCGAATGCGGGCCAGCCCAGCGGGCTGCGTTCCGGATGGCTGGCTGTCGGTGCCACTGAACCCAGCAGGGCGTAGTCCAGTTCGAGGCTCGCCGCCTTCAGCAGTTCATCTCGGGTGTGGCAAGACGCGCCGACCCATTCCAGCTCCGGTCTTTTCTCCAGCGACATCAGTTGGCGGGCCGGCAGATGCACGCCGTCGGCCCCGATGCGGCATGCCAGATCGATGTCTTCATTGAGCATGGCCAGGGCGCCGTGCTCATGGCAGCGGGCCACCACGTTCCGGGCAAAGGTCTCGCGTTTGTCGATGGGCAGGCTGGGTTCCCGGATCTGGACAAGGCGCAGGCCGGCGCCCAGGGCCTTGTCCAGTTCGGCCAGCTGGGCGTCGCAACCGATCTCCCCGGCCCGCGTGATGGCCATCCGGCGGGGCAGGCGCAGGGCTTTCAGGATCGGGCCGTTGGCGGGCAGCATGGGGCCCACCTCGAAGCGTTCCGGGTGCTGCCAGCTGAGTGCCGCATGGACCCGGTCGTGGATCTCGCCGCGCCAGGCGGCTACCTCGAAGAAGTGCAGGCTGACGTGGGCGTGCTCGTAGAGATGTTCGCGGGTCAGCCAGGGGTAGGCTTCGAGCACCTCCATGTCGAGCTCCTCGGAGAGCTCGCGGACCAGCGCGTCATGCGGCGTCTCTCCGGCCTCGACCTTGCCGCCGGGAAACTCCCAGTAGCCCGGGTAGAAGGTGTCGGGCGCCCGCTGGCCGAGGAGCACGCAGCCGTCTGGCCGGGTGATGACCGCGGCGGCCACATGGACGATCTTCTTCATGCCTCGAATCTCCCGGCGTAGTCGCGGGCGAACTGCCAGGCGACCCGGCCGCTGCGGGAGCCGCGCAGGAGCGCCCATTGCAGGGCCTCGCCGCGGGCGCCGGCAATCGCCTCTGGGGGGACGCCGAACTCGCCGAGCCAGTGGTTCACCACCGCCAGGTACTCGTCCTGGCTGAAGGGGTAGAAGGAGATCCACAGGCCGAAGCGCTCGGACAGGGAGATCTTCTCCTCCACCGCCTCGGCAGGGTGCACTTCGCCGTCCAGGTGCTTGGTGGCCGCGTTTTCGGCGAAATACTCGGGCATCAGGTGGCGGCGGTTGGAGGTGGCGTAGATCAGCACGTTGTCGGGTACCGCCGCGACCGAGCCGTCGAGCACGCTCTTGAGGGCCTTGTAGGCGGGTTCGCCGTCTTCGAAGGAGAGGTCGTCGGTGAACAGGATGAAGCGCTCCGGGCGGCCTTCCAGCTGTTCGACGATGTCGGGCAGGTCGATCAGGTCGTCCTTATCCACCTCGATCAGGCGCAGGCCCTGGCCGGAGAACTCGGTCAGGACGGCCTTGACCAGGGACGACTTGCCGGTGCCCCGGGCGCCGGTCAGCAATACGTTGTTGGCCCGCTTGCCCGTCAGGAACTGGCGCGTGTTGGCGACGATGCGTTCCTTCTTGTCATCGATGTCCTGCAGGTCGGACAGCCGGATCTGGTGCGGGCGGGGGATCGGCTGCAGGCCGGCAGCCTTGCCGTTGCGGCGCCAGCGGAAGGCGACCGAGGCGTTCCAGTCGGGTTCGGTCAAGGCGGGAGGCAGGAACTGCTCAAGGCGCTCGAGCAGCCGCTCGGCGCGGGACAGGAACTGGTTCAGATCAGTCATGGGGAGGCGTTTCCGAATCGTTGTTTTTGGGTTGGCGCAAGGCCAGGGCGACGATGATGACCAATAGGGCGGCGACGCCGAGTTCAAGTCCGATCAGCCACATCGAGGTTCTTTCGCGGGTTTGGCCCGGGCAGGCGCCGGGTACTGGGTATACTTGCGCGGCTGTCATCCGCGAGCCGCGAGTTTAACCCATCCATGTTTTCCACCTTTTCCCGTTTGTCCGGCCTCGCTGCCGCTCTCCTGCTGGCCGGTTGTGCTGGCACGCCACGGCCCGTCGAGGAGCCCGCCCGGCCGCAGCCTCCGTCGTCCCCATCCGCCCCGGTGCAGCCGCAGTCGCCTGCTGCGGTGCCCGCGGTCGGCGGTGCGCCTGCGCCCCTGCCCCTGGCCCGGCCGCTGCAGGCTGCCGACTGGTCGGAACTTCCGGGTTGGGCCGGCGATGCCGTCGAGGAGGCGTGGCCGCCCTTTCTTGCCTCGTGCCGGGCACTGGCCCGGCAGGCCCTGTGGCAACCTGTCTGCGAGGCGGCGCGAGGCCTGGGTGAGCGCCCGGCGCCGGCCACTGTGCGCCGCTTTTTCGAGACCCGCTTCAGCCCATGGCGGGTGAGCAATCCGGATGGCACCCGGGAGGGGCTGATCACCGGCTATTACGAGCCGCTGATCAAGGGCAGCCGGGTCCGCTCGAAGGCCTATTCATGGCCCGTCCTGGGGGTGCCGGATGACTTGCTGACCATCGATCTCGGTGATGTCCTGCCCGACCTGAAAGGCCAGCGGGTGCGCGGCCGGCTGGTCGGCAACAAGGTGCTGCCGTACTACAGCCGTGCCGACATCGCCCGCATGCCGGAGCGTTTTGCCGGCAAGACGCTGCTTTATGCTGAGGACCCGGTCGAGCTCTTCTTCCTGCAGGTGCAGGGGTCGGGCCGGGTCCAGCTGCCGGACGGCAGCATGCTGCGCCTGGCCTACGGCGATGCCAATGGCCATCCCTACCAGTCCATCGGCAAGTGGTTGGTGGACAAGGGCGAGATGAAGCTCGAGCAGGCCTCCATGGACGGCATCAAGGCCTGGGCCCGGGCCAACCCGGCGCGCCTGCAGGAGATGCTCAATGCCAATCCCAGCTACATTTTCTTCCGCGAGGTCTCCAGCACTGCCAGCGGGCCGGTCGGGGCCCTCGGGCAGCCGCTGACGGAGGGGCGCAGCATGGCGGTCGATCCGCGCAGCATCCCCCTGGGGGCGCCGGTGTTCCTGTCCACGACCCAGCCCAACAGCACCCAGGCCTTGCGTCGCCTGGTGCTGGCGCAGGATACCGGGAGCGCGATCAAGGGCGGTGTGCGGGGCGACTTCTTCTGGGGCTTTGGCGCGGAGGCCGGGGTGCGGGCCGGGCGCATGCGCCAGAAGGGCGAGATGTGGGTGCTGTGGCCCCGCGATCAGGTGCCGCGTTAGGCTGCGTGTCCAGGGTGGTCCGGGCCGCCCGGTAATATGTTCTGCGCAAATTCATGGTTTGCGGGATCGGGTCCACGGACTATCGTGGAACACTCGCCTGCTTCTCGGGCGAGACCGGGCTTGCCCGGATCCAGGAGACCGCCATGCCTCTCGCCGACCTTGTTCACTACTTCAATAAGCGGAACCGCCTGCTCCAGGGCGGCACCGCGGACGACTGCTTCGAAGTTGTCGACGGCCGGGTCAGGGCGAGGATGGCGGGGAGTGTCTTCGGGACGCTCTTCCAGCCCATCGTGGACTGCAGGAGCGGCCGGGTGGCGGGGCACGAGGCCCTGCTGCGCGTCATCGAGGGGCCATGGGTGGGCCTGCCGGCGCAGGCGGTCTACCTGGAAATGCCCGATGACCCGTCGTTGGTGCAGCTGGATCGCCGGGTGCGGACCCTGCATGCCCTCAATTTCCTGCTGCAGCAGGAGCAGGAGGGCGGGTTTCTTGCGCTGAATGTGCATTCCCAGCTGCTGCGCAGCGTACGTGCCAATCATGGCCTGGCTTTCGAGGCGATCCTGGCGCGCTGCGGGCTGTCGCCGGAGCGCATCGTGCTGGAAATCCCGGACGACGGATTCGATCCCCTGCTGCGCCTGACCGGAGTGCTCGAGGCCTACCGGGCGCGGGGCTACCGGATTGCCATCGACAATTTCGGGCGGCACACGGCCTGCCTGGATCGCCTGGAAACCTTGGCGCCGGATATCGTCAAGCTGGATCGGAGCCTGGTCGGGCATGCCGGCCATCTCGATCTCGCCAGGCGGGTCATGGCCGAGCTGGCGGAGGAGCTTCGGCGCATCGGGGCGGCGGTGATCTGCCAGTGCATCGAGAGCCCGCTGCAGTCGCAGGCGGCCGAGGAGGCGGGTGTGGAATTTGTGCAGGGCTTTCTGGTGGGCCGGCCGGCAGAGCAGTGTCTGCCGGTCGCCGGCCCGCGCCGCCCGAGGGAGGCGGCCTGACGGGCGGGGGTTCTTACTTGCCGGAGGCCTGGGTCATGGCCTGTTCGAGCTGGGCCAGGGGGACCGCGCCCGGCAGACGGTTGCCGTCAGCCGTGAAGATGGTGGGCGTGCCGCTGACCTTGATCTTCTGGCCGAGGGCCACGTTCTTGTCGATGACGCTGGTGTCGCAGTTGCCCGCGGCGGCGGCCGGTGCCTTGCCGGCGGTCATCCAGTCGTTCCAGGCGCCGGCCCGGTCCTTGGCGCACCAGATGTTCCTGGACTTCTCGGTGGAGTCCGGGCTGAGTATGGGGTACAGGAAGGTGTAGATCGTGGCGTCCTTGAGGTTGACCAGATCCTTGGCGAGGCGCTTGCAGTAGCCGCAGTTCGGATCCTCGAAGCTCGCGATCACCCGCTTGCCGTTGCCGCGCACCTGCTTGATGGCCTGGTCGAGGGGGAGGGTGGCGAAATCGATCTTCATCAGCTGGGCCATGCGGGCCTGGGTGACGTTCTTGCGGGTCTTGGCATCGATCAGGCTGCCGTCGATGATGAAGCTGACGTTGCCGTCGGTGTAGAGCAGTTCCCCCGACTTGAGCACGACTTCATAGAGGCCGCCGTAGGGGGTCTTCTTGACACTTTCCACGGCGGGCGCGTCGAGGAAGCCCTCCAGGCCTTTCTTGACGGAATTTTCGTCGGCGGCCTGGGCAAGGCCGGCAGCCAGCAGGACGGTAGCGAGCAGGCTGCGGACGAGGGGGAATTTCATGGGGAGGTCTCCGGGGCGGCCACGATGGATGTGAGTGGCGGATTGAGTGGTGTGATCAGAAGCGGCCGGCGATCGCGTAGCGCACCAGCGCATTGCGTACGACAGGCAGGTTGTTGGTGAGGTTCAGTCCCAGATTGCGAATCCCTGACAGCAGCGGATGGGTGGGCTTGAACAGGCGGTTGAGCCCGTGGGTGGTGTACTGGAGCAGTGCGGTTTCCTCTGCGCGGGCCCGGGCGTAGGCGCGCAGCACCGGCAATTCGCCCGGGTCGCGCCAGGGGTCGAGCCCGGCCAGCAGGCCGGCGAGCACCTGCGCATCCTGGTAGCCCAGGTTGATGCCGTGACCGGACAGGGGGTGGATGGCATGGGCGGCGTCACCGATCAGGGCCAGGCGTGGCTGGACCACGCTGTCCACCCGCATCAGGCGCAGCGGGAAGGCCGCGGCCGGCGTGACGAGTTCCAGTTCGCCGAGGCGGAAGTCGCCGGCTTCGGCGACCCGGGTGCAGAGTGCCTCGGGGGACAGCCCTACGAGTTCATCGGCGAGGGCGTCCGGGGCCGACCACACCATGGACATGTGCTGGTCGGGCAGGGGCAGGTAGGCGAGCACGCCATCGTTGCGGAACCACTGGAAGGCGGTGTCCCGGTGCGGCCTGGCGCAGCGGAAGTTGGCCACCACGCCCTTTTCATCATAGGGCGTGTTGCGTGCCCCGATGCCGGCTGCCTGGCGCACCCAGGAGTCACGTCCGTCGGCGGCGACGATCAGGCGGGCTTCGAGGCGCCGGCCGTCGGCCAGGGTCAGGCTGGCGGAGTCGGCCCCCATGGACAGCGCGGTGGGTTCGGCGGGGGAAATCAGGGTGACGTTGTGCTGGCGCTTGATCGTCTCCCACAACTCGATCTGCATCAGGCTCGATTCGACGATCCAGGCCAGCTCGCGCAGGCCGCAGTCATAGGCGGAAAAGTCCAGCCGCCCTCCGGCGTCGCCGTGGATCTCCATGTCGTAGATGGGGGCGATGCGGGTGGTGTCCAGGTGCTGCCAGATGCCGATCGAGGAGAGGAAGTCCACGTTGGCCGCGCTGATGGCGTAGATGCGGGGGTCCCAGCCGGCAGGGCGGACGGGCGCCCTTGTCTCCACGATGCCGAGCTTGAGCCGGCTGCCGCGAAGGGCTGCGGCCAGGGCAGCACCGGCAAGGCCGGCGCCTACAACGAGTACATCGAATTTCATGGGCGGATCTCCTGCGCCCGGATTGTGCCGGAGGGCGCAGGGGAAGTCACCCGTGGTGGTGTCAGCGGCCCGGCGGTGGCGGGTAGCTGTAGCTTGGCGGCGGCGGGGCGATCGGCTGTCGGTAGGCGCTGCCAGGCAGCTGGTTGCCCTTGGCGTACATGCACTGCAGGTAGGCGATGTCATAGGCCCGCTGGGCGTCGCTCCCCGCGTAGCCGGCATTGCCGGCGCCGGCCGCGGCGCCGATGACCAGGCCGGCGGCGGCGCCGGCTGC
>WBTZ01000225.1 GCA_009026175.1 Zoogloea sp. | reverse complement strand
CTGGTCGAGGTGGCGCGGCGCCTGCAGTCGGTGCTGGCCGAAGGCGAGTCGGTGCTGCGCCACGGCGGTGACGAGTTCGTGGTGGTGATGCCGGTCTGCGGCGAGCGGGAGCGCCAGGCGCGCTCTGCCGGCCGGCTGCTCACCGCCCTGGACGAACCCTTCCACCTGGCAGGCTGCGAGTTTTCCCTGTCGGGCAGCATCGGCGTGGCCATCTGGCCGGATGACGGCGGCGAGCCGGATGCCCTGCTCGACCGGGCCGATATGGCCATGTACCGGGCCAAGGAAGAGGGGCGCAACGCCGTCGAGTTCTTCGCCGACGGCATCTCCACCCCCACCAGCGAGCGCCTGTCCCTCGAGCTGGCCCTGCGCCGCGCCCTCGAACGCAACGAGCTGCGCCTGCATTACCAGCCGGTGGTGGCGGCCGCAGACGGCCGCCTGCTGGCCGCCGAAGCCTTGCTGCGGTGGACCCACCCGGAGCTGGGCGAAGTCTCGCCGGGGCGTTTCATCCCGCTGGCCGAGGAGAGCGGCCTGATCCTGCCGATCGGCAACCGGGTGCTCGACATGCTGTGTGCCCAGATGGCCGCCTGGCGTGCCGAGGGCCGCCCGCTGGTGCCGATGGCCGCCAACATCTCGACCCTCCAGTTCCGGCGCAGCGACTTTGTCGACATCGTCGCCGAGACCCTGGCCCGCCATGACATCCCGGCCTCGTTGCTGATCCTGGAGGTGACGGAGAGCATGGTGATGCGCGATGTCGAGCGGGCGGCCTACCAGCTGGGCGAGCTGAAGGCCCTGGGCGTGTCCATCGCCATCGACGACTTCGGCACCGGCTACTCCAGCCTGGCCTATCTCAAGCGCTTCCCCATCGACAAGCTCAAGGTGGACCAGTCCTTCGTGCGCGAGATCAACGAGGGGCCGGAGGATCGGGCCATCGTCGCGGCCATCGTGGGCCTCGGTCACAACCTGGGCCTGGAGCTGGTGGCCGAGGGCGTCGAAACCGCGGCGATGGCCGCCACCCTGCGCGAACTGGGCTGTGACCAGTTCCAGGGCTGGCACTACGGCCGGGCCGAACCGGCCGGCGATTTTGCCCGGCGGCTGGTGAGCCGGGAGCGTGTTACGGCAGGGTGAATCAGGCGTCCACGCTGCGCTGCAGCGCCCCTATAATCGGCGCACTCCTCAACGCTTTTTCCCGCTGCCATGCTGTTCTGGTTCGTCATTGCCTACTGGCTGATCTCGGTGGCCATCGGCCTGGTTGCCGCAACGCGGGTGCACAACACCCGGGACTTTGCGGTGGCCGGCCGGCACCTGCCTTTTTCGATGGTCACCGCCACGGTGTTCGCCACCTGGTTCGGCGCCGAGGCGGTGCTGGGCATCCCGGCGACCTTCCTCAAAGAGGGCCTCAACGGCGTGGTGGCCGACCCCTTCGGCTCGTCCATGTGCCTGATCCTGGTCGGCCTGTTCTTCGCCGCGCCGCTCTACCGCATGAACCTGCTGACCATCGGCGACTTCTATAAAAAGCGCTACGGCCGTGGCGTGGAGGTGCTCACCACCATTGCCATCGTGATCTCCTACCTGGGCTGGGTGGGGGCGCAGATCTCCGCCCTGGGGCTGGTCTTCAACGTGGTGTCGGGCGGCGAGGTCAGCAAGCTGGCCGGTATGTGGATCGGCTCGGCGACCATCCTCGTCTACACCCTGTTCGGCGGCATGTGGGCGGTGGCGGTGACCGACTTCCTGCAGATGATCATCATCGTGATCGGCATGCTGTGGATCGGTGGCGAGGTCAGCGGCATGGCCGGCGGCGTGGGGGTGGTGGTGAGCCATGCCCTGAACGAGGGCAAGTTCGCCTTCCTGCCCCCGGCCGAGCCGAAGGAGATGATCGCCTTCTTCGCCGCCGCCATCACTATGATGCTCGGCTCCATCCCGCAGCAGGACGTGTTCCAGCGGGTCCAGTCGGCCAGGTCCGAGAAGATCGCCGTGTGGGGCTCGGTGCTGGGCGGCAGCCTGTATTTCGCGTTTGCCTTCGTGCCGATGTTCCTGGCCTACTCGGCCACCCTCATCTCGCCCGACATGGTAGGGCGCCTGATCGACACCGACTCCCAGATGATCCTGCCCGAGCTGGTCCTGTCCAAGGCGCCGCTGGTGGCCCAGATCATGTTCTTCGGCGCCTTGCTGTCGGCCATCAAGAGCTGCGCCTCGGCCACCCTGCTGGCACCGTCGGTGACCTTCACCGAGAACATCCTCAAGCCGGCCCTGCCCAATCTCACCGACCGCAAGCTGCTGTTCTGGATGCGGGTGGTGACCTTCACCTTCACCGTGCTGGTGACCCTCTACGCCATGTACTCCAAGGCGAGCATCTTCAAGATGGTGGAGAACGCCTACCAGATCACCCTGGTGGCGGCCTTCGTGCCGCTGCTGTGCGGCCTGTACTGGCGGCGGGCCACCAACCAGGGCGCGCTGGTGTCCATCTTCTGCGGCATCGCGGTGTGGCTGGCGGTGCACCTGGCCGGCGGCGAGGAGCCCTTCATCCCGGCCCAGCTGGCGGGCCTGGCGGCCAGCCTGGCCGGCATGATCGTCGGCTCGCTGGTGAAGCAGCATCTGCCCCACGACATCGATGTGCACGACCGGCTGCGCCACGGCCACCACGCGGCCGACGCCCACGGTGTCGCCCACGAGGGCATCGGTGTGATCCACCACCATCACCCCTGAGCGGACGATGCCGCGAACCCTCATGCCTCCGACCTGTCTGTCCCTGCAATGAACACCGTCGATGCACGTCCCTGCCGTACCGTTGCCGTCGCCCTGACCGGGGCCTCGGGGATGCCTTATGGCCTGCGCCTGGTGGAGACCCTGCTGACCGGCGGGTGCCGGGTCTGGCTGCTGTATTCCCAGGTGGCCCAGATCGTCGCCCGCCAGGAGATGGACCTGGCCCTGCCGGGGCGCCCGACAGAGGTCGAAGCCCTGCTGGGAGAGCGTTTCGGCGCCGCTCCCGGGCAGCTGCGGGTGTTCGGCCGCGAGGAGTGGTTTGCCCCGCCGGCATCCGGCTCCAACCCGCCGGATGCGATGGTGGTGTGCCCCTGCACCATGGGCTCGCTGGCCTCGATCGCCGCGGGGCTGGCCGGCAACCTGATCGAACGGGCCGCCGATGTGGCCATCAAGGAAGGCCGCAAGCTGATCCTGGTGCCGCGGGAGACCCCGTTCTCGGTGCTGCACCTGGAGAACATGCTGCGCCTGGCCCGCATGGGCGTGGTCATCCTGCCGGCCAACCCGGGTTTCTATCATCGCCCGCAGGGCGTTGAGCAGCTGGTGGACTTCGTCGTTGCCCGCATCCTCGACCAGCTGGGGGTCGCCCATGAGCTGATGCCCCGCTGGGGCGAAGACGAGGTGTAGGGGCGGCTTCAGCCGCCTGCAGTACGCATGCAAGCACCGGACCTTGATCGATGTCCGAGGGCGGACCAATCCGCCCCAACAGGAGACGCATCATGAGCAGCACCCCGGCCACCGTCGAGATCCCGCTGTTTCCCCTCGGTACGGTCCTGTTCCCCGATGGGGTGCTGCCCCTCAAGCTGTTCGAGGCCCGCTACCTGGACATGGCGGCGCGCTGCATGCGTGCCGGCTCGCCCTTCGGGGTGTGCCTGATCCGCGAGGGCGGTGAGGTCGGGCAGCCGGCCGAGCCCCACGAGGTCGGCTGCATCGCCCGCATCGTGGACTGGGACATGAACCAGCCGGGCCTGCTCTTCATCACCACGCGCGGCGGCGAGCGTTTCCGCATCGTCGAGCGGGAGATCCGCCCCGACCGTCTGCAGACGGCACACATCACGCCGCTGCCCGAGCCGGCCGTGACGGCGGTGCCGGAGGCGTTGCAGGAGCTGCTGCCCCTGCTGGAGGCCATCGTGGCCGACGCGGGGGACAAGATGTTCCCGCCGCCCCATCGCTTCGACGACGCCACCTGGGTGGGCTACCGGCTCGCCGAGGCCCTGCCCATCCATCCCCTGGCGCGCCAGCGTCTGCTCGAGCTGGACGACACCCTGTCGCGCCTGGAGATCATCCACCAGTACCTGCAGCAGCACCGCCTGCTGGGCTGAACAGGTCCCGGGCGGCCAGCGGCTCGAGCAGCTTGCGCACCGGGGCCGGCAGGGCCGCCTCGTCGAGGCGGTCGAGGGGCTGCCACAGATGCGCCGATCCGGCCGCGCCGGGGGGCGGCGGGGCCACCTGGACCGCCTCGGGGCGCATCTCCAGGGTGAAGTGGGTGAACACATGGCGCAGGCCGCCCAGCGGGCTCACCGAGCGCACCTGCAGGCCGTAGCGGCCGGCGATCCAGTCCGCCGTGTCGGCATCCTCGGGCAGTTCCGGCAGGCTCAGCAGGCCGCCCCAGATGCCGCTGGGCGGGCGCCGCTCCAGCAGCACCGCGCCATCGGCCAGCACCACCGCGAAGCGTCCCTCGCGGGTGCGCGTCTCGCGTTTCGGCCGCGGAGTGGGCAGCTCGCCGACCCGGCCGTCGCGCAGGGCCACGCAGCGCCCGGCCAGCGGGCAGCGCGGGCAGGCTGGCCGGCCGCGGGTGCACACGGTGGCGCCCAGGTCCATCTGGGCCTGGGTGTAGATGTCCACGTCGCGCTCGGGCAACAGGCTCTCGGCCAGTTCCCACAGGCGGTTCTCCACCGGCTTGGTGCCGGGGAAGCCGTCGATGCCGAAAGCCCGCGCCAGCACCCGCTTGACATTGCCGTCGAGGATGGCGGCCCGGGTGCCGTAGCTGAAGGCGCTGATCGCCGCCGCCGTGGAGCGGCCGATGCCGGGCAGTTCGGCCAGCACCGCCGGGTCGGCCGGGAAGCGTCCCCCATGCTGCGCCATCACCGCCCGGGCGCACTTGTGCAGGTTGCGCGCCCGGGCGTAGTAGCCGAGGCCGCTCCACAGGGTCAGCACGTCCTCCACCGGCGCGGCGGCCAAGCTGGGCAGGTCGGGAAAGCGCGCCAGGAAGCGGGCGTAGTAGGGCAGCACCGTGTCCACCTGGGTCTGCTGCAGCATGATCTCCGACAACCACACCCGGTAGGCGTCGTCGACCTGCCAGGGCAGGCCGTGGCGGCCATGCTCCCGCTGCCAGGCGATCAGGGTTTCTGCAAATGTATTCAATCTCTTAACCTCTCGACGCTCGCGCCCCGCGCGGTGATAATGCGGCCCCTTACCGGTTTCCGGTTCACGCCGACGGCGTGGGCCCTCCTCCAGCATGACAGCTCCCAAGAACGATCCGGTGGTGCGCGCCTTTCGCGACACGCTGGGCATGTTTCCCACCGGCGTGACCGTGATCA
Source organism: Zoogloea sp. (assembly GCA_009026175.1). GTDB lineage: Bacteria > Pseudomonadota > Gammaproteobacteria > Burkholderiales > Rhodocyclaceae > Zoogloea. The sequence goes on along the minus strand of WBTZ01000225.1, from coordinate 537 downwards.
CCGCCCGGGCGCCCAGCGGCGAGCCCATCGGGCTCACCGTGAGTTCCTTCAATTCCGTGTCCCTGACGCCGCCCCTGGTGGTGTGGAGCCTGTCCGGTCACCTGCCGAGCGTGCCCATCTTCGAAAACGCCGGAGTGTACGCGATCAACGTGCTGGCCGAGGATCAGCGGGACCTGTCCCAGCGCTTCGCCAGCCGCAGCGACGACAAGTTCGCCGGCCTGGACTTCACCGAAGGGGTGGATGGCGTGCCCCTCCTGCCCGGCTGCTCGGCCTGGTTCCAGTGCCGCCAGTACGCCCGCCATCCGGGGGGCGACCACGTCGTCTTCATCGGCGAGGTGCTGCGTTTCGAGCGGGACACCGCCAGGCGCCCGCTGGTCTTCCAGGGCGGCGCCTACCGCCGCCTGACGGACGACTGAGGCCATGACCGCCCCGCGCTGGATCGAGACCGGCGAAGGGCCCCGCGCCCTGGTCTTCCTGCATGGGGTGAGCGGCGGTGCCGCCGGGGCCGCCGGGGCCGCCGGGGCCGCCGGGGCCGCC
>WBTZ01000026.1 GCA_009026175.1 Zoogloea sp. | reverse complement strand
GGGTGGCCGCGGCCCACGCCCTGCGGGTGATGGTGGTGGTGTCGGTGGTGCCCTTCGTGCTGCAGCACTGGGGGGCGGTGGGGGCCGAGGTCTTCAGCGCCAGTGCGCGCGCCGTCGACCCGGCCCGCCTGCCCTTGCTGGTGGGGGCCGCCCTGGTCGGGGTGATGCTGCTGCACCGCCTGCGCATCGCCAATGCCTGGGTGCTCGGGCCGCTGTTCTGCGTAGGTGCCCTGGCGGCCCTGCAGGTGCCCCTGTCGGCCTTGCCGGCCTGGGCGGTGAGCGCGGGCCAGCTCTTGCTCGGCACGGCCCTGGGCTGCCGCTTCTCACCCGAGTTCTTCCGCGCCGCGCCGCGTTTCCTGGCCGTGTCGGCCGCCAGCACCCTGCTGGCATTGATCCTGTCCGCGGCCTTCGTGGCGGCGCTCGGAGGCTTCGTCTCCATCCCCGTCTCGTCCCTGGCCCTGGCCGCCTCGCCCGGCGGCATGGCCGAGATGTGCGTGACGGCCAAGGTGATGCATCTGGCCGTTCCCCTGGTCACCGCCACCCATGTGCTGCGGGTGGTGCTGCTGACGGTGTGGGCGCCGCGCATGTGCGGCCTCTTCCTGCGCCTCCTGCGCCTGCTCGGGCGCTGAGGTACCGAAAGCGGATCGAAAGGTGATTCCGCTGAAATCCACCGCGCTCCTCCCGGTATGTCCGGGGGGGCTGAGAGGCGCACCGCCCACACAAAAAAAGGAAGCTTGAGATGAGACAGACCCTGATTTACGCAGCCCTTGCCGCCTGCATGACGAGCTTTGCCGCAACGCCGGCCCTGGCCGATGTTAACGATGAACTGCGCGCCGAGCTGGCGGCCCAGCGTGCGCGCCTGGAGGAGCTGGAGAAGAAGCTGGCGGCCGCCACCGCCGCCCAGGCCGAGACCGCCCGGGCGGTGGCCAAGGTGGAGAGCAGCAGTGCCGCAGTGGCCGCCAGGGCCGACAGCAAGCCCCTGTCCATGCCGGCCGGCCTGACGATCTACGGCATTGCCGACGCCGGTATCGAGTACGGCGACTACGGCCAGGGCCACAAGGTCCGCGTGCAGAGCGGCCTGGGTTCGGCCAGCCGCCTGGGCTTCAAGGGGGAGCGGGGTTTCGGCGACGATCTGGCGGCCTATTTCCAGCTCGAGGCAGGCATCTCCTTCGACAACGGGCAGAACACCGGCCACTCCAGCAACATCAGCAATCCGGGACAGGGCGCCGCCTCGTCCTCGGCGCCCAACACCACCGGCGTGGCGATCTTCTCCCGCAACACCTTCGTGGGCCTGCGCGGCAAGGCGGGCGACATCCGCTTCGGCAGGGACTACGCGCCGATCTACTCGATCACCAGCACCTCCGACCCCTTCACCATCGGCGGCGCCACCGCCTTCCGCCTGTGGTCCAGCGCTGCAGCGAGCCGCTTCGACAACGGGGTGTTCTACTTCTCGCCGGAGATCGGTGGCTTCCAGGCCAGCCTGGCCTACTCGGCGGGCATGGAGAACAACAGCCGCAGCAACGTGGGGGTGACGGGCTCCACCACCAGCATCGGCCCCAAGGATGAAGGCAAGGGCAGCAGCGCCAGCCTGACCTACCGCAAGGGGCCCCTGTTCGTGGGCGCCGGCTACCTGAACTTCCTGCGCCAGGGCACGGTGACCGCGCCGGCCACCGAGGATGTGCGCCGCAAGGCCCGCAATCTGGCCGCCACCTATGACTTCCAGGTGGCCAAGGTGTATGCCCAGTACCTGCTGGGCGAGGACAACCAGGACGGGGTGGGCAAGAGGCTGGACCGCCGAGTGTGGTGGCTGGGCGTGGCGGTGCCCTTCAGGAGCGTGCATACCCTGCGCGCGGTGTATGGGCACCTGGATGACCGCATGAGCACCGACCGGGATTCCAGCCACTTCGGCCTGGGCTATGAATACGCCCTCGACCGCCAGACCGACCTGTACGCCTACTATGCGCAGGTCAGCAACCAGAACGGCGGCAAGAACTCCCTGTGTGCCGGCGGCACCTGCCAGGGTTACGACGGCGACACCAACCTGCCGGCCAACTTCACGCCCAAGTCGCTGATGATGGGGGCACGCTACCGCTTCTGAGCGCCGGGTTCCCCGCGGAGGGGAACGGGTTTGGCTCCGGGGGGAACACGTTTGGCTCGGAGGGGAACCCTGCTGGCTTCAGAGCTGAACTTGTTGGGCTTTGGGCTGAACTTGTTGGGCTCGGAGGGAAACAAGTTTGGTTCAGAGGGGAACAAGTTCGGCTCGGACATGAACCCTGCTGGCTTCAGAGCTGAACTTGCCGGGCTTTGGGCTGAACTTGCTGGGCTTTGGGCTGAACTTGTTGGGCTCGGAGCTGAACTCACTGGGCTCGGAGGTGAATTCACTCCCCGCCGGGGGGGGCTGGCTCTCCGCCGTGTGGGCCATGTCTGGGCGGCTTTCCGTTGTTTGGCCTTGAATTGGCCGGGATTTCGCCCCGGCGGGCGACCCCTTTCTTTGCGTCGCCAAAGAAAGGGGGAAAGAAAGGCGACCCGGCTTCCCCGGTCGTCCGCTACGCGGACGACTCCCCTGCGCTGCTCGCATCAGGCGGCCGGCGCGGAACTCGTCGGCTACGCCTCCTCAAACAGCCGCGCCGGAAGGCCCCGCCCGCTGCTGCGCTGCTCGGCGGGTCAGAACGGGCTTTCAGCACACACCGAGCCTCTGCGGAAAGACTGGTGGATGCGAGACGTTGGGGTTTTGCTTTTCTCGTTGGAAGCCAACCTCAGCTTCAGCAAACGCGCGGTGTTTGCGAAAAGCCCGTTCCGACCCGCCGAGCAGCGGAACGGCAGGCGGGGTAGTCCGGCGCGGCTGTTTGAGCCCGCAGGGCGAGTTCCGCGCCGGCCGCCTGCCGTGAGCAGCGCAGGGCAGTCATTCGCGCAGCGAATGACCGGGGAGGCGGGTCGCCTTTCTTGCTTACTTCTTTGGCGAAGCAAAGAAGTGAGTCGCCCGCCGGGGCGAAATCCCGGCCAATTCAACGCGGAACAACGGAAAGCCACCCCGTAAAGGCACAGACGCAGTGCTTGATCCGAGTTCGCGGGCGGCTGAAGCCGCCCCTACAGCCCCAGCAGCCCGGCGGTGACGGCTTCGGCGACGCGGATGCCGTCCACGCCGGCCGACAGGATGCCGCCTGCGTAGCCGGCACCTTCGCCGGCCGGGTAGAGACCCTTCACATTGAGGCTCTGGCAGTCCTCGCCGCGGGTGATGCGCAGGGGCGAGGAGGTGCGCGTCTCGACGCCGGTGAGGACCGCGTCGTACATGTTGAAGCCGCGGATCTGCCGGTCGAAGGCGGGGATCGCTTCGCGCATGGCGGCGATGGCGTAGTCGGGTAGGGCGGTGGACAGATCACCCAGCTTCACCCCCGGTTTGTACGACGGCTCCACCGAGCCCAGCTTGGTGGACGGCTTGCCCTTGAGGAAGTCGCCGACCAGCTGGCCCGGCGCCTCATAGGTCTCGCCGCCGAGCACGAAGGCATGGCTCTCCAGCCGGCGCTGGAGCTCGATGCCGGCCAGCGGGCCGCCCGGATAGTCCTTCGGGTCGATGCTGACCACGATGCCCGCATTCGCGTTGCGCTCGTTGCGCGAGTACTGGCTCATGCCATTGGTGACGACCCGGCCGGGTTCCGAGGTGGCCGCCACCACGGTGCCGCCCGGACACATGCAGAAGCTGTAGACCGCGCGCCCGTTGGCGGCGTGATGGACCAGCTTGTAGTCCGCCGCGCCCAGTTCCGGGTGGCCGGCGTGGGGGCCCAGGCGGGCCTTGTCGATCAGCGACTGGGGGTGCTCGATGCGGAAGCCCACCGAGAAGGGCTTGGCCTCCATGAAGACACCCCGCTGGTGGAGCATCTCGAAGGTGTCGCGGGCGCTGTGGCCGAGGGCCAGCACCACGTGGTCGGTACGGATCTCGTCGCCGCTGGCGGTGCGCACGCCGCGGACCTGGCCCTCCTCGATGAGGACGTCGGTGACCCGCTGCTGGAAGCGGATCTCGCCGCCCAGGGCTTGGATCTCGGCGCGCATGGCCTCGACCATGCCGACCAGGCGGAAGGTGCCGATGTGGGGCTTGGACACGTAGAGGATCTCCTCCGGCGCGCCGGCCTTGACGAACTCGGTCAGCACCTTGCGGCCGTAGTGCTTCGGGTCCTTGATCTGGCTGTAGAGCTTGCCGTCCGAGAAGGTGCCTGCGCCGCCTTCGCCGAACTGCACATTGGATTCGGGATTGAGGGTGTTCTTGCGCCACAGGCCCCAGGTGTCCTGGGTGCGCTCGCGCACGGCCTTGCCCCGCTCCAGCACGATCGGCCGGAAGCCGGCCTGGGCGAGGATCAGGGCGGCAAAGATGCCGCAGGGGCCGAAGCCGATCACCACCGGGCGCTGGGCGAAACCGGGCGGGGCCTTGCCGACGAAGTGGTAGGCCATGTCCGGCGTCGGCTTCACGTGCAGGTCGCCGGCGAACTTGTGCAGCAGGGCGGCCTCGTCCTTCACCTCCACATCGACGATGTAGATGAAGGTGAGCTGGGTGTTCTTGCGCGCGTCGTAGCTGCGCTTGAAGACGGTGAAGCCGGCCATGTCGGCGGCGGCAATGCCGAGGCGCTTGAGGATGGCGGCGGGCAGGGCCTCGGCCGGATGGTCGAGGGGCAGGCGGAGTTCGGAAATGCGCAGCATGGGCGTCATGGCGGGATGGCGGATCCCGCAGATGGCTGATGATGGGGCGGCGATTTTACCCGGAATCTACCCGGAATCGGGAAGCCGCTGGCCGCTGCTGCGCGGGTTGGAAGGCAGCCCGGCCGCAGCCGGAGCGGCTGCGACGGGGCAGGGCGGACTGAGTTGATGGACTTAGTCGGCGGCCTGGATCGGGATGGGAATCAGGGCCTGGCGGCGCTGGGCGCGGATCAGGCGGTCCATCTGGCACGCGACCTTGTACTGGACCCGGTCGGCCAGCCGGTCGATGGCTTCGCGCATGTCGGCGCCGATCTCTTCCATCACCAGCGAGCGGTTCTTCAGCTGGACCACGATCCGGGCCAGCTTGTCGGCACCGCCGCGGGGGCCGTTGATGTCCGACAGGCGCAGGGTGACCGACTGCACGGCCTGGCCGAAGCGGCCCAGGGCGGCGCGGATGCGACGGTTGGCGTGATTGCGCAGGTACTTGGCGGTGGGCAAGCCTTTGGCCTTGATCTGGACTTCCATGATGTCATCTCCTTTGCAGTGAGTGAGAGCTCACTATATGGATACCAATACATCAAGTAAAGTCGCATTAGCTGATGTATTGTTTCGATATATTCGAAGTGTTACATCCATTCGGCAAAGCTGGGAATGCCATGAACCTCAAGCATCTTTTCTACTTCTGGAAGACCGCCCGCAGCGGCGGCGTGGTGAAGGCCGGTGAGGCCCTGCACATCACTCCGCAGACCATCAGCGGGCAGATCCGCCTGCTCGAGGACAGCCTCGACACCCAGCTCTTCGCCCGCGACGGCCGCAGCCTGGAACTGACCCCGGCCGGGCGCCTGGCCATGGAATACGCGGACGAGATGTTCTCCCTCAGCGCCGAGCTGGAGCAGGCCCTGCGCCACTACCCCAAGGGGCGGCCGGTGGAGTTCCGGGTCGGGGTGTCGGATGCCGTGCCCAAGTCGATCGCCTACCGCCTGCTGCGGCCGGCGGTGGACCCGGCCGACCCGGTGCGCATCATCTGTCGCGAATGGCGCCTCGACCGGCTGCTGGCCGAGCTGGCGATCCACAAGCTGGACCTGGTCATTGCCGACTCGCCGATTCCGCCCTCTGTTGATGTGAGGGCTTACAACCACCGCCTGGGGGAGTCGGGGCTGAGCTTCATTGCCGCCCGCTCCCTGCTCACCGAGGGTATGGAGCCTTTCCCGGCCTGCATGGGTTCCCTGCCGACGCTCCTCCCGGGAGAAGACTCCGCCATGCGGCGGAAGTTCGAAGACTGGCTCGACCGCAAGCGCCTGCGCCCGCGCATCGCCGGGGAGTTCGACGATACGGCGCTGATGACGGCCTTCGGGCGCGCGGGGGTGGGGGCTTTCGTGGTACCGACGGCGATCGAGCAGGAGATCCTCGGCTCGGGCGATCTGGTGGTCCTGGGGCGGGCGGAGGAGGTGCGGATCGAGTATTACGCCATCTCGGTGGAGCGGCGCCTGACCCATCCGAGCGTTCTGGCCATTTCCGATGCGGCCAAGGCAGGCCTCGAGGCGATGGGCAGCGGCGGCGTGGTGCAGGCGTGGGATGACAGCGCCGGCAGGCTGGCCTGAGCGCGCTTCATCCTGCCAGGCGCGCACAAAAAAAAGACCCCTGCCGCGGGAAGGCCCGGGCAGGGGAATGCTAGGGGGTACAACAGGTACTGCGGGTAAAGCTGCAGTTCAGGAGCAATCCGGCCCGCAGGCCGGGTGGGGTCAGACGTTCTGCTGCACCCCGGCCACCAGCCAGCCGGCGTTGCCGCTGCGGGGCTTGGTCAGGTGCCAGATCTCGTCGATGCCTTCCGGGGCTGCGTTGGCTTCCTCGCGCAGCAGGCCGGTGAAGCGGACGCTGACGACATAGCGCTCGGCCTCTTCAGCAACGTCGATGACCTCGGCGTTGAGGGAGACCACGTCGGTCTTCTGCGGGGCCGTGCCGTGCTCCATCCAGTTCATCTTGATCTCGGCGAACATCTCCGGCGTGGTGTATTCCCGGATGTCTTCCAGGTTGCGGGCATCGTTGGCGGCCTGCAGGCGGATGAAGTTCACCTTGGCGTTGCGTACGAAGGTCTCTGCGTCGAAATCGGCCGGGATGGCGCCTGCGCCAGCGGTCGCGGCGGCAGCGGCAGCCGCAGCCGCGCCTGCAACGGGGGCCGCAGCACCACCGCCAAACGCCGACGTGGCGGGAGCGGCGGCATTGCCGTAGTCAGCCTGTTTGGCGGTGTACTGCATGCCCTGCACGCCGGCACCGGCGCCAGCCAGGGCCGGCTGGTTCGCGGCGGCGCGCTTGCGCAGGAAGAAGCCGATCACTGCAATCACGGCAAAGGCGATCAGCGCCATCATCATCATCGAGGCAAGCTCTTCACCGAAGCCGAAGTGGGAGGCCAGGGCGGCCAGGCCGATACCCGCGGCGAGGCCGGCCAGGGGCCCCATCCAGGAACGCTTGGGCTGGGCTTGCGCGGCGGCACCCGGCGCCTGGGCCGGCGTGGCGGGCGTTGCGGTGGGAGCCTTGGGCTGGCTCAGTTCCTGGCGCTGCATGCCCGACGACTTGCCTCCACCAAAACGCTTGGCGGCATCGGCATCGCCGGCAACGAGGGTCAGGCCCAGCGCCAGGGCGGCGCCCATCAGGGCAAAGGATTTCATGTATGTCTCCTGTGATTGGGGATTTCAGCCCTGCAAGGATAGCCCCGGTGAGAAGTAAACAAAATCAGAATTGTTGGTAGGTTAAGTTCGGGAAAAATTGAATGTCAGCCTTTTGGGCGGTTGGCTCGCATGGCGGTGCAGGGATCGTCCCGGGAGGCGGGAGATGTCCGCCAGACATGGGTGTAGAGATGCTCGTCGTCTCCCGGGCGATCGTCTTCGACGAAGCCGATGCTGAGGATGCGGGCGCCGGGGCGCAGTCCGGCGAGCAGGACCGGGACGCCGTAGTCGCCGCGCACATGGCCGTTGCCGGCCAGCAGGACCGCCGGCTTGCCCGGTGTGGCGAGCAGGGCGGTGGCCATCGCCGCATCGCGGGCCCGCTGGGCCAGGCGCATGCCGGGTACGCGGCCGGGCGGGAGCTGGCCGCAGTGGCTGTCGAGGAGATCCGCCTCCAGGGCAGCCTCGGCTGCAGCCTGGAGGGGGGCGCCTGCCAGGGGGGCGGCAAGTGCCGGTGGAAGGGCCCCGGGCCCCTCGCGGACGATCCGGCGGGCCAGCTCACGGCCGATGTTGCCGCCCGTGGCAGGGATGCCCGCCCGCGCCAGGCCATCAAACAGGGGCGCGTGGATGGGCCATTGCCAGCCGGCGCGGTCGAAGCCGGCTTCGGTCAGGGCGTCGGCAACGCTCCGTCCCGTGCCGGATGCATCGCGCCATCGTGTCTGATGGCCCTGTTCCAGGTGTTCCACCACCACACTGCCTGGGGCCAGCCGGGCAATGAACTCCGCCCGCAGGCGGTGATGGTGGGGGTTGTCATGGATTTCGCCGAGGAGCACGAAGTCGGCTTGGCGGGCCAGCCGCAGCAGGTCGGCGATGGTGAGCCTGCTGTCAGTGGCGGTGTCGAGGATGTCCGCCGCGTGGAGCGGGGAGGGCAGGGCGCTGATGAGGAGGGCAAGGAACAGGAGAGCTCGCATGGGAAGGTGGACGGGGTGGAGTGGAGGAGGTTCGCGGAATCACGGCTTGGCGCTGCCCGTGCCCTCCGGCACATAGACGATGGAGCCGTCCTTCATGCGGTAGGCCACGCCGGCCTTCTCACCGTCACCACTGCCCATGGCGCCGCTGGACTTGTAGCGCTCCACTTTTTCTCCCTTCTTGATGACGACCTCCATGGTCGGCTTGCCCGCGTCGGTGATCACCGTGACGTCCTGTTTGCTGAAGGGGTTCATCAGCGGATTGCGGGCGATGGTGATGAGCAGGGCGGCGATGATCACCAGGAAGATGTCGATCAGGTTGACCACCGAGAGGATCGGGTCTTCGGTCTCGGGTTCATGCAGGAGCTTGAGGCCCATGGTTCAGGCCTCCTGGCGCAGGCGCGCGATGGCAATCATCTCCTCGGCCAGCCAGCGCCGCCGGACATTGGTGATCCAGAAGGTGATGGAGGCGGCGATGAGGGCCAGGATGACTGCCGAGAAGGCCACCGTGAGGTTGTGGGAGACCTGTGCCAGGTCGCCGTCGGAAAGCGACTTGAGAGCCGGCCCCATGGGGATCATGGTGGCCACCAGGCCGAGCATCGGCGTGACGCGGCTGGCCACCCGGGGGGCTTCGAGCACGGTGTGGGCGAGGAGGTCGAGCTCATCATCGGTGAGGTCCTTGCGCTGTTGCCAGGCCTTGACCAGCACCTGGCCGCTGCCGCCGCGGCGGCGCCAGGCGAGCAGCAGGAATTCGCCGAGGGACCAGAATGCGAACAGGAATAGCACGGCGATGAGGAGCAGGGTGGGCAGCAGGAAGACCTGTGCCACGTCGTACATGGTGTTTTCGAGAAGGTGGTTCATGGTGTGCGGAGGTGGTTTCAGGAGTGGGTGCGGAGGCCCCGCAGCGTGCCGCCCAGGGTCGCCAGGGCGATGAGGGCGAGGCCCAGGACGGCACGGGCGGGCGCAGGCGGAGCCGGCGGATCGATCTTGTCGAGGCGCTGGCCCCGGATGGGCGGCGGAGGCGGCGCGGGCTGCGCTTCGGCGGGCTGTTGCGGAGCTTTTTCGGCCTGGGGCGGAGCCGCCTTGGCAGGGGCTGCGGCCGTCGGTGGCGCGATGGCTTCGCCAAAGCCGGCGAAGCGTTGCAGCGCGGCGTTGTCAGTCTTCACCCGATGGCGGGTGGCGAGGTCCCGGTAGCGGGCCTTGAGTTCGTCGAGGGTGGCCTTGTCGGCCTGCCAGTAACCCTGGCGGGCGGCTTCCAGCATGCGCTCCATGCTCTGGGCGAGGGCGTGGGGGTTGTTGCGTTCGAACCATTCCCGCAGGCCGAGGCGGTGCTTGTCCCGCACGTAGACGTCCACGAATTCCTGCCACTGGTCGTCACGCACGATTTCCCGGGCCACCGTCTGCCAGCCGGAGAAATTGTTGATCCCGTCCAGGACCTGCAGGGTGCCGGCGTAGCCTTCCCGCATGAGGCCCTGGATGTAGCCCGGGTGGAAGTTGCGGGTGGCCAGTTCCTTGGCCAGGAAGCCGGCGGCGCCTTCCACCTTGCCGCCTCCCTGGCCGCGCAGGTTGGAGATGTAGAGCTCGGGCGCCTTGCCGTCCAGGTGGCGTACCGCCAGGGCGATGCCGCCCAGGTACTGGAAGGGGTCGTCGGTGGTGAGCATGCCGTAGAGGTTGGAGGTGCGTGACAGCACCGCGCCCTCGGTGCCCTTCAGGTGGGCGGCGTAGAGATTCTCGCCGCCGGCGCCGGGTTGGCCCCAGCTGTCTTCGTCGGGACCGTAGCCGAACTGCATGCGCGACAGGTACAGACCGGCCAGCTTGCGGTCGCCCTCGGCCTTGCCCTTCCAGGTGTCGGTGGCGAGGGCGGCGTCGTCCAGGCCGGTGCCGTAACGGCCCGATTCAGAGGAAAAGATGCGGGTCTGGGCGGCATTGAGGGCCTGGGCATCGCTCCAGCCCTTGGCCTTGAGGGCTGCGGCGATGCGGCGGCTGTTGGCGGCCACCGGGTTGTCGGCTTCGTCGCCGGCCTCGGCGGCCAGGCGGGCGGCCTTGGCGAGCAGGCGCATCACGTTGGGGAAGTGGTCCCGGTACAGGCCGGTGGCGGAGAGCACCACGTCCACCCGCGGGCGGCCGAGGGTGGCGCGGGGCACCAGGCGCACGTCGCTGACCCGGCCGCCGGCGTCCCACACCGGCTCGACGCCGAGGGCCCACAGGGCCTGGGCTTCGAGCAGGCCGAAGTGACGCATGGTTTCCACCGACCAGAGGGTGAAGGTGAGCTTCTGCGGGGCCTTGCCGGTCTTGCCGCGGTGGGTGGCGAGAAGCTGGTCGAAGGCCTCGCGGCCGGCTTCCCAGGCGGCCTGGGTGGGCACCCGGGAGGGGTCGAAGCCATACAGGTTGCGGCCGGTGGGCAGGGCGTCCGGGTTCTTGATCGGGTCGCCGCCGTAGCTGGTGGGGATGTGGCGCCCTTCCAGGCCGGCCATCAGGGCCGTCATCTCGGGGGCGGCATCGAGGGCGGCGTACCACTGGCGGGCCTGTCCCGCTGCCGCGCGGGCAGGGGCCGGCAGGCTGGCCGGGTCGAGGCGGCCGCCCACGAGGTCGGCCAGGCGACGGTAAGGCGTGCTCTCCTTGAGGCGGGTGTAGTCGCCGACCAGCATCTCGTCGGCTTCCTCGCCCGGGCCGGCAACAGCTTCCCAGAAGGTCTTGCCGGCCATCATCAGCACGGTGGCGAGGCGCCATTCGTCGCCGGCGCCCTGGCCGAAAGTGTGCAGGCCCATGGGCTGGGCGCTGCGGGCGAGCTCGTGGAGGTGGTCGTGGACCTCGGTGACGAAGGCGGGGAAGTCGGTGCGGATGCGCGCCTCGTTCCAACCCAGGTCCTGGTCGATGCGCTCCTTGCGCACGGCGCTGAGGAATTCTGCGCGGATCTTGTCCTTCACGGCACCGTCGTCCTGGGCCAGCCAAGCATGCAGCTGATCGTGGATGCGGGTCAGGGCAGCGTGCAGGCCGGCCGGGGAGAAGGGGGGCGTCTGGTGGCTGATGATGATGGCGCGGCCGCGGCGTTTGGCCTGGGTGGCCTCGCCGATGTTGTCCACGATGTAGGGGTAGAGCACCGGTACGTCGCCGACTGCCAGCATGGGGAAGTCGGTCACCGACAGCCCGCGTTCCTTGCCGGGCAGCCATTCCTGGCTGCCGTGGGTGCCGTAGTGGATGAGTGCGTCGCTGCGGGCCTGTTCCCGTGCCCACAGGTAAGCGGCCAGGTAGAAATGGGACGGCGCGGCGCTGGTGGAGTGGTAGAGGGCCTTCTCCTTGTCCTCCCCGCGTTCGCCGCGGGGAGGCTGGGGCAGCAGGTGCACGTGGCCCAGCGTGAGGCGGGGGATCACGAACCAGGCTTCGCCGTTCTGCCGGATGACCATGGAGGAGCGCTCCGGCTCGCCCCAGCGCGCCTGGAGTTGCTGCCGGACGCCGTCCGGCAGGGTCTTCAGCCAGCGTCGGTAGGTGGCGACGGACAGCCGCTCGGCAAGGCCGTCGCGCAGCAGGGATTCCAGCTCCCGCTGGTCGTCGGCGGGCTGGTAGTAGGGCGCGAGGAGGCGCTGCAGTGACAGGGTGAGTTCGGTCTCGCCCGGGGTTTCGGTGGTGTAGCCGCGGGCCTTGAGGGCAGTGAGGGTGCCGACCAGGCTGCGCGGCAGGTTCATGAAGGAGGCGGAGAGGTTCTTTTCGCCAGGGGGGTAGTTCCAGAAGAACAGCGTTACTCGTTTGTCGGCGTTGGGCAGGGTCTGCAGGCGGGCGAGGCGCAGGGCCTTGCCCACCACGGCATCGGCCTGGCCGGCGATGGGAGCGATCTGGTCGTCGGACTTGCGGGTGGCCGCGGCGATCTGGATATCCACTACGCCCGCGTATTCGGCCTGGGCCAGGTAGAAGGGCACGTCCATCAGCGCGACACCTTGCGGGTCGGCAGCCCAGGCGGTTTCGTCGCCCTTGCGGTAGGGCATGGCCTGTACGACGGGGATGCCCAGCTCGACGAACTCGGCGCGGCGGCCCTCCGGGTTGAGCATGATCTGGGTGTTGATCAGGGTCTGGGGGAGGGTTCGGTCTCCGATGCGGACCATCCGCCGGATGGCGTCCGGGTCCATCACCGGGCTGTAGAAGGGCAGGGGTACGGCGCCGGCCCTCTCAATGCGGCGGATCAGGTCGTCGATGAAGGCGGTCTGCTCGGCGGCGATGTACTGCTGGTGCAGGGCGATGGCGATGACCGGGGCGGCGGGCTGGTCGGAGCCGGTCTTCCAGCGCAGGTAGGTGGCGGGCTCGGCGAACACCAGGCCGGGGTAGTCCGGGTGGTAGAGGCCACTCTTGGGGAAGACGATGGGGTCCCGGATGCCGCTGGCCGGTTTGCCATCCAGGCGGGCGGCGAGCGTGGCCAGGAACGCGTCGAAGTTGAGGCGGCCGCCGTTTACATAATAGGTGTGCAGGCGCCGGGCCAGTGCGTCCGGCAGGCCTTGCCAGCGCGGCTGACTGTCGTGCAGCCACAGGGCCGGGCCCTTGAGCCCGGGGAGTGCCGTCACCAGACGGGTTTCAACAAAGGCCTGGAGGTGGTCCCGGGGCGTGTCGAAGAGAACCAGGTCATAGCCCCGGAACAGTTCCGGGCCGGTTTCCGGCGCCAGCTTCTCGGCGAAGCGGGCATCCAGCTGCAGGCCGTGGTTCCGGGCGCTGTCGGCCAGCTTGAGGAACTTGCCAGGCTGGATGGGCGAGGTGCTTATGACCAGGATGCGTCCGGCCGCCGCCGGCCCGCTGCCGGTGAGCAGCAGCAGGCACAGCAGGGGCAGGGCCAACAGTGCGGGCAGGCGTCCGAGGGCATGGGCCAGGCGCGTCATGGTCAGAAGTCCACCTGCAGGGACGCAGCGAGGTTGCGGCCAGGCTGGGTGAAGAAGGCCGGGCCGGCGTCGGTGCTGGCGAGGCCGACCTGACGGATGTCGCTCCACAGCCAGTATTTCTTGTCGAAGAGGTTGTTGAGGGCCACATTGAGGCGCGCCTTGGGATGGATCTGCAGGCTGGCGGACAGATCCATCACGGCGTAGCCGGGGCTGCGGAAGTAATCCACCTCGGAGCTGTCCACCCGGTCCTTCTTGCGGGCGGCACGCAGCCGGGTGTCGACGGCCAGGGGGCGGCCAGCGACGCTGCCATCCCAGCCCAGGTTGAGATAGAGGCGCGCCGGATCGACCGTGTTAAGGGGTTGGTCGGCGGATGTGACATCGCCCTGGGCCCAGGCGATGGCGCCCGCGGTCCGGAAGCCGCCGGGCAGGGCCCAGTTGCCGCGTAGTTCGGCGCCGCGGATGCGGACGCTGGCGAGATTGATGGATTGATACACGGAGCGTACGGCATTGCCCAGGCAGGCCGGCTGGCTGGCGCCGGAGGGGGTGGAGCAGATCAGTTCGTTGCTGATGAAGTTGCTGTACTTGTTGTTGTACAGGGCCACATGCACATCGCCGCCGGCGAGCTTGAAGCGGCTGCCCACCTCGACGCCGGTGCTGGTCTCCGGCTTGAGATCCGGGTTGGGCAGGCTCGCGTAGTTCTGGGCGGAGTTATAGAAGAGGCCGTTCACCTCTTCGTAATTGGGCGCCCGGAAGCCGCGGACGACCTGGCCGTAGAAGGACAGGGCCGGGCTGTGGCGCCAGATGGCGGCGAGCTTGGGCGAGGCAGCGGAGTGGTCCTGGCCGGTGGCGCTGAAGGTTTGGCCACCGATGGTCTTGCCGAGGGCCTCGGGACGCAGCTTGACGCTGTCGAGGCGCAGGCCCGGAGTGACGGTGAGCCGGCCGATGCCGATCTCGTCCTGGGCAAACAGACCCAGGCTGGTGGATTCACCGGGGGCGAAGTCACGCAGCGGGTAGGTGTCTCCCGCAAGGCTCTTGCTCACGGTGCCGGTGGTCTGGTTGGTGATCAGGTAGTCGCGGATCTCGTCGAGCTGGTGATGCCGCCAGTCCGCACCGAGGACCAGGAAGTGCTCGAGGGCGCCGGTGACCAGGCCTTTCTCCAACTGCAGGCTGGCCCCGGTGGTCTGTTGCCTGAAGTCGAAGTTCATGTCGATCAGGCAGGTGTTGCTGCCACGGGTTGTGCCGGAACAGGTCGCGGTTGTGCTGCTGCGGGTCTGCAGGGTGTTGGTATGGTTGGCGGCGCTCTGGTGATAGGCGCTGAGGAGCAGGCGGTCGGCGAAGCCGGCGGCGGGTTTCCATTCCCAGTCGAAGGAGATCCGCTCACGGCGGGCGTCCTCGCTGCCGGTGGCGGCGGTGACGCGTGGCAGCGATGTGGACAGTCGCAGCAGTTCGCTGTCGGCCTGCTGGTGGCGGTCTTCGTAGGTGAAGCGCAGGCGGTGGCCGGGCGCGGGTTTCACCACAAGGCGGGCGAGGGTGCCCCGGGAGCTGTTCTCCTGGGGATTGGGCTGCTCCCGGCCGGCACTGCTGCCACCGGCTTCACCCTGGTTGTCCAGCTCGCTGCCGGTGCGCCGGGTGAGGGCGAGCAGGGCCTCGACCTGTTCATTGCCGCCGGCGAAGTAGGCGGTGTTCTGGAAGCTGCTGTCGGCGCCGCGCCAGGTGCCCTTGTAGCGGACCGCCACGTCGCGGCTGCCGAGGATGTCGCGTGGATCGAGGGTCAGATAGCTGACCACGCCGCCGAGGGCATCCGAGCCATACAGGCTGGAGGCCGGGCCGCGCAGGACTTCGACCCGCTTGAGGAAGTCGAACTCGGGGCTGTCCGAGCTGGATGTGGTGGCATTGGAGGGACCGCCGCCGTTGTAGTAGTCGGGCAGGCGTACCCCGTCCACCTGCTGGAGGACGCGGTTGCCCTCGATGCCACGGATGTTCACCGAGCCGGCGCCGAAGCGGCGCAGGTCGCGGGCGACGACCACATCGGGTTCATCGGCAAAGAGCGCGGCCTCGTCATGGGGCATGCGCCGGGCGAGGTTCTCCTGCGGCAGGGTGGTGATCGTGGTGGGGACGGTGTCTGCGGTGGTCTCGGTACGGGTTGCCGAGACCACGACCCGGGCCAGCGTGGGGTCGGTATCGGCCGGGCTGGCCAGGCAGGGGCTTCCAGCAAGCGCTGCGCTGACGAGGAGGGGAAGGTGACGTTTCCTGAAGCAGGAAGGAAGGCGGGTACCGGACACGGTCTATCTCCAGATGTAGAAGGCATCTGGCTAGCTGGCGACCGGGCGATCCCGTGGTGGCTGGCTTGACGCGGGTGGGGGAAGGGGCAGGCAGGCCTGCCGGAGAGCAGAATGTAACGGAGTGGATTTATAAATGCAAATCATTATCGTTTACATTTCGATTTGTCTCGCCTAGGATGCAATCCGGTTTCCGGTTCCAGGAGTCATCCGATGCGCTCGATGCTGATCAATGTCTGCGTACTTGGCCTGCTGCTGGCCGGAGTCCTTGCGGGCGGCCCGTTTTGAGGTGGGGTGGTCCGCGGGGTGATCCCTTATCCCTCAAACACTTAGTAACAAAGGAATGAGTACACGATGTCCCGATACACTGGCCCCCGTCTGAAGGTCATGCGCGCTCTCGGGTGCGAACTGCCCGGCTTGTCCCGCAAATCCGTGGGTGAGCGGGACTATCCGCCCGGCCAGCATGGCCTGCGTGCCCGCCGCAAGTCGGACTTCGGCTTCAAGCTGATGGAGAAGCAGAAGCTGCGGATGAACTATGGACTGACCGAATCCCAGATCCAGCGCCTGTTCCGGGAGGCCAAGCGGGCCAAGGCGCCGACGGGCGGAAAGCTGCTCGAGTTGCTGGAGAGGCGTCTGGACAACGTGGTATTCCGGGCAGGCTTTGCGCCGACTGCTGTGGCGGCCCGCCAATTGATCCGCCACAAGCACGTGATGCTGAATGGCCGGGTGGTCAATATTCCATCGATCAGGGTGGGGCCTGGTGACGCGATCGCCCTGAGCGAACGTGGCCAGCGGATCCCGATGGTGCGGGAGAGCCTGGCGCAGCCTTCCCTGGCCGTGCCTGAGTGGCTGGCCTGCAACAGCCAGGCGGCCGCTGCGACCATGACCCGGCTGCCGGGGGCGGACGAGGTGCCATTCCCGATCGAGGTCCAGCACGTTGTCGAATACTACGCGGTGCGGCTATGAGCGATCCGTGCGACTGCTTCGGCGGAGACGAGGATGAGAGCCTCCTGCCGGCCTATGAATCCTCTCCGGAGTTGGCGCTCGCCGCGCTGCTCAGCCTGATGACGAGTTTCCCGGCGCGTCGCTCGCCTGCGGTGGCGCGTTCGATCATCGCCCATCTGCAGGTCGTCAGCACCGATCCGCGCCTTGACGGGCTGCTGCGGGATTGTGCTGCGCAACTGGTCTGTAACTGGCAGGCGCTTGAACTGCTTTCCCTGCCGGTTGCCGGGCCGTTGGCGGCGGCAATTCCTCCGGGTGTCAACTAAGGGCGGTTCATTTCTTCGGGATACCTAAAAGCGGGTAGGTGGGATGCCGTTATGGGTATCTCTCCTGCCCGTTTGTCATTTTTGGTAATTCTGTCAATTCCCCTCCCTGCCTCGATGCACCGCGATATCCGGCCTGGTGCCTGCCCGCAGCCCGGCATGCGCGCGCGCTTTTGCTCTTTGGCAGCCCCCCCCGGAAAGCCCCATACAGTAACGACTCCCGCCTGTGACGGGGCGCAGCCGAGTTGATCTGTGTCAAAATGTCGCCCTTGTCGCGGCGTATCCTTCCGCGGATGCCTGCCGATGGTTCGCCATCGTGCAGTCGGGGGGTTTTGTTTTTCTTAGATGAGGTGACTCACAATGCAATCGCAGACTTACAACTATAAAGTCGTGCGGCAGTTCGCCATCATGACGGTGGTATGGGGCATCGTGGGCATGCTGGTCGGCGTTATCGTCGCAGCACAGCTCGTGTGGCCTGAATTGAACGCTGCCGAATGGCTGCACTTTGGACGGCTTCGCCCGCTCCACACCAACGCGGTGATCTTTGCGTTTGGTGGCTGTGCTCTCTTTGCAACGTCGTACTACTGTGTGCAGCGTACCTGTCACACCCGCTTGTTCGCCCCGGGCCTTGCTGCCTTCACCTTCTGGGGCTGGCAACTGGTCATCCTGCTGGCCGCGATCTCGCTGCCTCTTGGTTTCACCTCCGGCAAGGAATACGCCGAACTCGAGTGGCCGATCGACATCCTGATCACCCTCGTCTGGGTTTCCTACGCCGTTGTCTTCTTCGGTACGGTCGCCACCCGAAAGACCACACACATTTATGTGGCGAACTGGTTCTATGGCGGCTTCATCCTGACCGTTGCCTTGCTGCACCTGGTCAATAGTGCCGAAATCCCGGTTTCCCTGACCAAGTCCTACTCCGCCTACGCCGGTGTGCAGGACGCCATGATCCAGTGGTGGTATGGCCACAACGCGGTGGGCTTCTTCCTCACCGCCGGCTTCCTGGGCATGATGTACTACTTCGTGCCGAAGCAGGCTGGCCGTCCGGTGTACTCCTACCGCCTGTCTGTGGTGCACTTCTGGGCGCTGATCTTCACCTACATGTGGGCGGGCCCGCACCACCTGCACTACACCGCGCTGCCCGACTGGACCCAGTCGATCGGCATGGTCTTCTCGCTGATCCTGCTGGCTCCGTCCTGGGGTGGCATGATCAACGGCATCATGACCCTGTCCGGCGCCTGGCATAAGCTGCGCACCGACCCGATCCTGAAGTTCCTGATCACCTCCCTGTCCTTCTACGGCATGTCGACCTTCGAAGGTCCGATGATGTCCATCAAGACGGTCAATGCCCTGTCCCACTACACCGACTGGACCGTCGGTCACGTGCACTCCGGTGCTCTGGGCTGGGTTGCCATGGTCTCCATCGGCGCGATGTATTACCTGATCCCGCGCATGTACGGCAAGACCGAGATGTACTCCACCAAGCTGATCACCACCCACTTCTGGATCGCGACCATCGGCATCGTGCTGTACATCGCTTCCATGTGGATCTCCGGTGTGATGCAAGGCCTGATGTGGCGTGCCACCAACCCGGACGGCACCCTGACCTACTCCTTCGTTGAGTCCGTCAAGGCCAGCTACCCGTTCTGGACCATCCGCGTCGTCGGCGGCGTGCTGTTCCTGACCGGCATGCTGATCATGTTCTACAACATGGTGAAGACCATTGCCGGTCAGAAGCCCTATGAAGCTCCGGTGCTGGCGCCTGCCGGTGCCCACGCCTGACCGGGAGGAATGAATAATCATGGCTCAATCGAAACACGATTTTATTGAACGCAAGGTTGGCTGGCTGATCGTCTTCACGCTCCTTACCGTGAGCGTTGGCGGTCTGGTGGAAATCGTTCCGCTGTTCCACATGAAGTCCACCACCACCCCGGTGGAAGGCCTCAAGCCCTACGATCCCGTTCGCCTCGTTGGTCGCGACATCTACATCCGGGAAGGCTGCTACAACTGCCACTCCCAGATGATCCGTCCGTTCCGTGCCGAAACCGAACGCTATGGCCACTACTCCGTGGCCGGCGAGTATGTCTATGACCACCCCTTCCAGTGGGGCTCCAAGCGTACCGGCCCGGACCTGCACCGCGTCGGCGGCCGTTACTCCGACCAGTGGCACCGCATTCACCTGCTGAACCCCCGCGACGTCGTTCCCGAGTCCAACATGCCGGCTTTCCCGTGGCTTGACCGCCCGGCCAAGATCGACGACATCGAGGCCAAGATGAACGCCCTGCGCAAGGTCGGCGTCCCCTACTCGGACGAGGAAATCCAGGGTGCCCGCAAGGCCCTGGAAGGCAAGACCGAGCTGGAGGCCGTGGTTGCCTACCTGCAGGGGCTGGGTACCGCGCTGAACGCGGGCAAGCCGTCGGTTGCCGTTTCCGCTGCTCCGGCCGAGGCCCCCGCCGCCGCGCCGGCTGAGGCGGCGGCCCCGGCTGCCGCTCCGGAAAACAAGTAACCGATTCGGAGAACGAAAGGGAGCGCTACTTTGGATATCAACGACGCACGTGCAGCACTGACTGTCCTTGGGTTCGTGTGCTTTATCGGCATCGCCCTGTGGGCGTATAGCGGTCGCGCGCGCAAGGGATTCGACGAGGCAGCGCTCCTGCCGTTCAGCGAGGACGACTTGCCGGTTCCCGATGCGGGCCGGCAAACCAAGGAAGGAAATAAAAATGGCTGACTTTGTTAGCGGTTTCTGGAACGCCTACGTCATGGTGCTGGTGTTCCTGAGTATCAGTTTCTGCGTGTTCGTGCTGGTCTCGAACACGACGAAGCGGCCCTCGGGCCCGGTTGGCCTGCACGATCACGTGTGGGACGAAACCCTGCAGGAATACAACAACCCGTTGCCGCGCTGGTGGATGTACATGTTCTGGATCACGATCATCTTCGCGATCGTTTACCTGAGCATGTACCCGGGCTTTGGCAACAACCAGGGCAAGCTGGGCTGGTCTGCCGTTGGTCAGTGGGAAGCTGAGCAGAAGGCCGCGGCCGAGAAATACGGCCCGATCTTCGCCAAGTACAAGGGTATGGACCTCAATGCCGTTGCTGCCGACAAGGAAGCCAACGCCATGGGTCAGCGCCTGTTCCTGACCTACTGCGCCCAGTGCCACGGTGCGGATGCCAAGGGTGCCAAGGGCTTCCCCAATCTCACCGATGCCGACTGGCTGTACGGTGGCGAGCCTGACACCATCAAGACCACCATTCTTGGTGGCCGTATGGGCATGATGCCTCCGTTCGGCCCGGCCCTCGGTGCTGATGGCACCAAGGATGTGGCCAACTACGTGCGTTCCCTGTCCGGCCTGGCCCACGACTCCCTGCGTGCCCAGCGCGGCAAGGAAATCTTCACCCAGAACTGCGTGGCCTGTCATGGTCCCGAAGGCAAGGGTACGCAGGCCATGGGGGCTCCCAACCTGACCGACAAGACCTGGCTGTATGGTTCTTCCGAAGCCACGATCATCGAGACCGTGACGAAGGGTCGCACCAACCAGATGCCTTCCTTCCAGGCTTTCCTGGGTGAGGACAAGGTACACTTGCTGGCCGGTTATGTGCTGAGCCTCTCGAAGGCGGCAGCGCCGGCGGAAGCCCAGAAGTAAGTCTGTCCGGGAGTCGTTTTGTTCCTGGTCAGCAATTCCCCGGGGAGACCCGGGGAGTTTTTGATCTGAAATATTAGAATATTATTAATTGGCAATCATGAGCCAGCCAGACACACAATCCCCGAAGAGCGCCGCTTCCCAATCGAAGGCAGGTCAGGAACTGGATGACACCCTTTATGCGGTACGGCAGAAGGTTTATCCCCGGGCGGTAACGGGTCGTTTTGCCACCTGGCGATGGATCCTCGTCTGGGCGACCCAACTGATCTTTTACGGGCTTTGCTGGTTGCCCTGGGGGGATCGGCAGGCGGTTCTGCTCGATCTCGTCGAGCGCAAGTTCTATATCTTCGGCTGGGTGTTCTGGCCCCAGGACGTTTTCTTCCTGGCGATCCTGCTGATCATCAGCGCCTACTCGCTGTTCTTCTTCACAGCGGTGGCAGGGCGCTTGTGGTGCGGATACGCCTGTCCGCAGACCGTCTATACCGAGATCTTCATGTGGATCGAGGAGAAGATCGAAGGCAACCGGAGCCAGCGCATGAAGCTGGATCAGGCGCCGATGAGTGCCCGCAAGCTGGCTATCAAGGCCGCCAAGGTCGGAGCCTGGGGCGCGCTCTCCCTGTGGACCGGTTTTACGCTGGTCGGCTATTTCACGCCGGTACAGGATTTGTTCAAGGAAGCGCTGAGCTTCAGCTTTGGGCCGTGGGAGCTTTTCTGGATCCTCTTCTACGGCGGCTTTACCTACCTGTTCGCTGGCCTGATGCGCGAGCAGGTCTGCAAGTACATGTGTCCCTATGCCCGCTTCCAGGGGGTGATGTTCGATCCCGACACCCTGGTCATCACTTACGACCCGGAGCGGGGCGAGCCGCGTGGCCCACGTCGCAAGGGCGTTGAGCCGAAGAGTGTCGCCAAGGGCGATTGTGTGGACTGCGGCATCTGTGTCCAGGTCTGTCCGACCGGCATCGACATCCGTAACGGCATGCAGTACGAGTGCATCGGCTGCGCTGCCTGTATTGACGCCTGCGACCAAGTGATGGAGAAGATGAACTACCCGAAGGGGCTCATCCGCTACACCACCGAGAATGCGATGAAGCGCCACTGGGGGCGCCGCGAGATCATCGGCCACGTGATGCGTCCGCGTATCCTGATCTACGCTGGCGTGCTGGTTGCCATCTGTGCAGCCTTTGTCTGGGGGCTGGCGACCCGTTCAACCCTGCGCGTCGATGTGATCAAGGATCGCTCGACCCTGAGCCGGGAAGTGGAGGGTGGCCTGATTGCCAACGTGTACAATCTCCAGGTGATGAACATGACCGAGAAGCCGCGTCGCTTTGCGCTGAGCGCAAGTGGCCTGGATGGCATCAAGATCACGCCGAACGTCCCGTTCGAGGTTGACCCGGCCGGTCACCGCTCCGTCACCGTCGAAGTCGCCGTACCGCCCGAATCCGGCAAGCCGGGCTCCAATACGGTGTACATCGAGGTCAAGGCACTTGACGACGAGACCGTGTCCGTCCGTGAGAAAACCGCATTCCTGATTCCGCAATAAAGAGATCAATCCGATGAGCACTCCCGCCCCCCAAGTCAGTTCCGTCCGCAATCCCTGGTACAAGGAGCGGTGGACCTGGCTGCTCATGGTGATGCCCGCCACGGCCGTCATCGCTGGCAGCATCACCATGTGGCTGGCGGTGAAGACCTTCGACGGTCTCGTGGCTGACGATTATTACAAGCAGGGCCTGGCGATCAATCAGACCCTTGCACGCGCCTCTGCCGCCCAGGAAAAGGGGCTGGTCGCAAACGTGCGCTTCTCGTCCGAAGCGCTGGTGATCGAACTCACGGCCAATCCCGGGGTTGCCCTGCCGCAGCGCCTGGATGTGACCCTGGCTCACCCGACCCGGGGTGGGCTTGATCAGAAGCTGCAGCTCGAAGGCGTGGGCGGTAAGTACCAGGGGGCCATTCCGGTTGCCCTCAACTCCGCACACTGGAAAGTTCTAATAGAAGACGATTCCCACAGCTGGCGGCTGTCAGGGAACGCATTCCTCCCCGCAGAGACGGAGATCCGGATCAATTCGGCCGATCTCAAGCCCGTTGACTGATATGGAGGAAATATGGCCTGGAAAGAACTCTTTAGTACCGATATCGGACTGCTCAGCCTGTTCACCATCGGTTTCGTTGTGGTGATGGCGGGGTATCTCTACCGCTTCGCCAAACAACACATTGCAGAAGACGAGAAGCGGTCGCACACGTGATGTGTGATCGGCTCGATGCCTATCCGGGAGCCAGAACATGCAGAAACTGATTCAGGTCTTGTGGCCATCCTTTCTTGTGGCCGGGCTGGTCGAGATACTGTTCTTTACCGTGATTGCGCCGCAGGAGCTCTACCTGTTCGGGCAGTCGGTTCATTTTTCGCCCATCGCAACCTATTCCATCGGTTTCTTCGGTTTCTGGCTCGTGTGTGCGGCATCCAGTCTCACCACGCTCTTTTTCCAGCGAACTTCGGAAGAGGTGAACAGGCTGTCGCAAGACTGAGACAGGTGTTCTCCGCGACATGAAAAAAGGCCACGCATTGCGTGGCCTTTTGCTTGAGTCTGCTGCTGACGGCTCAGCGATAGACCAGCACGGGGATCTTGCTGTGGGTCAGCACCTTCTGGGTCTCGCTGCCGAGCAGGAATCCGCTCAGGCCGCGACGGCCATGGGAGGCCATGAAGATCAGGTCGCAGCCATTGCGTTCGGCGGATTCGATGATCGCCTCGTAGGGGACTTCGCTGATCACCGTGTCGCTGCTGGAGGCAACTTCCGCGAGGGCGGCGGCTTCCTTGGCCTTGGACAGGATGCGTTCCGCCTCGGCTTGAGCAGCCCGACTGAACTGTTCCGGCGTAGTGGGGTCGATCAATGCACCTTCCCCATAGATGGGCATCGGGAAGTCAGGCTGAGCGTAGAAGAAAGTGACCCGGGCGCCGGCATCCTTGGCGAAGCTGATGGCTCTCGCCACGGTGGATTCGGAAAGCTCCGAGCCGTCGGTGGGGACGAGAATGTTCTTGAACATGGCGCAACTCCTTTTGGGCGATGGGGTGAGTCCATTATACGACCGGGGCTGATCGCTACAGGCTTGACGAAAGTCAATCGTCCTAACGAAAGGCAGGATCAGCATTCCAGTCAAGCCTGCGGCACGCCTGCATGCGCGATTCAGGCTGGTCCGCTACCAACAGAATTCGAGGAGGATTCATCATGGCACGTCATGGTTCTGCGCCACCGCTTGATCTGGCCCGCAAGTCGATCCGGCTGCTCCACGATTCGGTGGAGTCATCGATAGACCCCCTGGGCATGACCGCTCCCCTTGTCCATGCCCAGCTCGCCTGGGCGGCGCATCCCCAGGAGCTCGCCGAAGCACTGACCAAGGTTTCGTCCAGCCTGTGGGATCTCCAGTGGCACAGCTGGCGCCGGCTGATGGGGCTGCCGAGCACCGATCCGCTCAAACCCCACTCCGATGACACCCGCTTCGCTGATCCGGTGTGGGCAGAATCCCCCACCTGGGATCTGGTCAAGGAGTGGTACCTGGTGCTGACCCACCACATGCAGGACATGCTTTACGAAACGCCAGGCCTGTCCCAGACCGAGAGGCGCAGGGCGGCATTCTGGTGGCGCAACTGGCTCAACGCCGTGGCGCCCACGAACTTCCTGATCACCAATCCGGTGGCCATGCGCCTGGCCGTTGAAACCCGTGGCGAGAGCCTCAACACGGGCTTTCACAACTTCCTGGCTGATCTCGAGGCCGGCAACATCCGCATGACCGACCCAGACGATTTCAAGGTCGGCGAGAACCTGGCCGTCACGCCGGGCAAGGTGGTGTTCCGCAACCGCTTGCTGGAGGTGCTGCATTACACGCCGACCGCCAGCAAGGTTCACCGGACCCCCATCGTGATCGTCACGCCGTGGATCAACAAGTTCTACATCCTCGACCTGACTCCACGGAAGAGCATGATCCGCTACCTGCTCGAGCAGGGCTTCGACGTTTTCATCACCAGCTGGAAGAATCCTGGCGCAGAGATGCGTGATGTCCGTTTCGACGATTACCTGCTGGAAGGGGTCCAGGCGCTGGTGGATACGGCACGGGGGATCACCGGTGCGCCAAAGGTCCATGCGGTCGGCTATTGCATCGGCGGCACTGCCCTGACCACCTACATGGCCTGGGCCAACCGCCATTTCGCCCCCGAGGAGGTCCCGGTGGCCCACTGGACCCTGTTCACCACGCTGGTGGATTTCCACAAGCCCGGCGACATCGAGGTCTTCGTGGATGAGGGCAGCATCCGCTACATCACCCAGAACATGGAACGGAAGGGCTACCTCGATGGGGCTGAGATGGCCGCGTCCTTCCGCCTCCTCCGTTCCAACAGCCTGATCTGGCACTACGTCGTGCACGGCTGGCTGTACGGTGAGACGCCGCCGCCCTTCGATGTCCTCTACTGGAACATGGACACCACCCGCATGCCCTACACCATGCACGCCTGGTACCTGCGCGAGCTGTACCTGCACAACAGGCTGATCGACAAGGACGCCCTCACCGTGGCGGGGGAGCCGATCGACCTCGCAACCATCAGCCAGCCGGTGTACGCGGTCTCTGCCGAGGACGATCACATCGCCCCCTGGCGCCAGACCTTCCGGACCATGAATCATGTGACCGGGCCCAAGCGCTACGTGCTGTCCAGCTCGGGGCACATCCTCGGGATCGTCAATCCGCCGGTCAAGCCGCCCAAGCGCAGCTACTGGGTGGCTCCGGCCCATCGCTCAGATACGGCCGACGGCTGGCGCAACGGCGCCCGGGAACAGCAGGGCAGCTGGTGGGAAGACTGGATGGCCTGGCTCAAGCCGCAGGCGGGAGAGCTGGTCGATGCCGGGCCCGTAGCCACCGATGCCTATCCAGCGCTGGCGGACGCGCCGGGTACCTACGTGCTGGAACACTGAGTCCTGCAGGCGCCAGGGTGAGGAGGGCGGCCGCCGGCTCACCCGGTCCTGCAGATGACCTGCCAGGCTTGCAGGTGCTTTTCCAGCGTCAGGCGGGCGTTCGCCGGACTGGTCGATGGCAGGCGGACGAACTGGATGCCCGGCACCTGCAGTTTGCCCAGCACATGACGCCGGAAGGCCGCTTCCGCGGTTGTGCCGTTGAAGAAAATGCGCGTGATGTGCGGATGTTGTCGCAGGAAGATCTCGAAATTGTTGGGTACGATGCTGTCCCGGACAATGTTGCTGTCCAGGCTGCCCTGCCGCTCGCAGGCCTTGAGCACGTCCCACAGGGCGAAACCCGCAGCCGTCAGCCGCTGCAGCCTGACCTCGTAGGGCAATTCGGGGCCGGCGTTGAGCAAATGCCCCATGACTGACCAGAAATGATTGCGCGGATTCGCGTAATATCGGCCCGCCTGCAGGGACGCCTCGCCGGGCATGCTGCCCAGGATCAGGGTGTGGGCGGTGGGGCTCGCGACGGGTGGAAAACCTTGAATCTGAAGCATGCTGGACTCGGTTTGGCTACGATTGAAAAACGGCATTCAGCTGCCGTTATCAAGCCGGTAGGGAATGGGACTGCAGGGCGGATAACATGAATATCAGGACGAAGGCATGAAACAGCGCGCCCATGTATTGATTGTGGACGACCAGGCAGACAACCTCCTGATACTGGAGGATGTCCTGTCCGAGCATTACGAAGTGCATCCGGCCTCCAGTGGCACGGAGGCGCTGGCCTATCTGACGGATGGTGGCGTTGCCGATCTCATCCTGCTCGACGTGATGATGCCCGAAGTGGACGGCTTCGAGGTCTGTCGCCGGCTCAAGTCATCGGAGTCCACCCGGATGATCCCGGTGATGTTCCTGACCGGGCTCGACCGGCCGGAGGACGAGGAGCTCGGCTTTTCGCTCGGGGCCGAGGACTTCATCCACAAGCCGATCTCGCCGACGGTGGTGCTTGCCCGGGTGCGTACCCACCTGGCGCTGTCCCGGGCCACCCGGGCCCTCGAGCGCCGTAATGCCGACCTCGAATTGATCGTCGCCGAGCGCACGGCCGAGATCAGCGAGCAATCCCGCCGCCTGGTGGCGAGCAAGCAGGAAGTGATTGCGGCCCAGGCCGCCACCATCACTGCCTTCTGCGCCCTCGCCGAAGCCCGCGACAACGAGACTGGCAACCATATCCGGCGGACCCAGCACTACGTGAGGATTCTTGCCGAGGAACTGCGGGAGCATCCCCGCTTCCGCCACGAACTGGATGAGGATGTGATCCAGTTGCTGTTCAAGTCGGCGCCATTGCATGACGTGGGCAAGGTAGCCACGCCGGATGCGATCCTGCTCAAACCGGGCAAGCTGACCCCGGATGAGTGGTTCATCATGAAGCAGCACTGCGAGTACGGCCAGAAGGCCATTCTGCAGGCCGAGAAGGCGCTCGGTGGCGAGGCCGATGCCTCGTTCCTGCGCTATGCGGCCGAGATCGCCTATGGCCACCACGAACGTTGGGACGGCAGCGGCTATCCACAGGGTCTTGTGGGGGACGCGATTCCTGTTTCTGCGCGGCTGATGGCGGTCGCCGATGTGTACGACGCCCTGATTTCGCGGCGTGTCTATAAGCCGCCGTTTCCCCACGAACAGGCGCTTGAGATGATCGCTGCCGAGAAGGGGCGCCATTTCGACCCCGACCTGGTGGACGCGCTGATGCGGGTGGCGGGCGACTTCGCCGCCATCGCCCGCAATTTCCGGGACGAGCCCGAGGACGAGGACGGGGCTGGCGGCGCGGCCTGAGCGCGCCATGTCCGGAGGCCCGCCCCTCCAGGGAGGCCTCCGGGACATCTGGCTCAGGCTGCCAGGACTCCATTCCGGTAGTCGTCGAGGGCCTGCTCGATTTCCTCCCGGGTGTTCATCACGAAGGGCCCGTACTGGACCACCGGTTCGCCCAGGGGGCGTGCCGCCAGCAGCAGGAAGGCCGCTCCTGCCGGACCCGCCTGAACTGCAATCTGCCCGCCCCGGGAGAGCACGCCGGCCTGCCGGGTGGCCAGTGCCCGGGATGACCCGTCTTCACCGATCTCCACGCTTCCCTCGTAGGGGTACAGGAAGGCCGAGTGCCCCTCCGCTACCGCCTGGGTGAAGGCTGCGCCGGGTTCCAGCCGGACATCCAGGAAGAGGGGGGCCGTGCTGAGACCCTGGATCGGACCGGCAATGTGCCGCCCCTCGCTGTCTTCCATCTGCCCCGCCACGACCTTGGCCGTGCCACCGGCAATGCTCACCACGGGAATCTCCTCGGGCTGGATGTCCCGATAGGCCGCCGGCTTCATCTTTTCGGCCGCCGGCAGGTTGATCCAGAACTGGAAGCCATGCAGGCGCCCTGATTCCTGCAGCGGCATCTCCGAATGGATGATGCCGCGCCCGGCCGTCATCCACTGGGCGCCGCCGCCGCGCAGGTGGCCCTTGTGGCCCAGGTGATCTTCATGTTCGAAGTCCCCGGCCAGCATGTAGGTCACCGTCTCGAAGCCCCGGTGGGGGTGGGGCGGAAAGCCCGCGATGTAGTCGTCCGGATTGTCCGAGGCGAACTCGTCGAGCATCAGGAAGGGGTCCAGACGCAGCCCCTGGCTCTGGCCCAGGCTGCGCCTCAGCTTGACCCCGGCCCCGTCGGAGACGGGGATGGAGGGAATGATCCGTTCGAGGCTGCGTGTGGTCATGGCGGGCTCCCGTGTCAGGCGGCCAGTTGTTCGAGCTGGCGGTGGGCGGCGGTGAGGGCGGCGCTCTTGCTGTCTTCGCCCATGTTCAGGCCTTCGGCATATACGAACTCCACGTCGGTGATACCGATGAAGCCCAGGAAGTCTCGCACATAGGTGGTCTGGCTGTCCTTCGGCGTGCCGGCATACAGGCCGCCGCGGGCCGCGAAGACATGCACCTTCTTGCCGCCCAGCAGGCCTTCGGGACCGTTGGCGGTATAGCGGAAGGTCACGCCGGCGCGGGCGATGTGGTCGAAGTAGGCCTTCAGCGTCGAAGGAATGCCGAAGTTGTACATGGGCAGGCCGATCACGATCTCGTCGGCCTCGCGGATCTCGGCGATCAGCGCATCGGAGAAGCTCACCACCGCCTGCTGTTCGGCGCTGCGTTCTTCGGGCTTGGCCAGGAAGGACAGGAAGCGGGCGGCATCCAGGTGGGGCACCGGCTCGGCGGCCAGGTCGCGGCTGATCACCCGGGTGTCGGGATGGGCGGCGAGGCGGGCGGCCACGAAGCGGTCGGCCAACTGGCTGGACTGGCCCTGGCTGGAAAACAGGCTGGCATTGATCTTCAGAAGGGTGCTCATGTGATTGCTCCGTCGAGTGGGTTGGTGCTGCTATTTAATGATTTACCAGGAAGATAAAAAAGCAGAAGATTTAGCTTCTAATTATCAAATTAATGGATATATCTTCCCTGTGCAGATGACTCCCCATATTTCCCTGGAGCAGTGGCGTGCCCTGATTGCGGTCGTCGAGGCCGGGGGCTACGCCCAGGCTGCCGAGGTCCTGCACAAGAGCCAGTCGGCAGTCACCTACGCGGTGCAGAAGATCGAGTCCCAGCTGGGTGTGAAGGCCTTCGAGATCCAGGGGCGCAAGGCCGTGCTGACACCCACCGGGCGCATGCTCCATCGTCGGGCCGTGGCGCTGGTGGCCGAGGCGGGAGACCTGGAGCAGGCCGCGCGCAAGCTCTCTGCCGGTTGGGAGGCGGAGATCGGCCTGGCGGTGGAGATCCTCTTTCCGCCCGAAGTGCTGGTCGATTGCCTGGCCCGCTTCGGCGCCGAAGCGCCGCGAACCCGGGTGGAGGTGATCGAGTCGGTGATGGGAGGCACCGGTGAAGCCTTGCTCACCGGACAGGCCGATCTGGCGGTGACGCCCCACGTACCGCCGGGTTTCCTCGGCAAACCGATCCTGCGCATGCGCCTGGTGGCGGTGGCTGCCGCCGCACATCCCCTGCATCAGGCCGGGCGAGTGCTGGGCGAGAAGGATCTGCGCGCCCACCGCCACCTGGTGGTGCGGGAAACCGGATCGAGCCGCACTTCCCGCAGCCTCACCATCGAGGTGGAGCAGCGCTGGACCTTCAGCAGCATGGCCACGTCGATTGCAGCAGCCGTGGCCGGCCACGGCTTTGCCTGGTATCCGGAGGCCCGCATCCGGCGCGAGCTGGCCGAAGGACGCCTGAAGGTCCTGCCGCTGGGGGGCATGGAAGTGCGCTTTGCCGATATGTACCTGGTGCTTGCCGACCCGGATCTATGCGGCCCGGGCGTGCTGCGGCTGGCCTGCATGCTCGAGGAGGCCGGGGCGACAATCTGCTGAAGCTTCCCGCCAGGGGATGGATTGTGCCCATAATGGGGTTTTTCATATTGGGTGAGGTGTGCTGTCCATGGTGTATCTGCTGCCTGCTTCTGTCCGCATTGCTCAGGATTCCGCTCGCGACTTCCGCAAGGCCTGGGGCGGCAGCCTCGGGATGGGCCTGCTGCTGCTGGCTGCGCTGGGGGTGGAGGGGCGCCAGCCGATGCTGCTCCCCCTGATCTGGTTTGTCGGCATGTTTCTGTCCGGCCTCCACCTGATCAGGGCGCAGCAGGATGTCGCGGCGGCGGAGTCCGGTCGGGGGGACCAGAATGCTTATGCCGACGCCGCGGTCCTGCTGTCTACGGCTTGGGCCATCGCCGTCCCGCTGCTTGCCCAGGAGGCGAGTGCCTCACTGTGGTTCCTGCTGGCGGGGGCGCTCAGTGGCGTGGCGCACTTTGTGCGCCCGCTGGTGCTTGGAGAACCGCTCAGGCTGCGGATCTGCGCCGGCCTGCTCGGCCTGCCGCTGCTGATCCTGCTGCTGTTGGCGGGGACCCCGCTGGATTACCTGCTGGCCGCGGTCGTCCTGCTCCATGTCCTGATGTTCGTCATCCCTGAGGCCGAGCCCTGCAACGGGTATGCCGTGCCGGCCGGGCTGGAGCAGGTGAAGCGCGATGGCCGCAGCCGCAATGACTTGATGGCGCTTGCGGCCGGAGAAATGAGGCCGGCGATCAACGCCATTCTGGGCGTGTTGCAGGGCTGCAGCCCCGGGGAGGGCCTGCCGCAAGCGCGCTGCCGCGATCGCCTGCGGGTGGCTGCGCGACACCTGCTGGGCCTGGTCGATGCGGTCGCGGATATTGCCCGCGCCGACCCGGGTGTGGATGCGGACGCAAGTGCCGCGGCCTGCTCTCTCGATGTGGATCGGGTGGCGCTGGATGAGATCGTCAGGCACGTCATCGCCAGTCATGCATCGGGAGGTGCCACCCGGCTGCACGTGGACATGGCGCAGCTCCCCGCATGTCTGATTGGTGATGGCGCGCGCATCACCCACGCCCTGCACAGCCTGGTGGCCCAGGGGCTGAGCCCGGCCCGGCGTGGCCGCCTCACGCTGGAGGTGCGCCGTGCACGGGAGAGTCGCCTCGGGGTGCTCGTGGAATTCAGGCTCGGGGGCTGCGCGGTCGGTCTGGCGCCGGAGCAGCTTGCGCAACTGATGAAAGACACCGAGCCGGGCGGGGCCTGCGAAGCCTCGGGGGCCTTCGGGGCCTTCGGCCTGCGTCTCCTGCACCTGCGCCATCTGGCGGCACAGATGGGAGGTGAGGCCGGGGTCCTGGCTACGGAGGAGGGCGCGGTTACGGTGTGGTTCTCGGCCTGGCTGGCCCGGCAGGGGGAGCAGGGCTCGCCTTCAGTCCCGATGGGGGTGCCGGCCGGCTAATTGCCGATGCCGGATGGGGCGGTGTGCGGGCCTGGTGGCGCGCCGCGGGTCGCCAGCCGGGCCAGGCGCGAGATCAGGCTGCAGCCCATCCAGTAGATGGCGGCGATGAATAGCCAGGCCTCCAGGTAGAAGGGGCGCCACTGGGCATCCCCGGCGAGGGCCAGGCCGAGGGCGCCGGTGAGCTCGTAGAGGCTGACCACGGTGACCAGGGAGGTGTCCTTGAACAGGGCGATGGCGCTGTTCGCGAGGGAAGGCGCGACCTGGCGCAGCACCTGGGGCAGCACGATCCAGCGTTCGGTCTGCCAGGGGCTGAAGCCCAAGGCGGCGGCGGCGTCCCGCTGTCCGGCGGGGAAGGCCTGCAGCCCGCCGCGCACGATCTCCGACAGGTAGGCGGCCGCGAACAGCACGATGGCGATCAGCACCCGCCACAGCATGTCCAGCCCGCCACCTTCCGGGAAGAACAAGGGCAGCAGGAAGGACGCCATGAAGAGCGCAGCCACCAGTGGAATGCCCCGCGCCAGCTCGACTCCCGCGGTGAGCAGGGCGCGCAGCAGGGGCAGGGATGAGCGGCGCCCGTAGGCGATGGCGATGCCCAGGGGCAGGGCGCCGGCCAGGCCGGCACCGGTGAGCAGCAGGGTCAGGGGCAGGCCGCCCCACAATTCGGTGGGGACTGCCTCCAGCCCACCGAAGCCGCCGCCCAGCAGGGCACAGGCGAGCACTGGAGGCAGCAGCAGGCAGGTGGCCAGCGCCCCTCCGGGCAGGCGGCCGGAGGCCGCGCCCAGCCAGCCGCCGATGATCAGCAGGGCCGCCAGGGCTGGGCACCAGGCCTGCTCCGCCGGATAGCGCCCGAGCAGGATGAAACGGGCTTTTTCTGCCACCACGCCCCAGCAGGCTCCCCGATGGTCGAGGGCTTCGCACGCGCCCACGTCCGCCGTGAACTGCGCCTCCACCAGGGCCCAGCGCAGCAGCGCCGGCAGGCTCCAGGCCAGCAGGGCCAGCACGCCCAGGCTCAGCAGGGTGTTGAGGGCGTCGCCGAACAGGATACGACGCAGGCGGCTGAGGCCCGTGAGATGTTCTTGGCCCTGCCGGGTTGCGGTGCGAGCCCCTTCGGGCGGCCGGGCGCGGCTCATTCCCCCCGCTCCCGGAACAGGCGCGCTTCCAGCCGGTGGCTGATCGCCGCAGCGATCAGGGACAGGGCCAGGTACACCGCCACCACGATGCTCAGGCATTCGATGGCCCGGCCGGTCTGGTTGAGGCTGGTGCCGGCCACCGAGACCAGGTCGGGGTAGCCGATGGCCACCGCCAGGGAGGCGTTCTTGAGCAGGTTGAGCAGCTGGCTGGTCACCGGCGGCAGGGCCGCGCGCCAGGCCTGGGGCAGCAGCACGAGCAGGAAGGTCTGGCGTGACGTCATGCCCAGGGCGAGGGCCGACAGGCGCTGGCCGGGGGGCAGGGCCAGCACCGCGCCGCGCAGGGTCTCGGCGATGTAGGCGGCGCTGTAGACCGACAGGCCGACCAGCAGGGCCAGGTACTCCGGGGTCAGGTTGGCACCGCCTTCCAGGCCGAAGCCGGCGGGTTGCGGGATCTCGAAGCCGCCCTCGCCCCACCAGGGCAAGGCCAGCCCGGACTTGCTCAGGAACACCCCGGGCAGCGGGCTGAAGGGGGCGTCGCCCGGCGGCAGCAGGTCGGTCAGGATGAAGTACCAGGCCAGCAGGTGCAGCAACAGCGGCAGGTTGCGCACGCTGGTGACGAAGGCCGTTGCCAGGCCGCGCAGCAGCGGGTTGTCGGCGAGCCGGCCGAAGCCGGCGGCGATGCCGATCAGCAGGGCCAGGGCGGCGGCCGGCAGGGCCACCCGCAAGGTGTTGAGCAGGCCGGCGACAAAGGCCCGCAGGGTGGTGTCGCCGGGCCCGAAGCTCAGCAGGCTCTCGCCCAGGGCGAAGCCCGCCGGTTCCAGCAGGAAATCAAAGCCGCTGCGGATGCCCCGTTCCTGCAGGTGGCCGGCCGTGGTGGTGGCCA
This sequence comes from Zoogloea sp., assembly GCA_009026175.1. GTDB lineage: Bacteria > Pseudomonadota > Gammaproteobacteria > Burkholderiales > Rhodocyclaceae > Zoogloea. The sequence goes on along the minus strand of WBTZ01000026.1, from coordinate 10,243 downwards.
GCAGCACGGCCAGCGCCAGCACGGCGGTGAGGATCAGGGCCTGGGCCAGCCAGGCGCTGCGGCGGCGTCCAGCCATGGGTCAGCGCAGGGGCAGGGCGTACAGGATCCCGCCCTTGTTCCACTGGGCGTTGAGGCCGCGGGGCAGCTTGAGGGGCGAGTCGGCCCCCAGGTTGCGGTTGAAGATCTCGCCATAGTTGCCCACCGCCTTGACCGCCCGGGCGGCCCAGTCGCGGTCCAGACCGAGGTTCTTGCCGAGGTCTTCACCTACCCCGAGGAAGCGTTGTACCGATGGGTCGGCGGCCGACTTGAGGCTGTCCACCCGGGCCTGGGTGATGCCCAGCTCCTCGGCCTCGATCAGCGCATTGACCGTCCATTTGACGATGGCGAACCACTCGTCGTCGCCGCGTCGCACGGCCGGGCCGAGGGGCTCCTTGGAGATCAGCTCGGGCAGCACCTGGTAGTCGTCCGGGTTGGGCGCCTCCTTGGCGCGGATGAAGGCCAGGGCCGAGGCGTCGGTGGTGTAGGCCTGGCAGCGGCCGCTGAAGAAGGCCTTGAGGGAGGCCTCGAACTTGTCGAAGACCACCGGCTTGATCTTGATGCCCTGGGCGCGGGCGAAGTCGGCTAGGTTCTTTTCGGTGGTGGTGCCCGACTGCACGCACACCTCGGCATTCTTGAGTTGCCTGGCGCTGCTCACCTTGGTCTTCTTTGCCACCAGGAAGCCCTGGCCGTCGTAGTAGGTGACGCCTGCGAAATGCAGGCCCTGGCCGGCATCCCGGGTCAGGCTCCAGGTGGTGTTGCGGGACAGGATGTCCACCTCGCCGGACTGCAGGGCGGTGAAGCGCTGCTGGGAGCTGAGGGGCACCCAGCGCACCTTGTTCGGATCGCCCAGCACGGCGGCGGCGATGGCCTTGCAGACGTCCACGTCCAGGCCCTTCCACTGGCCCTGGCTGTCGGCCGCCGAGAAGCCGATCACCCCCGTGCTGACGCCGCAGGCGAGCTGGCCGCGGGACTTGATGGCGTCGAGGGTCTTGCCGGCGAGGGCCGGCAGGGGGGCGAGGGCGAGGGCCGCGGCGGCGGCCAGCAGGCGGAAGGCTGGGGGCATGATGATGGGCAGGGCTGAAGACCGTCAGCCCCGTAGCTTATCGGTCTTCACCCCCTTGATGCAAAGCAGCAGGCGATTCGGCCCGCCTTAGTAGGCAACCGAGCCGGCAACTGAGCAGCCAGCCGGGTCACTCGCATCAGCCACCGCGCAGGGGGCCGTTGATGGCGGCCTGCGGTGCGGCCGCCGTCCAGCCGCCACCGAGGGCGCGGATCAGGTTCACGGTGGCGCGGGCCCGCTCGCCGTCGAGGCTGACGGCAGTGCGTTGCTGCTGCAGCACGCTGCGCTCCGCATCCAGTACGTTGAGGTAGCTGACCGCACCCTCCCGGTACTGCAGGCGGGCCAGCCGGGCAGCCCGTTCGGCGGCGGCCACGGCCTGGTCCTGCTCGCCGTGCTGCTCGCCCAGCAGGCGCAGGCCGGCCAGGTTGTCCTCCACTTCGCGGAAGGCCTGGAGCACCGTCTGGCGGTAGCGTGCGCTGTCTTCCGCGTAAGCCGCGCGGGCCTGGTCCAGGCCGGCCTGACGGGCGCCACCGTCGAACACCGGCAGGCTCAGGGCGGTGCCCACCAGGGGGCCCAGCACGAAGCTGCGGCTGGCGTACTTGAATAGATCACCGAGGCCACCGGCCTCGTAGCCGAGGGCGCCGGTGAGCGCCAGGCGCGGGAACCAGGCTGCCTGGGCGACGCCGATGCGGGCATTGGCCGCAGCCATGGCCCGTTCGGCGGCGGCGATGTCGGGGCGGCGCTCGAGCAGGGCCGAGGGCAGCCCGGCCGGCACCGGGATGGCCAGCCGCGCCAGGGGCTGGACAGGGAGGCTGAACTCGGCCGGCGGCTTGCCCAGCAGGATCGCCAGGGCGTGCTCGGCCACCGCCCGCTGGCGTGCCAGGCCGAGGGATTCCGAGCGGGCCGCGGCCAGCTCGCTGCGGGCCCGGGCCAGGTCGAGCTCGTCGATGTCGCCTTCGTCGAAGCGGCGCTGCAGCAGGCGCAGGGCGTCGCTGCGCAGCTTGACCGTGTCCACATACAGTGCCTGGGCGGCGTCCAGCTCGCGGATCAGGAAGTAGGCCTGGGCCACGTCGGCCTGCAGGGCCAGCAGGGTGGCGCCGAACAAGGCTTCATTGCGTTCAGTGTCGAGACGGGCGGCGTCCTCGGTGCCGGACAGGCGGCCGAACAGGTCCACCTCGTAGGCCACCGTGGCCTGGCCGCGCCACAGGGTGGTGCTGCGGGTGTCGGCGTCTGCGGCGAGGCCCTGGGAGGCCGGCGAGGGCCGCTGGCGGGTCGGGCCGAAGCCGACGCCGACCTGCGGCAGGCGGGCCGCATGGGCCGACTGTTCGAGGGCCCGGGCCTGGCCGAGGCGGGCGGCGGCGGCCACCAGGTTCGGGTTGGCCTCCACCGCGTCCCGCTCGAGGCGGTCGAGCTGCGGGTCCCGGAACACCGACCACCAGTCGCCGCGGGGCAACTGGTCGGCGGGCTCGGCGGGCTTCCAGGCCGCGTCGGAGGCGGGGGCTTCCTTGAAGGCCGCCGGGGTGGCGACGGCGGGCCTCTGGTAGGTCGGGGCCACCGAGCAGCCGGCCAGGAGCAGCAGGCTGGCCAGCAGGCCGATGGCACGGCGGGGGAGGGGCAGGGTGTGGTGGTTTTGCATGGTCTTACTCCTGGCCGGCAGGGGCCGCCACCAGCGGAGCCTCGTGGGGCGCCGCCGAGTGCAGGGGATGGCGTTTGTCGAGGGTGCGCAGCAGCACGTAGAACACCGGGGTGAGGAAGAGCCCGAACAGCGTCACCCCGATCATTCCGAAGAACACCGCGATGCCCATGGCGTGACGCATCTCGGCGCCGGCCCCGGTCGAGGTGACGAGGGGCACCACCCCCATGATGAAGGCGATGGAGGTCATCAGGATGGGGCGCAGGCGCAGGCGGCTGGCGTCGATGGCGGCACGTACCGGGCTGTGGCCCTGCAGTTCCAGCTCGCGGGCGAATTCGACGATCAGGATGGCGTTCTTGCAGGCCAGCCCGACCAGGACCATCAGGCCGATCTGGGTGAAGATGTTGTTGTCGCCACCGGTGAGCCAGACGCCGGTGAGGGCCGCCAGGATGCTCATCGGCACGATCAGGATCACCGCCAGGGGCAGGGTCAGGCTCTCGTACTGGGCCGCCAGCACCAGGAAGACCAGCAGCACGCTGATCGGGAAGACCCAGACCCCTGCATTGCCGGCCAGGATCTTCTGGTAGGTGAGGTCGGTCCACTCGAACTTGACGCCACGCGGCAGGGTCTCGGCGGCGATGCGCTCGGCGGCAGCCTCGGCCTGGGCCGAGGAGAAGCCGGGGGCGGGCCCGCCGTTGATGTCGGCGGCGGTGAAGCCGTTGTAGCGCACCACCATCTCGGGGCCATAGGTCGGCGTCACCCGCAGCAGGGACGACAGGGGCACCATTTCGCCGTTGGCGTTGCGGGTCTTCAGGCGGCCGATGTCTTCCGGCTGGGCGCGGAAGTCGGCATCCGCCTGGGCACGCACCTGGTATACCCGGCCGAAGCGGTTGAAGTCATTCACGTAGAGCGAGCCCAGGTAGATCTGCAGCGTGTCGAACACGTCGGTGACCGCCACGCCCTGCTGCTTGGCCTTGGTACGGTCCAGATCCACGTCCAGCTGGGGCACGTTGATCTGGTAGCTGGAGAACATCGGGCCCAGCTCCGGCGCCTTGGCGGCGGCGGCCATGAAAGCCTTGGCGGCGCTGTCCAGCTCGGCGTAGCCGAGGCTGCCCCGGTCCTCGATCTGCATCTTGAACCCGCCCACGGTGCCCAGGCCCATCACCGGCGGGGGCGGGAAGACGGCGATGAAGGCTTCCTGGATGGCCGCGTACTGCTGGTTGAGGGCCCCGGCGATGGCCCCCGCCGACAGCTCCGGCGACTTGCGTTCGGCAAAGGGCTTGAGGGTCACGAAGACGATGCCGGCGCTGGAGCTGTTGGTGAAGCCGTTGATCGACAGCCCGGGAAAGGCCACGGCGTTTTCCACCCCGGGCTGCTTGAGGGCGATCTCGCCCATGCGGCGCACTACCTCCTCGGTGCGGTCGAGGGAGGCACCGGCCGGCAACTGGGTGAAGCTCACCAGGTATTGCTTGTCCTGGGCGGGTACGAAGCCCCCCGGTACCAGCCACGAGATGCCCACGGTCAGCCCGAGCAGCACGGCATATACGCCCATCGCCGAGGCCTTGCGCTGGATCACCCCCGTGACGCCGCGGCCGTAGCGCTCGCTGCTGCGCTTGAAGAAGCGGTTGAAGCCCGCGAAGAAGCCGCCGAACCAGCGCTGCATCTGCACCGTGAGCCAGTCGGGGGGCGTGTCGTGGCCCTTCAGCAGGAGGGCTGCCAGGGCCGGCGACAGGGTCAGGGAGTTGAAGGCCGAGATCACCGTCGAGATGGCGATGGTCATGGCGAACTGCTTGTAGAACTGGCCGGTGAGGCCGGTCATGAAGGCCAGGGGCACGAACACCGCGACCAGGGTCAGGGCGATGGCGATGATCGGCCCGGACACCTCGCGCATGGCCCGGTAGGTGGCCTCGCGGGGCGTCAGGCCGGCCTCGATGTTGCGCTCCACGTTTTCCACCACCACGATCGCGTCGTCCACCACGATGCCGATCGCCAGCACCATGCCGAACAGGGACAGGGCGTTGATGGAGTAGCCGAAGCCGAGCATCAGCGAGAAGGTGCCGATGATGGACACCGGCACCGCCAGCAGCGGGATGATGGACGCGCGCCAGGTCTGCAGGAAGACGATCACCACCAGCACCACCAGGGCGATGGCTTCGAGCAGGGTGGTGATCACTGCCTTGATGCTGGCCCGCACGAACTGGGTGGGGTCGTAGACGATGCTGTACTGCACCGAGGGCGGAAAGTCCCTGGACAGCTCGGCCATGGTCTCGCGTACCTGGGCGGAGATGTCGAGGGCATTGGCGCCCGGCGTCTGGAAGATCGGTATGGCCACCGCCGGCTTGTTGTCGAGCAGGGCGCGCAGGCCGTACTCGGCCGCCGCCAGCTCGATGCGGGCCACGTCGCCCAGGCGGGTGACGCCGCCGTCGGGGGCGGTCTTGAGGATGATGCGGGCGAACTCGGCCTCGTCCTTGAGGCGGCCCTGGGCATTCACGCTGAGCTGCAGGGGCGTGTGGCGGTCATTGGGGGGGGCGCCGATCACGCCGGCGGCCACCTGCACGTTCTGCTCGCGGATGGCCTGCACCACGTCACTGGCGGTGAGCCCGCGTTCGGCCACCTTGCCCGGATCCAGCCACACCCGCATGGCGTAGTTGCCGGAGCCGAACAGTCCCACCTCGCCCACACCCTGGATGCGCGCCAGGCGGTCCTTGACGTTGAGGACTGCGTAGTTGCGCAGGTAGGTCATGTCATAGCGGTCGTCCGGCGAGGTGAGGTGCACCACCATGGTGATGGTGGGCGTGCTCTTGGCGGTGGTCACGCCCAGCCGCTGGACGTCCCCGGGCAGGCGCGGCAGGGCCTGGGAGACCCGGTTCTGCACCAGTTGCTGGGCCTTGTCGGGATCGACCCCCAGCTGGAAGTGCACGGTGAGGGTCAGGTTGCCGTCGCTGTTGGCCTGGGATTGCATGTACAGCATGTTTTCCACGCCGTTGATGCTCTCCTCCAGCGGCGCCGCCACCGTCTCGGCGATCACCTTGGGGTTGGCGCCGGGAAACTGGGCACGGACCACCACCGAGGGGGGGACGACCTCCGGGTACTCGGCGATGGGCAGCTTGAACACCGACAGCAGGCCGGCCAGCAGGATGAGGACCGACAGCACCCCGGCAAAGATGGGGCGATCGATGAAGAACTTCGAGATATTCATGGCGTGCGTTCCGGCCGGGGCTCAGATCTGCGTCTTGTCGGCGCGGGGCAGGGCGACGGCGGCAACCGGCGCGCTGCCGGCCATGGCCACCGGTCGGGGCGTCACCGGATCGCCCGGGCGGACCCGCTGCAGGCCGTTCACGACGATGCGCTCGCCCGGCGCGAGCCCCTTCTCGACCACCCGCAGGCCATCCTGCAGGCTGCCCAGGTGAACCTCCCGGTAGGCGCTGCGGTTGTCCGGGGTGACCACCAGCACGAAGCGCTTGTCCTGGTCGATGCCGATGGCGCGGTCGTCGATCAGCACTGCTTCGCGGGGCGTGCCGCCGCCCAGGCGGACCCGCGCGTAGAGACCGGGCACGAGGCGGCCGTCGGGGTTGTCAAAGACGGCCCGGACGCGGATCGTCCCCGAATGGGTGTCGAGCCGGTTGTCCACCGAGTGGATATGCCCCTCGAAGGGGTGGCCATCCTGGTCGGCCAGGCCGAGATGCACCGGCAGGGTGGTGCCCCGCGCCGTGCGCGCCGGATTGACCGACTTGAGGAAGGTCTGCTCGTCCACGTCGAAGGCGGCGTAGATGCGGTCGGCCGAGACCAGGGTGGTCAGCGCCGGACCGCTGTTGGCGTTGACGAGGTTGCCGACAGTCACTTCCGCCCGCGACATGCGTCCGGCGATGGGGGCCTTGATGGTGGTGTATTCGAGGTTGAGGCGGGCCACCCGCAGGGCGGCGCGGGCAGCCTGCACGCCGGCGGCTGCATCCCGGGCGGCATTCTGCTTCTCCTCGAAATCGCGCCGCGACACGGCGTTGTCGGCGATCAGGCGCTCGGCCCGGGCCAGGTCCGAGGCGGTGTAGGCGGTACGGGATTCCGCCGCGGCGAGCTGGGCCTCGGCGCGGGCGACCTCGGCGGCGAAGGGGCGGGGATCTATGGTGAACAGGACATCGCCCTTGCGCACCGCGCTGCCATCCTTGAAGTGCACCTCGGTGAGGATGCCCGACACCTGCGGCCGGATCTCGACCCTGTCTACGGCCTCGAGCCGGCCGGAGAAGTCCTGCCATTCGGTGACGCTGCGGTGGATGACCTGGGCCGTGTCCACCTGGGCGGCCTCGGGGGCGGCCGCTGCCGTCGGCGCTTCGGCCCGGGCCGTATAGGCGGCGATGCCGGAGCCTGTGATGACGAAGCCCGCCAGCGCGGCGGCGATCAGGGTGCGCCGGCGCGAGCGGGGGGTGGATTCGGTCGTGGGGGTGGAGTCGGGGGTACGCATGTTGTCCTCTCTGTTCGTGAAAGCGAGGGTCGAATCGGGGATGGCTGCATTTTGGTTGTTGGTTGTGTTGGGATAAATATACAAAAGTTGACTTCACTGTTCGGAGTTGACTAATAATTCAGTACGGCCTCGATGGGAGACCGGCGAGCAGAGGAGTGGCGGATGGACCGATTTCAGGCAATGCGGGTGTTCATGGGCGTCGTGGACGCCAACAGCTTCACCCGGGCGGCGGACAACCTGGGCCTGCCCCGGGCGACGGTGACCACCACCATCCAGGCCCTCGAAAACCTGCTCAAGGTGCGCCTGCTCAATCGCACCACCCGCAGCGTCAGCCTGACGCCGGATGGTGCGGCGTACTACGAGCGTTGCACCCGCATCATTCACGAGCTGGAGGAGATCGAAGCCTCCTTCCAGGACGCGGCGCGGCGGCCCCAGGGGCGGCTGCGGGTGGATGTCTCGGGGCCGATCGGGCGGCGCATCCTGATTCCCCGTCTGTGCGAGTTCCATAACCGCTACCCGGACGTGGAGCTGGTGATCGGCATGGGCGACCGGCCGGTGGACCTGGTCCAGGAGGCGGTGGACTGTGTGATCCGGGCCGGCGGCCTGGAGGATTCGACCCTGGTCGCCCGGCGGATCGGCAGCCTCAGCTTCGTCACCTGCGGGTCCCGGGAATACCTCGAGCGTCACGGCGAACCGCAGACCCTCGAAGACCTGGCCGAGCACCAGGCCGTGCATTACTTCTCCAGCCGCACCGGCCGGGTGATCGACTGGGATTTCGTGGTGGACGGCGTCAGTACGCCGGTGCGTGTGCAGGGGCGGGTGGCGGTGAATGATGCGGATGCCTACATGGCCTGCGGTCTGCAGGGCTTTGGCCTGCTCCAGGCGCCGCGCTTCATGGCGCTGCCCCACCTGGACAACGGCGAGCTGCGGGAGGTGCTCCCGCGCTGGAAGCCGGCCGCGCTGCCGATGTCGGTGCTTTATCCGCAGAACCGCCACCTGTCGCCCAAAGTGCGGGCCTTCGCAGACTGGGTGGCCGAACTCTTTGCCCAGTGCCCGCTGCTCAACGGCAGCGACGGTGAGGGCTTCACCGCCGGCGAGTGCCGCTACCCCGGGCGCCCGGTGTCCTACACGGTGAGGGAGATGCTGGAGCAGGAGAGCGGTGCGGCAGGGGTCACCTGAGTGCCGATTGAAGCTGACGTCGATGGCCGCTTGCCGAGCGCCAGGATCCATGGCAAAACTGCGCGCCAAGCGCATTCCATGGCCTGCGCGGCGGGCTGAACACAGGAGAGGAAACGATGAAGCTGCTTCGATGGACCCCGCTGGCGCTGGCCCTGGCCCTGCTGGCGGGTGCGGGCACTGCGAGTGCCCAGGACACGCCGGATCCCAATCTTGCCCGCAACCTGGCCGCCACTTGCGCCGGCTGTCACGGGACCGGAGGCCGTACGGTGCCTGGCTCGGCCGTCGAGCCGCTGGCGGGGACCGACAGCGCGGTGCTGATGCAGAAGCTCAGGGATTTCCGGTCCGGCGCCAAGCCTGCGACCATCATGCATCAGATCTCGAAGGGGTATAGCGAGGCGCAACTCGAACTGATCGCGGCCTACTTTGCCGCTCGCAAATAAGGGGCAAAGCATGACGGATCGACGCGATTTCCTGAAACGCTCGCTGCTGGCCGGCGGCGCGGCGGCCCTGCCCGGCCTCTCCGGATGCGCCCTGGGCACCCGCCCGGCGGGTCATGTGGTGGTGGTGGGCGGTGGCTTCGGTGGCGCCACGGTGGCCAAGTACCTGCGCATGTGGAGTGACAAGGGGGTTGCCGTCACCCTCGTGGAGCGCAATCCCCGCTTCATCTCCTGCCCGATCTCCAACCTGGTGATCGGCGGGGACAAGACCCTTGCCGACATCACCCTGGGCTACGACGGCCTGCGTAACACCTGGGGGGTGACGGTGCTGCAGGACGAGGCCCTGGCCATCGATCCGGCGGGCCGCACGGTCCGCCTGGCCTCGGGCGGCACGCTGCGTTATGACCGCCTGGTGCTGTCGCCGGGCGTGGATTTTCAGTACGACCAGGTCCCCGGCCTCGAGACCGAGGCAGCCCGGAGCACGATCCTCCACGCCTGGAAGGCCGGTGCCCAGACCGTGGCCCTCCGCCAGCAGCTCGAGGACATGAAGGACGGCGGCGTGTACGCCCTGACCGTCCCGAAGGCGCCTTACCGCTGCCCGCCGGGGCCGTATGAGCGGGCCTGCCTGGTGGCCAATTACCTGAAGAAGACCAAGCCGAAGTCCAAGGTCCTGGTGCTCGACGCCAACGACGAGATCGTTTCCAAGAAGGCTTTGTTCACCAAGGCGTTCGAGCAGTACAAGGGCATCCTCGAATACCGGCCGGGCAGCGAGTTGCGCGAGGTGGATGCAGGCACCCGGACGGCCAGGCTGGATTTCGACACCGTGCGGGCCGACGTGCTCAATGTGGTGCCGCCCCACCGGGCCGGCGATATTGCTGCCCTGGCCGGCCTCAAGCTGATCAATGGCCGCTGGGTGGACATCGACTGGCTGAGCTTCGAGTCGGTCAACACGCCGGGGATCCATGTGCTTGGCGACGCCATCTTCCCGGCACCGACCATGCCCAAGTCCGGCCACATGGCCAACCAGCACGCCAAGGTGGCAGCGGCGGCCATCCTCAACCTGCTGGCGGGTGAGGCACCCGCTGCGAGCCCGGTGCTGATGAACACCTGCTACAGCTTCGTGGACTCGAAGAACGTGATCCACGTGGCCTCGGTGCATCAGTACGATGCAGAGAAAAAAGTGGTGATGCCGGTGCCGGGGGCCGGCGGGGTGTCGGCCGCGGCCAACGAGCTGGAAGGCGCCTATGCCTTGTCGTGGGCCAGGAACATCTGGGCCGACATGCTGGCCTGAGCGTCCGGCGGCGTCCCGGAGGAGGGGACGCAAACAACAGGGCATGCAAACGACAAGGGCCACCCTCGGGTGGCCCTTGTACCTGGCGCCGGCGCCGTCAGCCGCTCAGTGCTTGCGGCCCAGGCCGCCGAGCAGGAAGGCGATGGGG